>NZ_LYXE01000109.1 GCF_002532075.1 Candidatus Chloroploca asiatica | reverse complement strand
CCTTGCGGGTGCCTCGTTGTTGCCGGGTGCCGCCGTTTGCGCCGCTGGTTGCATGCACATGCTGCCACAGAGAGCGTCTTTTTGTGTCCGGTTTCGTATGATGCCATCGCCCTGGTAAGATCGTTCATGAATGTGGTAAGATCGTTCGTGAGGCAGAACGGGCGGCAAATCTAGTTGACATTCAACACTGGTGCTGATGCTGTTTTTGGCGGTTCCGTCGGTGCACGCAGAGTCGCCGTTCAATGATCCGGCGTACCAGCGGCCCGTGGGCGACGGTGCGGCGGGCGAGGAACCGGGCCAGGACGCCAGTGGTGCTTTCGTGATAAAACGCTTGCACCATGCCCACTCGAAGCTGTATACTAGATCTCATCTACATTCTTGTCAGACATCGATCTTCACCCATGGTCTGAAGGCCTCGCCCGTGCAGCATGTACCGCTGCACGAGAGCCGCTGAGGATCGTATGGAAGATACCGTTGAAATCCACTTGCTTGGCGGGTGTGCCGTTGCCATCCAGGGACAACTGCTCGTCGGCCTTGAGTCACCGCGCCTCCAGGCCTTACTGGGCTACCTCGCTCTCCATCGCGACGCCCCCCTGAGCCGTGCGCAGATCGCGTTTCAGCTCTGGCCCGATTCGAGTGACGTTCAGGCGCTGGCGAACCTGCGCGGCCTGCTCCGCCGCCTACGGCGCGCCCTCCCACCGCTCGACCAGTTGGTGCGCAGCGATCGCCAGAGCCTGACCTGGGATGCTCAGATCCCCTGGTCGCTCGACGTCGCCGCATTCCAGGTCGCGCTCGCGTCCGCCCACGATGCCGAGCAGGCTGGCGATCTGCCAACGGCCCGCGCGCAGCTCCAGACAGCCTGTCGGCTCTACCAGGGTGATCTCCTGCCCGGCCTGTATGACGAGTGGCTACTCACCCACCGCGAGCAGTTCCGCAACGCCTGTTTGGAGGCCAGCGAGCGTCTGGCCGTGCTCGCCGAGCAGCAGGGCGATACGGCGGCAGCGATCGCAGCTACCCGTCAGGTGCTACAGTTAGACGTGCTCCACGAGCCAGCCCATCGCACATTGATCCGCCTCCTTGCTTACAGCGGCGACCGCGCCGGCGCCCTGCGCGCCTACCACACCTGCGCCACGACCCTTGAGCGCGAGCTTGGCATTGGCCCCAGTGTTGCCACCATCGCGGCCTACGAGCAGGCCCAGCGGATCGCTTCCGCGGTTGCGCCACGTGAAGCTCCTGCACCGCCTACCGCCATCGCGCCACTGGTTGGCCGTGCGACGGAACTGGCCACGCTGCAGGCGGCCTGGCAGCAGACCCGCGCCGGTTTGCCCGGGCTCGTGCTGATTGCCGGTGAGACCGGGATCGGCAAGACGCGTCTGGCCGAAGAACTGGCCGCCTGGCTTGGCCGCCAGGGAGTGCGGGTCGCTACCGCTGCCTGTTATGCGACGACGGAGCAGTTGGCGTACGCACCGCTGGTGACCTGGCTCCGCGAGCAGCGTCCACTGCCAACGTTGGCCGACGCCTGGCTGCGCGAACTGAGCCGCCTGTTACCCGAGGTGTTCACCACGCGGCCCGATCTACCACCACCCGAGCCACTCAACGAGCCGTGGCAGCGTACCCGCTTCTTCCAGGCCCTCGCCCACGGCATGCTCACTGGGCACCAGACCCTCCTGCTTGTCCTCGATGACCTGCAGTGGTGTGACCCCGACACGCTCGACTGGCTTCAGTTCTTGTTCGCGCTGCAACGCGATGCGGCGCACGCGGTCAGGATCCTCGTCGTGGCGACGGTGCGCAGCGAGGATCACGCCCTCGACGCACGGTTGCGGGCCTGGCAGTCGCACCTCAGTCGTCAGGTGCAGGTGACGTGGATCGAGCTCAGCCCCTTGAATCGTGGCGCAACCGACGAACTCGCTGGGCAACTCACCGGGCAGGTGCTGGCTCCAGCGCAGCAAGCCCAGATCTATCGCGCAACCGAAGGCAACCCGCTCTTTGTCGTCGAACTGGTGCGGGCCGGACTCGCCGCTGGCGAACCTGCCTTCCCGACCTTGCCCCCACGGCTGCGCCAGGTGCTTGGGGCCCGGCTGGATCAACTCTCGCCGGAAGCGCGGGCGATGATCGAATTGGCGGCCGTCATTGGGCAGGCCTTCACGTATCGCGTCCTGGCGCATGCCCATACAGGCGCTGAGGCGCGCCTGGTCGCCTGCATTGATGAGGCCTGGCGGCGGCGGATTATCCGTGAGCAAGACGTCGACAGCTACGATTTCAGCCACGCCCGCCTACGTGACGCTGCCTACGCCCAGCTGAGCCGCACGCGGCGGCGGCAACTCCACGGGCGTGTTGCTGTCGCCCTGGAGGCGGTGTATGCCCATGCCCCTGACCGGGTCGCCGGACAGGTCGCGGAGCACTACGCATTGGCCGGACAAACACCCCCGGCGCTGAGCGCCTATCGCCAGGCGGCGCAGGCGGCGCGGCGGATCTTCGCCCAGACGGAGGCGCACGCAGCCCTGGAGCGGGCCGTTGCGCTGCTCGACGATGTGCCCCCAGGGGGCGAGCGGAATCAGCAGACGACGCAGATCTACGAAGACCTGGGCGACGTGCAGCACTGGCAGGCCGCGTACGCGGCAGCGCAACAGAGCTACCGCACAGCATTGGCCGCGACTCCGTCTGCGCAGGTGATCGCCCAGGCGCGGCTGCACCGCAAGATCGGCACGGTGCTTTATGCCGCCAATGCCGCTTACGAACAGATCGACGGATCGTACCAGACGGCGGAAGCGCTGCTCGGCGCACCCGCCGACCATGCGAGCGCCGACTGGTGGGCGGAGTGGTGCCAGGTGCAGCTGGATCAGATCAGCCTGCTCTACTGGTGGAACCGTACCGCGCAGATGACAACACAGCTGGCTCGCGTCCAGCCGCTGATCGAACACCACGGCACCCAACTGCAACGTGCGGCGCTCTTTGCACAACTTGGCACCGCAATCAGCCGTCACCTGCGCTATGCACCGTCCGAAGAAGCTGTGCGCTACACCCACGCCGCCATGGCTGCCCTGCCACCCGACAGTGGGCTTGAGCAACGCACCGCCTACCAATTCCGGCTTGGCTTCAAACTGCTCTGGAACCACGCCCTCGCTGAAGCCGAGCAGACGCTGCTGGAAGCGCTCGAACAAGCGGAACAGACGGGCGATCTGTCGCTGCGCACGCGCTGCCTTGCCTACCTCACGATCTGCTTCCGACGTCAGGGGCGTCCAGCAACGGTTGAGGAATACGCCCGGCGTACGCTGCAGGCAGCGACGCAGCAGACGATGCACGACTATCGCGGCGCGGCGCTGGCGAATCTTGCTTGGCTGGCCTGGCAGCGTGACAAACTGGCGGAAGCGCAACGCCTTGCGCAGCAGGCGCAGCAGGCGTGGGCGACCCACATGGGGCACTACCCACTCTGCTGGCAAGCGCTCTGGCCGCTGATTGGCATCGCCCTGGCCCAGGGGCGCGACGCCGAGGCGATCGACGCCGCACGCCACCTGCTCGCCCCAGGTCAGCAAGCCCTTGCACCGGAAATAGAAGTCCCGCTCGTCGCGGCACTGGAGGCCTGGGCGGTGCCACGCCCCGTTGAAGCGCGGGAGTTGCTGGAATGCGCGCTCGCATCGGCGCTGGCGCTCGGCCATGCCTGAGCGCGCTTGACCCGCACCGTATCACGCTGGTATCACGCACCGCATGCTATCCTCTTTGCCAGACCCACCCAGAACAATACCGGCTCCGTATGGCGGCTGCGCGAGAAGGGGAGAAACGCCGATCTGCGCTCTACCGGGCTCCTTCGTCTTCTCTGTGACACCTCCCTGAACTGCATCCAGGTCGCCTTCGCACTCTGCTCCGACTCGACTGAGGCCCAGACTCACGTGAAAGGAAGGTTGATGGTCACCTCAGGAACGCTGGATTTGTGCTCATTTGCCGAGATTGATCCGTATACCATTGGGCCGAAGGCTGAACCTTTGCACCCACTCCCGCCCCATCTGCCAGAGGGCGTTGCAGTTCGGGGTGGACGACACGAGCCAGATCTCTTGGCCCCCTTTGAGACCCCGGCCTTCGTGGAAGATTTGCTGATTATTCACCTACGTATCCCCAAGCGACTGTCGATCAAGCTCGATCGATGGATGCACACTGACTCGATGCCCGGCGATCTTGCGCTCATTCCACGTGGTCACACCTGTACGTGGGATGCCGGTGGTGCGGGCGAAGCCCTGATGGTGAGTGTGCCGCCGGCCTTGAGCGTGAAGGCCGCAGTCCAGGAGACCAGGCGTGCCCCAGATCAGATCGAGTTCATGCCGCAACTCGGTCGTGCCGATCCGCTGGTGCATGCCATCGGCCAGGCCATGCTCGGGGAACTGCAGACGCAGGGGCTGTTTGGCATGCTCTATCTGGAAAGCCTCTTGCGTACGCTGGCGCTCCATCTCTTACGCACCTATGCGGTCGCTCCGCCAAGCCTGGTGACGGTGAAAGGCACCCTCTCGGCGGACGCATTGCAGCGCATCCGCAACTATGTCCACGACCATCTGAGTGAAGCGATCACCCTGGAGGCATTGGCCGCGCTGACGCATCTCAGTCCCTATCACTTTGCCCGCACGTTTAAAGAGGCCACCGGTCTGCCGCCCTATCAATATGTCCTGCAGTGCCGTGTGGAGCAGGCAAAGACGTTGCTGATGGCGGGGAACCATGCGATCAGCGAAGTCGCCCACATGGTGGGTTTTGCCAGTCAGAGTCACCTGACACGACATGTGCGCAAAGCGTTCGGGGTGACGCCGAGTATGCTGGTACCGAAGCGCAAGAACGGACAAGGATAGCGCAAGAATGTTACAGCGATCTGCGGCCTGCTGTGCTACCTTACATGCACCAAATCGTATCGAACATTTTATACGTCGTAGGGCGAACACCAGGCGTCGAGTTGACCCTACAACGTCACACTAGGCGTCGAGTTGACCCTAGAACGTCGAGGTTGTCGCGCAAGGCCGCCAGGAAGGCGGCGAAGTGCCCTTCCCGGCACCAGGTGCGCTCGCGGTTATCGTAGCGTGATCGGGCAAGCGCAGAAGCACACGACAACGAGGAGTTCTCCCTATGACGGACTCTATCTCTGCACCTGAAGCGCCGTCGCCCCTTTCAGCGCTGTTTACCCCCTTCCCGACCTTGACGACACCGCGCTTGACCTTACGGGCATTGCGGCAGGATGATCTTCAAGACCTGTTCGACTATGCATCTGACCCCGAAATCGATCGCTATACACCCTGGACACATTACCAATCCCTGGCAGAGGCTCAAGCTGATCTTGATGAGTTTATCGCAGAATATGAACGAGATGGGCTTGGCGCGTGGGAGATCGAACATTCCACCGACCAACGCTTGATTGGCGGGGTGAACCACGCGATCTCCAAATGTATGCCGTGACTGCTGCGCCATTCCCCGCTGGGGTGTGAGCGAAGCGGAGTGTTGAGAACACAAGGGAGGTACAGTCATGATCCTGATCGTCGGTGCGAGCGGCAAGCTCGGTCACGCGGTCGCCCAGCAGACCCTGGCGGCGGGCACGGCGGTACGGGCGCTCTCACGGCAGCCCGAGCAGCGGCTCGCCACCCTCAAGGCCCAGGGTGCCGAGGTGGTGGCGGGCGATCTGCGCGACCCTGCTTCGCTACGGCGGGCCTGTGCCGGGGTCAGCCACGTAGTGGCCTCGGCGCACGCGATCTTTGGGCGCGGCGCAGAGCGCTCGGCGCTGGTGGATGACCAGGGCCACCGCGACCTGATCGACGCAGCGAAGGCCGCCGGAGTGCGCCACTTCTGCCATATCTCGGCGCGCGGGGCTGCGCCGGATCATCCCTCGGCCTTTCTGCGCTACAAGTACGCCGCCGAGCAGTACCTACAAGCGAGCGGCGTCCCCTTCACGATCGTGCGCCCGACGGCCTTTCTCGAAACCCACGCCTACGAGTTGCTCGGCAAGGCGCTGATCGAGCAGGGCAACGTAACGATCTTCGGGCGCGGCACCGGGCGGCGGAACTTCGTCGCGGTGCCGGACATTGCCCAGCTGATCGCCCAGATCTGGGCCGACCCAAGCGCGGTGGGCCAGACCATCGAGATCGGCGGCCCGCCCGCGAACAACCTGACCAACAACGAAGTCGTGACGCTGTTCGAGCAATTGACGGGGCGCAGTGCAAAGGTGACGCACGTACCACGCGGTGTGTTGCGGGTCATGTCACGCCTGCTCTGGCCGTTGCATCCCGGCCTCAGCCAGGTCATGGCCTTCGCGCTCCACGACGACATCCACGACACGACCTTCGACGCAACGGCGCTGCTCGAACGCTACCCACTCAGCCTGACCCGCCTCGACGACTGGATTCGTGCGCACTGTGTGCCGGGCAGCGTGGAGAGCGCGAGGGTGCAGGCAAAAATGCCCGGTACGTAAGGCCGAAGCATCAGCGTAACTGATACCAACGAGCCGCTACCGAGAGGGAAACGTTATTCGATAGAAAAGGTATAGAGAAGCAGGAGCCACTATGAAACTCACTAACCTGATGGCCGTCAAGTCCATCGTCTGTTTCGTGTTCGGAATCCCCATGCTGCTCGCACCCGTCCCGCTCCTCATCCTCTTCGGCATCACGTTGGATCCAGGGGGACGCCTGATCGCGCAACTCCTAGGCGCAATGGTCATCCTTCTCGGCACGTTGCTCTGGCTTGCCAGAAACGCCGACGCTTCCGATCCGGCCCTCCGGGCTATCGTTTTCGCCGTTGTCGTCGGGGACACAATCGGCTTTGTCGTCCTGCTGCTTGGCCAGCTTGCTGGCGTGACGAATGCACTCGGCTGGATCAATGTCGCGATCTGGCTGTTCTTTGCCTTGAGCTTCGGGTATTTCCAGTTTGCCCGGCCCGTCGCCCAGACGAAGACAAGCATCTCGTGAGCTATCTGTTTGCCACAACTGTCGTAGGGTTGGGATAAGGCCGAGAAATGATGCGTCAGCTCAATCAACAAACAGCGATCATCACGGGCGCCTCGCGCGGTATCGGCCGGGCGCTTGCCCTGGCGCTCGGGCGGGCCGGTGCGCAGCTCGTGCTGATCGCGCGCTCCTCGGCTAACCTGCACAGCGTTGCTGCTGAACTCAAACTGATCATCGACGCGAGCGGCACGCTCGGCCAGGTCGTTATTGCATCCCACCACCCGCTTGAGGCGCTCCCAATGAACGTGATGCACGTGTGCGAGCTGCATCGTTGTATGTGAAGCGTTGCCAGAGAGGGACTGGAGGTATTGATGCCTGAAGTCATTGGTAAAGACGGAGAGATTATCACAGCCCTACGTGAACTGTTGCGCAGTCGTTCTCAACAACGCTACCGGCGTACCAGCGTGCGCAATGATGTGATCCGTGGTAAGCCGATCACACGCGACACCCAGGTGCTACGACCCCAGTTGTACGTGGTCGGCGATAACCAAGAGGCAGTGGACTTTACACGCTCGACCTTCGTACGTAACCAGGGCAAAATCACCGTCAGGATCAGCAACCGGGGCGATAGTGCGAGTTATGGAACCGTGGTGAAACTGCGCGTCCGCGATCGGCAGACGGGCCAGACAAGCGAGGTGCGCCGGAAGATTTTGCCAGAAGTGCCTGCATGGCGGAGCCTGACGGAAGAGTTTCAACTGAAACTCCAGGATTACCCCAAGGGGCTGAGTTGGTACCAAGTCGTGGCGTTTGATCCGCTGTTCGACACTTTGCCGACCACCATGGTTGATGCCCTGAGGCCCGAGTTCAACCTCCTCTCCTATACGGGATTTGATCCCCGCTTCCACTGGGCGTGGCCCGCCCGCAATCTACACGACTTTTGGGAGGAGCATGATCTGGATAGCGCTTTTCGGGAAGGTGCGCCGACCCAAACGTGGCGAGGACCAAGCCTCTCGTTCCCCCTGTCGCTACCAGTCAACTGGAATCGATCGCGGCTCGATTTCGCGCACTACTTTGGAACCACCAATACTACGCCTGCACGCTCCCAGCTGAAGCAGCAGGTGAGTTTGGCGAACCTCGCGCCGCCGTTCTTGAACGCCCGCAGTGATCTGGTGGTTCATGCTTCGGGTCTAGCGCGGGTACAGGGCTCCGCATCGGCACTGGTCGGCCTGGAAATTCAGGGCACGGCCGGAACGATCAGCACCGAGCGGATCAACGTGGTGAATACGCCGAGTGGAACCTCTTGGGTCAACTGGTGGTTCAGCCGGCCACTTGACGGGAATGCCACGAGTGCGGTCATCCGGCTGATCGCTGACCGGGGTGCGCATGGGGTTGTGCAGTTCGATAATGTCCGCCTGTATGTGACCCACCGTAAGGTGTTCAGCAGTGCAAGCATCTGAAGCGGAGGTGACAGAGTGCCTAAGTACGCGATCCACAGCATCGTTGTTGATGAAGTCATTGCGAAGTTACGGGGCGCGGGTGGCGAGGCCACGCAGCTAGCCAGTTTGATGCAGCACTATCGTCCATACACGAACCTTGGGGCGGTCGGCCCGGATATGCTCTTCTTTGCACCTGACTATGGTCTCCTGCATCCCTTGTCGCCGCTGTATGACTACCTGCTCAGGCTGTTTCAGCTGGTCGAGGGGGTAGAAGCGGCGTTGGATCAAGCCGAGAAGGTGGTCAATCAAGCGCTCGAGTTCGTTGCTCTCGACGTACTCACCACGATCAACGACCAGCTGGAATCGATCGAGAATAACTTCGAGACGTTGCTCAACACGACCATTGCTGCGGGCCTGCTCGTCGGCCATTCCCCCCTCGACACCGCTCACGCTGAGGACGGGTCACTCTACAGCCCTTTTGTGCGGGTGTTGAACGAGATGTTTGAGAACTTTCTCAAGCCGCCGTGCCAAGACAACCGGGAAGAGCCCGACTGGTATTGGTTCGACATGCTGCACTACCGCAACACTGGGGATTTTGCCGCTCAGTTGGTGGCGTTAGCCACAACCGACGCGCAGAAGGCCTATGCAATGGGCTATCTGACGCACTACGCTACCGATTTGGTGGGCCACCCCTTTGTGAACCAGATCGTCGGTGCCCCGTATCGCCTAGCGGTGCAGCGCCACGTCACTGTCGAGAATTTTATGGACGCCTGGGAATATGCACAGGTGCATAGTAAGGACAAGCCGATCTATCAGCACCTGTTCGAGGATCTCCAGTTCGATACCTTCACTGAGCTCCCTGATGAGATCAACAACCTGTTGCGTCGAGCGTTCGCCGCAACCTACGGCAACAAACTGCACCCGCTGCGGATCAACACGGATGGGCGGCGACCAGCTAGTGAAGCTGGGTTCTTGAATGCACGTGATCTCAAGACGAGTTTCTTGTTGATGAAGCAGGCTCTCAAGTTAATCGGCGGTCAAGCTGACAACCGTCCGATCGAGCCATTTGCTGGCGCGTCCGAGATTCTCAGCGACCTGATGAGCGCTCTGAATGAGTTCCAGCCGATGCCTTCACCACCCGACCTCCTCCCCCCCAACCTGCTCCCCAATGCTCTGGGTGGTCCCGGATTTACGCTGGAAGCGCTCCTCGTGGGGCTCCAGAGTGCGGGACTATCGCTAGAGGCCTGGTCCGGTGCCTGGATGAGCTACCTCGCTGAAACCGTGGTGTGGGCCCTAGAGACGGCCCTGGTTCTGGTGCGTATGCTACGTGATCTCATCGCTCTGGGCAATTATATCGCCGTAGCCCCTCTGCTGGCTATCCTCTATGGGATCGACTTGGCGCTTTACCACATGCTCATGGGGATTCGCAAGATCTTGGTATGGAACGGGTTGGTCTATCCCGCACCTAGCGATCTCGACGATGCACTGTCCGCAAGCCTCTTTCAGATCTTTGATCCCGAGTTGCACTTCATGCCCGGCGTAACCAAGCGTGCCTATCCGATGGCGCGAAGCCAGCGTCAATCGCACCTCATCCCACCCAACTTCAATAACGAGTGTCGCAAGACAACCCCAGCTTTCCATACTGGTACCCCCAGCGCTCCGGCACGGCCGACGGCCTTTATCCGCGACGAGAGGTTTGATCCGTCGGCCCTGCACGCCTACGCGATGGCCGCTAGCCCCGCCGAGAGCCAAGCCTTACGCCAGGAAGGGCGCACGATTGGCAATGCCGTCGATCTATGTACATACCTCATTCAAAACACTTTTGGCCAGCAATCGCAACTACCCCAGGCCGTGCTCTATGCAAACTGGAATCTTGACGGCGACAGGGGGTACGCCGCCAAGTCCTGGGCCGGGATTTTGCCCCACGTTGTTGACCCCATTGTGCTTGGCAAACTGAGCTTCGTGCGGTCACAGCCGGGCCTCGTCGTCGGTGCAGACAATCCCCTCAGTATCGCCCAGGGGCTCCTTGGGATCGCTGACGACGGCAAGGCAACGTGCCGCAGCGAAAGCGATGATTACCAGCAGTTTGAGTTCAAAGCCAAGTTCGAAAGCTACAACGATCACCGTCGGCCTGAGCAACTGCGGGTGGCACCCCTGACGATTTCAGAGGCCGCCATCCCGCACCAGTTCGTTCGCCATCTCACCCGCAATCCCGATGATTGGCGTACAATCCTCAGCTTCCGACTGCGTGTCCGAGGGCGTACCCGACGCGAGAATGTGTACCACGTCAATGGCATCTTTACCCCCGCTTATAACGCTTTCTACGAGGCCGACAACCTTGAGCGTTTCTTTCGCCAGGGGGCGCGTGATCGGATCCGGGTACATACCGTACCGAACTGGAGCGACAATTTGCTCTTAATTCCTAAAATACAGGTCGAGCTTGGACGCAACCCTACCTCGACCGAGAATAGCCGCAGTGGCAGGTTTGACCCGATCCCGCTGCTCGATGTCTTCCAGGCGCTGAATGATAAGCGCTGGCCGTTCTTGGTTGTGTCGTCGTTGCTCAATGAGCCCAACTTTGCCAAGCTCGCTAGTGGTGAGGTGGCGATCCAAACCAGAGGCCCGATCGTTGTCCCATCCATTGGTAATCCGACCACGGTGGCGTTCTTGGCGCTGCTCTACGATGCCTTTAAGCAACAGCGACCGCTCGGACTGATCGGCTACAGTCAGGGAAGCCAAATCATTTTCAACGCGGTGCTCGCCTTTGCCCTCCAAGGCCACGAGGAACGTAACTTCCTGCAACAGCAGGTCAAAATCTTCTTCGTCGCTCCGATGGTCGATCAGCATTCACGAACGTGGTTGGCGCGAGTTGTCCTTGGCTACGACCAGATCATTGTGCCAGGCGATCCGGTTCCAGGGTTGGTGGGCAACTTCCCCCTGGTGGTGCCGACGCCGATTACGGCGGAAGTACTGCACAACGTGGCCCGTGACTTGGCGGCGTTGGACGCAGAGTTACACAACCCTCACGTCAATTTTCCCCTCATCCAACGAGGCACTCCGAATCATCAGGGGTTCTTTTAGCTCATCGTTGGAGAAAAATGGATGAATCAACATCTGCACCCTCGGTTCACTCATTTTTAAGGAGGAGTGAATGAGCGACCCGTCACCCAACCAGTTACTGAAAGAAGAATACTTTTATCTTCAGAAGACGGTGGAGGATTTCGATCAGCGGTCGATTGGCATCAAAAATTGGAGTGTGACGTTCAGCTTCGCGGCGATCACCGGCGCATTTGTGAGCAAAGCACCCCTGGTCTTTCTGGTTGCAGCCGGCGCCGCGCTCGGGTTCTGGATTATTGACGCGCTCTGGAAGACGTTTCAGCAGTCGTACTACGGGCGAATTGAGGCGATAGAAGCGCACTTTGTGAGTGCCGACCAGAGTATTCGCCCCCTTCAGATTACCCGGTTTTGGGTGCGCTCATGGCGACAGAGCGGTACAAAGAGTATTGGACGCCATTTTCTCTGGCCCGCAGTGGCCTTGCCGCATGTGCTGGTCATCATAGTCGGGATCACGCTATACCTGTCTTGGTAATCGATGACGTGTGGTCGCAGATGATTTGGAGCGCGTCTGCTTCAGGCACGCTCGGTGTTTTGCTGTACTATGCGCTCATTGCGTGCCTTAATACTAGGGCGATTGCATCTTACATTCCGAGCACCGCCCGCGCATCGGCGAAGAGGGCCTGGACATCGGCATACAGAGTCGGCTGATTGGCCTTCAATGCGAGCACGTCGTGACCCTGTCTATCACGAATCTCCGCCGCAATCGCGGTCTGACCGCCCATCGCATCCAGGGTTACGGTACCGCCGCGCACGTCAAGCAGGTTAAGCAATTGGGAGATCGCCGTCAACTTATTCGATGGGTCGTCCACCGCAATGTGGCCCAACACCACGTGGTTTTCTGTTGCCCAAGCGCTGACGAGGTGCAGCGCGGCCTTCCCGTTGGGTCGGTCGTGACTGCCCCGATGGGTCTTAACCATCAATCGCAATCACGTTTGTTCGCACCGTTTGGACGGCCTTGATCCACGGCAGAACGCGCTGCTGAAACTGCTCTGGGTCGATGCGCGCAAACACCCGTCCAAACGTAGTGTGGGAAGGAATGCCGTTGGGAAGTCCCAGACATTCCTTCAGCCACGCCTCGTTGCTCGTGCCAAACTCCGCGACACCGACCCAGTCATCGGCACCACCGATCACGGCACAAAGCGTGATGATGATGCTATCGAGCAGGTTGTGCGCCTTGGTGCGCTCGATCCGTGGGTCGTTGACGGTTGCAAAAGAAGACGCCAAGGCAAGCTCTCGAACTGGAGGCATGCGAAACCTCCAAACACCATGCGGATTCGTCTGGCCGTATCATGCCGCATTCCGTGCCCGAAGCGCAATGAAGATGCAATCGCCCTGGGGGGTGATGTGCCAACACCGCAACACACGCGTTCGTGTGCTACCAGACCACGCGACGCTCAATGAGGCGGTTGAATGGTACCTCGCCGATGCCTGTAGCCTCGGTCGTGCCGCTGAACTGGCGGGCACCACCCGTTGGGATCTGCTCGACGCGCTCCAGGTGCGCGGCGTGATGCAGCGCCCTGGTGAAGATCGTTCCGCCGATGAGCTTGATGATCGTGCCGAGCGTTTGGTGCGCCAGGGGCTGCTGTGACGGTTCACCCTTGGCCTGGGAGCAAGGGCGTCCCGCCTTCGCTCCCAGGCTTGCATGTTACGCCACATGTGAAAACGTACGGGCTGCTGCGAGCATCGTCAGGGACACGAACATGCTCAGTTCGCTTGATGCTGCCGACGCCGTTGCGGTGCTGCAGCGGTTGTTTGTTTGCTCCAGGGGCGAATGCGAAGCGATTGATCGTGCTCAGCAATGATCAGCGCGCCGTGCGCTACGGCCAGGCCAAGGGGATCGAGGTGGTTGATCGACCAGCGATCCTGCGCCTCTTTTGGACGCAGCAGATCATCACCCCTGCCGACGTGGCGGCGATCATCACGCGGATGGCGCAGGTCGAGCGGCTGACAGCGTCGACGGAGACCGTCGCGTTTCTGACCCTGCGCGGTGAGACCGTCGCGGTGATGACCGTGCCTGCCGCGCAGATTCGCCCAATCGGGATCAACGCGATCGCCCACGTGCAGGCACTGGCGGCGGCCTGACGTCCGCTGCGTCGTCCTCGCTTGGCCTCAGAGGTCATCCGGGTCTCTCCTGCCGTTGCGTTCCTTCCTCCCCACCCCCTCCTTCGCTCTAGACTAGGTTCATCAGCATCTGCTGCGTTCCTGGTGTCCGGTGAAGGAGGTGGTGCCGTTGTTGTCATAAGCTCCGCTCGTTCGCGTCGGTTGCCCGTGATTCGTTGGACCCCCTATGTGCTAGACTACCCTTGGACACCATGCTCCCAAAAACCCGTTGCATGCAGGGCGGTACGAGAGGATCGTTGTGATGACGACCCACTGCCCTGAACAGCCAGCTCCCGCCGCCGAAACGCTTGACGTTGACGACCCAGACGACCCCACTCGCAGGGCGGCCAGCCCTGCGACCAGGACAGTCCTTCCCGACGCGGCAGGGCTGGTCGTCACCATTCCATCATTGTTTCAGGAGAGCTGCAATGTCTCGAGTCCCCGCGCCTACCAAGCCTGGTCGCATCGAAGGTATGCCCTGTGTCTTTCCCAACGCCGCGGGTCTCGATATCGGCGGCACCGAGATTGTGGCTGTGGTTGCGCCCGATCGCTGTGCTGAGCCCGTACGAGTTTTCGGTACGTTTCCTCCTCACCTCCACGCCCTGGTCGACTGGCTGGTCTCGCTGGGTATTGACACCGTGGCACGTGAGTCGACCGGGGTCGCCTGGGTGCCCATCGACGAATTGCTGGAGCAGCGGGGCATCACGCCCTATCTGGTCAACGGTCGCCACGTCACGATGGTGCCGGGGTGTAAGAGCGACTGGAACGACGCTCAGTGGCGACAGAAGCTCCATGCCCTTGGGCTGCTCCAGACCTCGTTCCGGCCTGACGTGGCGATCTGTGCCTTCCGCCTCCTCGTTTGACGCCTACTTCAGGGCGATGCGGGCGCGCAAGGGGCCGCAGCAGGCCACCGCGGCGACAGCCCACAAGCTCGCGCGCACGGTCTATTCCATGCTGCTGCGCGGTGAGCCGTTCTGTGAGGAGAGCACGGACGCCTACGAGGAGCAGCACAACGAGTTACTGAGCGAGGAGTCGATCATCCCCCGCATACCGCTGGAACCAGTTGGTCACCCAGGACGGCGACGCGCTGGAAGTCCAGTACCGCCATACGCTAGAGAACCTGGGTAGCGAACCGGGACTCATCGGCACCATCTTCAAAAAGGCGCAGAACAAGCTCACCGATCCGGCCAAGCTCAAGCGCATCGTCTCGCTGATTGCCAGCGAAGGCCCGTGGATCGGCATCGGCGTGGACGTAAAAGGCCAGATTTACGAGGGCCTACTGGAAAAAACGCCGCCGAGGTAAAGTCCGGCGCGGGCCAGTACTTTACCCCGCGTCCGGTGATCGAGGCGATCGTCGCATGCGTCCGTCCCAAAATCGGCGAGACCGTGTGCGACCCCGCGTGCGGCACCGGCGGCTTTCTGCTCGCCGCCTACGAATATATGAAGAGCCAGTCCCACGACAAAGAAAGGATGACGACGAACTGAGGGTCGAGGGCCATCGCTAGCGTGGCGACGTGCAGGCCGAGGGCGCACGCCTGAAAGTCGAAGATCAAGGTACGCATCAGTCGATTGCTGGAGCAGGTTGGTCGACACGGACGACGGCCCACTGTGATGGGCAGGTCGCATCACGCGCAGCCGCTTCAGGCCACGCACATGACGACGACGCGCACAACGCGCAATGCGAAGGGCCGGGGGAAGAGAAAGCAGAGACGGATGTCGCGTTCAATGAGCGTAAGGCGACCGCAGCCTGCAACCTCTGGCGAGCCCTGAGCGTCTGAACCGATGTATGCCGATCATGTTCAAAAACCTGCGCCGCCTCATCGTTGTGGGCCTCGGGTTGAGCCTGCTTATTCCGCTCGTCGCCCTGAGCTACAGCCATCTCGCAACAGCCCCGTTCCGCGTCACCACGCCGACCGACGCACCCCCAACGCGGGTCGCGGTCGTCTTTGGGGCGGGCGTTCGCGGTGATCGCCCGACGCGCATCCTGGCCGAACGCATTGAGGGCGCGGTCAACCTCTACCACCTCGGGCGGGTGGAGAAGCTTCTCATGACGGGCGACAACAGCCACGCCACGTATGACGAGGTGACCGTGATGGCCCGCTATGCTGCGAGTCTCGGCGTACCGATGCGCGACATCACCCTCGACTACGCGGGCTTCTCGACCTACGAGTCGTGCTATCGGCTCCAGCCGATCTTCGGGGTTGAGCAGGCCGTGCTCGTCAGCCAACGCTACCATATGCCCCGCGCCGTCTATACCTGTCGTGCCTTAGGGGTAGATGCCGTTGGCGTTGGCGTCCCGGATTGGGGCCGGTATGCACCGCCCGTGCTGGCTCAGTACACAGCGCGCGAAGCCTTGGCGACGGTGAAAGCCCTGCTTGATGTCCATGTCACACGGCCACGCCCAACCTTCCTCGGGCCATACGAAGGCATCGAGTAAGGCCCCGCTCAGGTGGATCATCACCATACCCTTGATTGATGTGGTCTTCGCTCAAGCCGTCTACGTACGCGAACCAGGCAGCTTGTTCGAGCTGCCAACGGTTCTTCAGCGCCGCCACATCGTCAACATCGTCGGCCTGCAGGATAACATCCCCGTCTTGAGCTTGCAATACCATACGCCAGCCGTACTCGGTATCGAGCGTATGCACGAGCATACCGCGCACGCTCCCCCAGCCGGAATCCGGGGTATGTTCGCGGGTAAACTCGTTCGCTGAAATACGCTCGCATGCGGCAAGGATGCGGTTGTTTGCCCAAAAATTGAAGTGGATCAACGTAACGATTGCACTCTTGTTCATTGCCCGCCTTACTTCTTGTTCGAGCCACTCAACCACGCCGCTGCGAATAACAATTTCAATCTGGACATCCCACTGGTCGGCATCAAACTGCTCGTACCATATCTATTTTAGTACAAATTTCTCCACTCCCATCAAGGTTTGGGTTGCCATTCGCTGTTGCAGCTTTGTTGCAGCTTTGTTGTAGCTTTGTTGCAGCTTTGTTGCATGCAACAAAGCTGCAACAGTGGGGTATGCTAGGTGGGAAGATGCGCTCGCGCAGCGTGGCTATGATTGGCAGAGCAAGCCGCGGGACCCCCCCCAGGCCAACTGCCTCTTCTTTAGTGAGACAAACTTCAACGTGTGTGGCCGCTTCGCTGAGGTCTATCGGGCCAACGGCCTCAACCTTGATGCGCGGCGGGGCTTTAGCCTTGAAGAGAGCAAGGCGCTCTTTGGCGTCCCGCTCACCGGGTTGATCACCGAGCGGTTAAGCGACGGGCGCGAGTACCAAGTGCAGTACTTCGAGCGGGCGCGCTTTGAGTGGCACCCCGAAAATGCCCGGCCCTACGACGTGCTCTTGGGCCTGCTGGGGCGCGAGGTGCGCGGGGCACGGTAGACGGCCATAAGGCAAAGAATTTCACCCAATTCGGGGGCGTCGGGGGTGGGCCGTCCGCAGGCGATGCACAATCACCATCACCTGTTGCCAACTTTCAGATCGCGCCGAATGCCCGTCTTTTCCAGGCAATGAAAGCGCGGAAGAACCGAAGCGAAAGAAAAGCTGATGGTGGGGAACCTTTCGATCAGCGAAGTCGTTCACATGGTGGGTTTCGCCAGTCAGAGTCACTTGACACGGCATGTGCGCAAAGCGTTCGGGGTGACGCCGGGTGCGCTGGTGCCAAAGCGCAAGAACCGCTGGTGGAACAACCCTGCCGGCGCAAGCCAGTTTAGCTTCGCCAATCTGGTACCGCCGCTTCACGGTACAGCAACTGAAGCTACCTGTTTCGTATCGAAGAGGGTGCCATGAACCGGATAGTCCCGACCATTACGGAGTCCGCGGATGAACTGAAGATCTTGCTGAAGGCTGAGGATGACGTCAAGCCGGCTATCTCCAACCGCTGCTATCGCTTGCTGTTCCTGTTGCCGCTCCTCGTATTGACCGGATGTATCGGGTTCTTTGAGCGCCCACCGCAGGTCAGACAGGTCGCGCTCGCCGATCTGAACGGCGACGGCGCACAGGATATCGTCGTGGCAAACGGTCGTTTTGGCGAGCCGTACACGTTTCCCAGTGAAATCCAGTATCAGATCTTGTACAACGACGGCGCCGGCAACTTCACCGCCAGCGCACGCCTGCCGGTCGAGATGAGCTTCGGCGCCCTGGCGCTTGGCGATGTTGATGGAGATCAGTTCATCGACGCCGTGTTTCTGCCCAACCCCACGATCATTGTGAATGATGGCGCAGGGACGTTGGCGCACCCGCATGCCGTCGAACATGAGGGCTGGATCAGCGGTGGAGTCGCCCTTGCCGATCTGAATGGGAATGGCCGCCTGGACATCTTTGTCGCCAACTGCTGCGGTGGGGTCAGCTTTCCTGCTGCCGGTGCCCCCGTCCGCTTGATCCCGGAGAACATGGTGTTCTTCAATGCTGGGAACGGCGCCTTCCACGACTCCGGTCAGCGCCTGGGACACGCGGGGAGTACGGCGGTCGCCCTGGGCGATCTGAACGGCGACGGCAGCCCCGACGCCTTTGTCGCCAACGGGTTGACGTTCCTCCAGATTCACGGCGACCCCGTGTGGGAAACGCCCAACGAGGTCTGGTTCAACGACGGCGACGGCATGTTTACCGATAGCCTGCAAGCGTTAGGGCAGCGTGAGAGTTGGGCCGTGGCGCTCGGGGATGTCAACGGAAACGGATTCCTGGACGCCGTGGTCGGCAACGCCGGCCCCGATGAGATCTGGATCAATGATGGGCAGGGCTTCTTTACGTTGCTTGGCGAAGTGAACAATGGCCCAACCCGGCAGGTGTTCCTCGTCGATCTTGATGGCGACGACGTCCTGGATCTGGTGACGGCCGGCAACACCCGCGCACGCGTCTGGCGCAATGACGGCCAGGGGCAGTTGCGCGAAATTCGTTCGCGCATTCGGTACAGCGCCAATGACGCGGTAGGCGTGGGCGATGTGGATGGTGATGGCCTGCCGGACATTGTGGTCGCGGATGTGCGCGGCTGCCAGGTCTGGTTTAATCAGGGCGATGGGCGTTTTCAGACCCGCCGCGATGCCCGTTGTGGTCGCTAATGGGAGTCGGTTTGGCTATAACGAAAGGATTTTGATCTAGACAGCTTCTTAGGCAGATTATCATCAATTTCCTTCTCGCGCACCGTAATCTCAGTGACCAGATCGTGACCAGCACGGCGGGTAAGCACGGCTTTGCGCCGCGATCACACGACCTCAGCGCCATCGGCATCACGCAGATAGGTCGTATTGCCGCGCCGGTCATGGCCTACTCGCAGAATTGCAGATCTTGGCGAGTGCGCGTGGGCGTCAAACTCACCGACGAAGTTCGTCACCCGCGTGCAAGCCGCTTCGGTCGCCCCTCGCTTTACGGATGCTCGCCTTTAGGTGCGAAAGCCCAGCGCGTTCACGCCTGGGATGAAGCACCCTGCTTGAGCGGCTTTCGCTCATGTGTTGCACCAAGCACGTATCCATGGTACACTTGTTCGTCATGAGGTGTGCGCATCTCATGCACGTTTCCAACTGAGTTTTGGGCGTTCCGACGAAGAATCCATCGTCGGGTAAAAAGCTCATGGTCATGTGGCGCGCTGGTTCGGCGGAAGGGGCCAACCTGAGAGTCAGCACAGACAAGCGCATCGAAGAGGCCACACCCCACCCATGTTCTCTTCGGAGGAGGCAGTCTCTGAAGCCCAAGCGTTTACGCTTGGGAGCCGTCACTTCATTACCAGAACTGGACATGGAGCACGCTGCGTCAGGGCCAGACTCACACTGCCCAAGATCCGATCGCGCCACGGGTGCTCGCCGTGCGATCCGATCACAAGCAAGGTGGCACCCCATTGCTCGATCTGTTCAAGGATAGCTTCGTCAGGACGGCCTTCAAGCACGGCCATTTCAACCTCGATGATCCCCATGCCACGCAGGCGCTCGCGTACCTGATCGACGCAGGCGGCGGCTTCCTGGCGTCTGGCTAACAAGGCATAATGGAGGTAGGGCTCGCTCATCGCAACTGGTGGGGCTGCGGCAACGTTCAACACCAGGACATGCGCGGCGTAACAATGCGCTAATGAGGCGACATAGTCGACTGCTCGCTCGCATACTGGCGAACCGTCGGTCGCGAAGGCTATACGTTCAAACATCGTGAACCTCCTCACAGGTCTGGGGCAATGCACACGATCAGATGCGGCGAGGGTTCCATCCAGGCAACCCTCACCGTATCAGGTCTCGGATGGTTGCTCAAAGCGGTTCTGATTCTTCCGGCGCGCCTCGGCTTGCAGGTCGGCGACCCGGTCGGTTTCGTCCACAATTTCGCCGGTGAGCACCTCAAGCACATCTTCAAGCGAGACCACGCCGGCAAGGCCGCCATACTCATCAATGACGACCGAGAGGTGCTGACGCGTCTGGCGGAAGACTTCCAGCAGTTTGTCGGCCCGCATGCTGGCGGGCACGAAGTTTGCCGGGCGCATCAGTTCTGCGACGACCTGCTGTTCCTGCCCAGCTAACAACGCCGCGAGCAGTTCACTCCGTAACGCGATGCCACGCACTTCGTCAATGGAATCACCGATGACAACCAGCCGCGAATGTTCAGCATTCAGCATCGTTTCGCGTGCCTCAGCAAGCGTATCGTCGGCGAGGAGATAGGTGATACTGACCCGCGGGGTCATAATATGGCCGGCGACCGTATCGTTGAGACGGAAGACGCGCTCGATCATCTCTGACTCGTCACGCTCGATGACCCCTTCCTGCTGACCGATCCGCGCCAGCAGGCGAATTTCGGCTTCGTTCGTCGTGGGTGCCTGGTTCGTGCTGACAATCGGGGCAACGATGCGTTCGATGAGCCAGACAATCGGCGTAAAGAGGATCGTCAAGAACTGGACAGGCCTGGCCACGATTGGCGCGATCGTCGCGGCATAGCGCTCGCCAAGCGTCTTTGGGATGATCTCACTAAAGATGATCACGGCGAGCGTGAGTGACGTTGAAAAGACGCCAATCCACTGGCTGCCAAAGACTTCGGTCGCCAGATTACCGATCAGCAGGCTCCCGCCGATATTCGCGATATTGTTCAGCACCACAATCGTGCTGATCGGACGTGCCATGTTTTCGCGGATCTGCAACAAGGTTTTTGCTGCGGCCCCGCCGCCTTCGGCGAGTTGGCGAACCCGTACCATGCTGACCGAGAAGAGCGCCGCTTCGGCCCCAGAACAAACGGCTGAGACGCTCAGCGTCAGGAAGATGATGAAAAAGAGTAAACTCATATGTATTGATAGGCACCGTAGCTCTGCAAAAAGAAGATCCTTTAAACCAGTGTTACTTAGCGGCGATGCTCACCCCGGCGGTGGTGTCTCGCGCTCACATTGCGGAACATCGGTCTCATCTGCGCACGCGTGCGTTGAATTTGCCGATACGCGAACTGTGCGACACGCCCAATCATTCCAGGACGTTGGCCCAGGCGACGCAGGTGCAAGCGCAACAAGACCCAACTCCGGCGGATCAAACGATGCCGTCGCCCAACGAGCAGGACACCAAGGACGAAGAACGGGATGCCTGGCCCTGGTAAGATCATGCCCAGCATGCCAATGATGATCAACAACCAACCTACGATCTGGCGAAGCACCAACCAGGCCTGATAAAGGTTGAAGCTGAATAGCCGATGCGCGAGAACAAGTACCATGGCAGCGAGCAAGCTGCTTAATACGACAAGAGTAGCATCAAAAAACGGATCGAAAAAAATACGCACTGTGTTGAACTCAGCCACCATCCAGCGACTCTGCATACTTCATATGATACCAACAAAAGCTTTCACCGTGATGAATACGACGTAACAAGAAGCTAACAGGGGGGCATGCTATACTTGATTCCGATGCAACCGTAAAACAAGGCTTCAGGGAGCTTTCCAGTTGACGCCGTTGCGCCGTGGCGTCAAAATAGCCACCTTCTTTGCAAGGTAGTGGGTCTAAAAGGAGAAGGGTAATGACGACGATCCTGGTGGTTGACGACGACTTAAAGATTGCCCGCGTCGTAAGTCGAGGGTTACGCTTTGAAGGCTTCGCGGTTCATACGGCGGTCAATGGTCCAGAAGCCTTGCGCATCGCACGCGACGATCCGCCGGATTTGGTCATTCTTGACGTGATGCTGCCTGACATTGATGGCCTGGAAGTCTGTCGGCGGTTGCGACGCGGGACAAACACGCCTATCCTTATGCTCACAGCCCGTGATTCGGTGCCGGATCGGGTGGCAGGGTTGAACAGTGGTGCCGACGATTACCTGGTCAAACCGTTTGACTTCGACGAACTACTGGCTCGCGTCCGTGCTCTACTCCGCCGCACTCAGCCTGCCTCGGCAGACCTGCTCGTCTTTGCTGACCTACGCCTGAATGGTGCGACCTACGAGGCTTTCCGGGGCGAGCGACGGCTCGATTTGACGGCCCGAGAATTCGCTGTCCTGCACATTCTCATGCGCTCACCACGTCATGTCCTGACGCGTGAACAGATCATGGAGCGTGTCTGGGGCAACTATGACGTTGAAAGCAACGTGGTCGAAGTCTATATCGCACGTCTACGGGATAAGCTCGAGAGCAATCACGAGCCACGCCTCATTCACACTATGCGTGGGGTTGGCTACAGCCTACGCGAGGAAGCCCTATGAAGCGCCCTGCCTCGCTCCGCCTCCGGCTCACGATCCTGGTCACGGTGCTGACGGGAGCGGCCATTTGTTTGTTTGCCCTGATTTTCTACCTGATCTTGCAGGCCAACCTGCTTGCTGAGATTGATGTGCGGCTCCAAGAGCGGGCAGCGTTGGTGCGCGAGGAGTTGATTGCGGCCAAACTGTCGGGGGCGAGCACCAACCTGCCCAATCTGCCGCCCCTGGTCGAGTTCAGCGCCCCTGGCATCTACGTGGAACTGCGTGCGCCGTCTGGCGATCTGCTCGCCTCTTCACCGAATCTGGGCGCGGATCGCCTGCCAGAGGCGTTGCCGTTGCTCGCCACGGCCCTGGAAGGCCCCCAGGTCATTGAAACTGTCCAGGCCGGCGATCACGAAGATCTGCGGTTACTCGTTACCCGTGCGCCAGCCACGCTTGCACCGGATGCATTGCTGCTCGTCGCCGAGTCGCTTGAACCAATTGAACGTACGCTGGCGCAAGCGCGGATCCTGCTGCTGATCTGCGGCATCGGAGCATTGCTGTTTGCTGCCAGCAGCGCTGCCGTCTTGACGGGCATCGCCCTCGCACCAATGGCGCGCCTGACCCGCACGGCGGCCTCGATTGCCGCGACTGGCGACTACCACGAGCGGCTGCCTGATCCTGCGCGCCGCGATGAGGTCGGCCAGCTTGCGGCAACAATCAATGATCTTGTTACAACCGTCGAGTCGACCCTGGAACAGCAGCGTCGCCTCCTGGCTGACACGTCGCACGAACTGCGCTCGCCCCTGACTGTGGTACTGGCGAACCTCGCTTTGTTGCGGCGCGACCTCGCACCCGCCGAACGCCAACTGTGCCTCGATGAGGCGAGCGATGAAGCGCAGCGCATGCGCCGCCTGGTCAATGATTTGTTGCTCCTTGCGCAGGCCGATGCCACGCAGGTGATTGCGCGTGCCTCCGTGACCCTGGACACGCTGGTGGCCGAACTGACGATAACCAGTGCACGGCTGTTCGCGACCCACTGCTTTACCCCCGTCATCGCGCCCGGCCTCGTGATCGAGGGTGATCGCGAGCGTTTGACCCAGGCCTTGCGCAACCTGATCGAGAATGCTGTCCGCTATACGCCGCCCGGCACAGAGGTGACCGTACACTTGGAAGCGCTTGCCAACGATATGGCCGCCATCACCGTCATTGATAACGGCCCAGGCATTGCGCCCGAACATCTACCGCATCTATGGGATCGTTTCTATCGGGTCGAACAGACACGTTCGCGCACCACCGGTGGGATGGGCCTGGGCCTGGCGATTGTGAAGTACATTGTCGAAGCGCACGGCGGCAGCGTCGCGGTACAGAGTTGGGTGGGTCAGGGTTCCGCCTTTCGTATGCAGCTACCGCTTGCGATCGGGGCCTCGGCTAGCCATTAAGACCATTTCAAAGAAGCGCACGCGAAGGCGCGAAGAGGTACGCACCTCCGCGAAAACCCTTGCGCCCTTGCGCCGTTGCGTCAAAGAAGCGCACGCGAAGAGGTGCGCACCTCTAGGTTTTGTTGGTCAGCAAGATACGGTCAATGCGCCGTCCGTCCATATCGACGACCTCGAACCGCCAGCGATCCCAGTCCACATAATCGCCTGTGGTAGGAATCTGGCCGAGCAATGTGATGACCAGGCCAGCGAGCGTATCATAACGATAGATCGCTTCGTCCGGCAGGTCTTCAACCTCCAGGAGTACTTTCAGATCATCAGTTGGGAGGCGCCCATCAATGAGCCATGAACCATCCTCGCGGCGCACAATGAATTCGGGTTCAGGTTCATCAAATTCATCTTCAATGTTGCCCACAATCTCTTCGAGCACATCTTCCAGCGTGACGAGGCCTTCCACGCCACCTTCTTCGCCTACAACAATTGCCATGTGCCGCTGCTGTTTCCGAAACGTCGCCAGGAGTTGGGTCGCCAGACTATGTTCAGCGACATAGAGGGGCGAACTGATGACGCTCTGCACCAGCGCATCTTCGCCTTCGCGGTGATAGAGCATCAGCAGATCACGGACATGAACGATGCCAATGATCTGGTCAGGTGTATCCTGATAGATCGGAAAGCGCGAGTAGCCCTCCTCCAGCACTTGATGCATGATCTGACCCAGGGTTGCCTCAGCCTCGATCATAACAATATCGCGCCGCGGGGTCATAATCTGACGCACTTGCTGATCGCTAAACTCGAAAATACTCTCAATGAGTTGCTGTTCGTGCAACGTGACCTCGCCCCCCGACGTACCTTCACGAACCAGGGCCTGAATATCTTCTTCCGTCACCTGCGCCGGGCGGGTCTTATCGAGACCGAGGAGGCGCAGTACCAGTTGGGTGGAGAAGGCCAGCAGGCTGACTACTGGGCTACTCAGCCGGGCAATGAAGGTCATTGGGGTGGCAATCAGCATGGCATACTGCTCAGCCTTGAGCAACGCAAGCCGTTTGGGCACCAGTTCGCCAAAAACCAGGGTGAAGAAAGTTATCACCAGAACGACAATGCCAAACGCGAGTTGGGTCGCATACGGGCCAACCACAGGCAGGCTACTTAGCAACGGCGACAGACGAGCGGCAAGGCTGGCACCGCCAAACGCGCCGGTGAGAATACCAATCAGCGTAATGCCAACCTGGACGGCAGAGAGAAAGCGATTAGGATCGTCTTGTAACCGGAGGGCCGCCGTCGCCCCGACACTTCCATCGGCAGCGTGTTGCTCCAACCGTCCCCGTTTTGCCCCCAGGATGGCTAATTCTGTGCCTGCAAAGATTCCATTGGCCAGAATCAATACCAGGATGATGATGATTTCAAAGGTCATACTGATCGCGCTACCTTCTGTTGTGTGATGCTAAGGGCATCTGGAGCGGATGTCACCAGCGTGTCGGTTGATCCTCATCCAAGCCAAACGCAATGGCTACAGTTATGGTATCAGAAGAACGGCTTGGGCGCTATCAGTAGTTTGTGACGTACGTTTTTTGCTCTCGGTAGTGGCTTCGACAAGCTCAGCCAACGGCGGACGATGGGCGTGGCGAACGGACAGAGGCTGAGCCTGTCGAAGCCCCCGTTGGGATCAAGAAACTTAGGTTACAGACTAATCAGTAGTCTGCCAACAAAGTGTTCGGACTTTCCTGGGAGCGCGGGCGGGACGCCCGCGCTCCCAGGTATAATGAAAGCATGTTTCAGAAGGTTTTGCATACGCTCTTTTTGTCATCTTTACTCTGACCCCGATGTGGGACACGATGTTTGGTGACCCCAATTCAATTGAAGGAGTTGAGTGACGATGGCAAGCGATTCAGGCGATGTGGCTGATACGAGAAGAACGGTGACGGACGTACCGACGGTACCATCACCGCGCCAGTACGACGACCCGCAGCGCTGGTGGATTCTGGCGGCTTGCTGCACGGTCGCCTTTGCCCTGCAAGCCGAGCCATTTTTATGGATGATTGGCTACGAGATTCCTTCGTCGGCCTTCGGGACAGGCTGGAACGAGTACCGTATTCTCG
The DNA here is from genome assembly GCF_002532075.1 of Candidatus Chloroploca asiatica. Classification (GTDB taxonomy): domain Bacteria; phylum Chloroflexota; class Chloroflexia; order Chloroflexales; family Chloroflexaceae; genus Chloroploca; species Chloroploca asiatica. The sequence continues at coordinate 18,637 of NZ_LYXE01000109.1, read as the reverse complement.
CCAGTCTGGGTGTCTTGCTCTTTGTGGCCTTCCAAATTATCGGCGGCGTCCTGGGTGATCTGCTTGGCCGACGCAAGATCCTGCTGATCGGCGCGGTGGGGGCGACGCTCTTCAACCTATTCTCGCTGCTCGCCCCCAATTTGCTGGCGCTCACCCTCTTACGGGCGATGGTTGGCGTGATGGGTGCCCTGGCTTTTCCGCTTACCTTGGCGCTGATCCGCCTGACCTTTGAGGGTACCGAGCGCACGCGGGCGCTGGTGATTTACACCTTTGTGACGGGTGTGGGGGTGCTGGCGAGTCTGCTTGGCATTCCGTTTGAGTATTGGTGGGGCTGGCGTGCGGCGCTCGTCTTGCCGATCGTTGTCGGTGCGGTAGGCCTCTACCTTGCCTGGCGTTATGTTCCAGAAAGCCGTGCCCAGGGCGGCTTCGGGCGTTTCGAAGCGCTCACCGCTGCGGCATGGGCGATGGTTTTTCTGGCCGCCATGTTTGGCCTCGTGATGGCCCGCCTTAGCGGCACCTGGTTCAACCCGATCACCGTCACGGCGGGCGTTTTCAGTGCGCTCGGCTTGCTGCTGCTGATCGTCTGGACCCAATTTGCCCGTCGGCAGAACCTCTTTCGTGGTGCGGCGAACGAGGTTCCGCGCCACTTCCTGTCGCTGTTGCTGCTCGTCTCGGCGGCTCTCAGCTTTGGCTTGGTGGGCTATGCCCAGATGTTGTACGGCTTCTTTTTCACTGCACGGCAGCTTCCGGGTTTCATTGCTGGGGTCGCACTAGCACCGGTCTTCCTCGGGAATCTCTTCATCCTACGTTGGGCCGCCCGCTTTACCACCAGTCAGCCGGCCTATGTATCGGTGGGCGGCGGCCTGGCGGCGATGGGCGTGGCGATGTTGCTCACCGCGCTGGCGCGCCCGAATACGCCCTACCTGTTCATTATCCCGATGATGATGCTGTTCGGCATCGGCTTCCTGATCGCCTCGGCCTCGTGGGCCTACTTCTTCTTTGCGGCCCTGCCAGCCGACCTGATCGGCCTCAGTTCAGGGCTCAACCGGGCTGCCGGGCTCATCGGCAGTGGCCTGTCTGGCGTATTGCTCGCTACCGTCCTGGCGTTGAGCGGAACTGCCGACTTCAAGCTGCGCATGGTCGATCTGACGCTGACCCCGCAGCAGCAAGCCGTCGCGCTGCAAGCCGTTGATACGGCTCTTCGCCAGGGGATCACCGCCGACGACATTGCCCAGGCACCGGGCGCAATCGTCGGTCTTGGGCTAATGGCGGCGTACCGCGAAGCCTTTAGTGTTGGCGTCGCCTCGGCCCTGGTGCTGGCAGGTGCCGTCAGCCTGGCCGTTGCTGCCGTCGCGTGGTTCTGGTTGCGTGGCGTTAAGCGTGCTGAGGAGGCAGCCCTAAAAACTTAATGCGTATACCAGTGAAAACGGCCAACGAAGTTGGCCGTTTTCACTGGTATACGCATGCTTTTTAGGGTCGGCGAATGGCCCTACCGGGTCTTTCGCCGACCGAACATCCATCCCCAGGCATGCGCGGCAAGGCTGAGCTGGCCGAGGGCAAAGAGTACCAGCAGGGCGCTGATGGTGGTTGTACTCACCGTTGACCAGAAGGTGAGGGCCTGGCGAACATCGATCAGCGCCAATTGAACGGTGCTGGTGCGCTCCCTGCCTTCAGCCAGCGTGGCGCGCACCTGGTTCAGGCGTTCTTCGAGCCGGTCGGTGGCAGACAGGAGGAGCACGTTATCGCGCGTTTCGATGGCCGTACGCACAAGACGGGTCTGATCGCGGGCGGCAGTGATCTCGCCATCAAGGGTCGTCAGCGGATTGGTAAGGGTGGGCACGTCGAGAAAGGGCAACTGGTTGAGTTGCTCGATGCGCTGGTTAAAGCGCTCTAGGCCCTCACGAAGGCGTTGGGCACGCGAGGTGAGTTGTTCCAGCGCAGGTTGCAGTTCCTCAGTAACGACTTGCTGCATTTGTTGCGCCACTGGCCCATTGGCCCGTTCGGTACGAAGGAACGCCAAACTGGTTTGCACCAAACGGAGCCTCTCTTCTACCTCAGCAACATTACTGTCAAGGGTGTCCATTGTCTGAATCGCCAGATCGAGGTAGTCGGTGATGACATCGACCATCGCAAGTGTCGTCTCATCGACGGTAGCTTTGGCGATCCAGGCCCCGATCGTCCCGGTCGCAGCGAGCAGGAAGGTCAGCAGCGCAAGGACGAAAAGAACGCCTGCGAAGAATCTGCGCAACAGTGTCATAGTTCTCCTTTTGTGGAATCGTCCCCCCTCAAAGGGTTTCGCCTGCGTGATCACAGGCGATCCCATACGCTCGACCGCCGTGGGACGAGCGATCTCCGTCACTGGTGGTCGGCGAGCCAGGCGACAACCTGCCCTGCATGGGTGTCGGGCGGGAAAATTGGGTAGAAGACGTGCTCGATCACTCCGTCGTGCAACACGAGGGTCAGGCGTTTGATCAGGCGCATCCCGTCGACGGTGAAGGTGGGCAACCGCAAGGCGGTGGTCAAGCGGAGCTCGGCGTCGCTGAGGATGGCGAAGGGCAGATGCAGCCGCACCGCAAACTCCTGCTGATACGCGGTGTCCTGGGTGCTCAGGCCGAAGACTGTCGTACCCAGAGCGCGAAGCTCGGCATGGTGATCCCGGAAGCCACATGCCTCTGGGGTGCAGCCGCGAGCACCGGAGATAGTGTCCCAGTCGGTAGGGAGCGCTTGGCCGGGCACGCCGGTGCGCGGGTAGCAATAGACGAGCGTGCGACTGGGCAGTGCGGCAAGGTTGACCGTGGTTCCATCGGTCGCGGTGAGCGCAAGTGATGGGACGGCACAGCCGACAAGGTGGGCGCATGCACCGTCGTCCTCGGGAACGGGCAGGTCGGCGGGGAGTTGCTCAAAGCTGGTGGGTTGGCTCACGACATGGCTCTCCTGACAAAATGGCGGCTTGCTGAGATTGTACCATTGCCCCGCACCGCCGCGCATACGTTGCCCGGTGACATTGGCAGGGCGATTGCATCTTCCGTGTATGCACCTCGCCAAGGGCACCCGCAAGGGCACCCGCAAGGGCACCCGCAAGGGGTGCCCCTACACCGGGCCCGACCCCCGGCCCGGTAGGGGCACCCCTTGCGGGTGCCCGCCGCTTGCGGGTGCCCGCCCCTTGCGGGTGCCCGCCGCTTGCGGGTGCCCGCCCCTTGCGGGTGCCCCGTTGTATCCGGTTTCGTATGATGCAATCGCCCTAGTGAAATTGGCGGCTGAGGGTGTGCCGTGCGTTCATATGTGCTATAATGCCGCGAAGTATAGCGGTTTGCACCATGTAATGGTTCCCTGCGGAGGTTTGTATGGCTCCTTCCAATCAGCACCCCGCCGATTGCCACGATCTGATTCGCGTCAAGGGTGCGCGCGAGAACAATCTGAAGGATGTCCATGTCGCGATCCCCAAGCGTCGGCTGACGGTCTTTACTGGGGTCTCGGGGTCGGGCAAGTCGTCGCTGGTGTTTGGCACGATCGCCGCCGAGTCGCAACGCCTGATTAACGAGACCTACAGTGCGTTCGTGCAGGGTTTTATGCCAACCCTGGCGCGGCCCGAGGTTGATGTGCTGGAAGGGCTGACGACTGCGATCATCGTTGACCAGGAGCGCATGGGCGCGCATGCCCGCTCCACTGTCGGCACCGCTACCGACGCCAACGCGATGCTGCGGATCCTGTTCAGCCGCCTTGGTCAGCCGCACATTGGGCCTCCGACCGCCTATTCGTTCAACGTCCCGACGCGTACTGCCAGCGGGTCAATGAGCGTTGACAAGGGCAAAGGCGAGAAAGTCGTGGTGCGCGACGTTGTCTACCACGGCGGCATGTGCCCGCGCTGTGAGGGCATGGGCAGCATCAGCGACATCGACTTGAGCCAGCTGTACGATGCGAGCAAGTCGCTCGCTGAGGGGCCGTTCACGATTCCGGGCTACAAGGCGGGTGGTTGGGAAGTGCGGATCTACGCCGAATCGGGTTTCTTCGACCCGAACAAGCCGATCAGCCAATATACCAAAAAGGAGCTCCACGACTTTCTCTACAAGGAGCCGGTTAAAATTAAGTTCAACGGCATCAATTTGACCTACGAAGGGCTCGTACCTCGGGTGCAGAAATCGTTTCTCTCCAAGGATATCGAGGCGCTGCAACCGCATATTCGTGCCTTCGTGAAGCGGGCAGTGACGTTCACAACCTGTCCTGATTGCAAAGGTACCCGCCTCAATGAAGGGGCCAGGTCGTCCATGATCAACGGCAAGAACATCGCCGACGTCTGCGCGATGCAGATCAACGATCTGGCCGTGTGGCTGCGCGACCTGAACGAGCCGTCGGTGGCCCCGCTGCTCGCCAAGCTCCAACACCTGCTCGATTCGTTTGTGGAGATCGGGCTGGGCTACCTCAGCCTCGACCGTCCGTCGGGTACGCTGTCGGGTGGCGAGGCGCAGCGCACCAAGATGATCGGGCACCTCGGCTCGTCGCTCACCGACGTGACCTACGTCTTCGATGAGCCGACGATTGGGCTGCACCCCCACGACATCCAGCGCATGAACAACCTGCTGCTGCGGCTGCGCGATAAGGGCAACACGGTTCTGGTCGTTGAGCACAAGCCAGAGGTGATCGCCATCGCCGACCACGTCGTTGACCTCGGTCCTGGCGCCGGTACCGCCGGTGGTGAGGTGGTTTTCGCGGGCACGGTCGAGGGGTTGCGGGCCAGCGGCACGCTCACCGGGCGTCATCTGGAAGACCGGGCCGCGCTGAAAGCATCGGTACGGACGCCATCGGGCGTGCTGGAGGTGCGCGGTGCGTGTACGCACAACTTGCAGCATGTCGATGTTGACCTGCCACTCGGCGTGCTCGTCGTCGTGACCGGCGTGGCCGGGTCGGGCAAAAGTTCGCTGATCCACGGCTCGGTGTCGGGGCGGGACGGCGTGGTGGCGATCGAACAAGCCCAGATCCGCGGCTCGCGACGGAGCAACCCGGCGACTTACACTGGCCTGCTTGACCCTATTCGCACGGCGTTTGCGAAAGCCAATGGCGTGAAACCAGCGCTGTTCAGCGCCAACTCCGAGGGCGCCTGCCCTACCTGCAATGGTGTCGGGGTGATCTATACCGACCTGGGGATGATGGCCGGCGTCACCACAGTCTGCGAGGAGTGCGAAGGCCGCCGGTTTCAAGCGTCGGTGCTGGAGTATCGGCTCGGCAGGCTCAACATTGCCGAGGTGCTCGACCTGACGGTCAATGAGGCGGTCGGCTTCTTCGCTGAAGGCGCGGCGCGTACGCCGGCTGCGCAAGCGATTCTCCGACGTCTGGCCGACGTAGGACTGGGCTACGTGCGGCTCGGCCAACCGCTCACGACGCTATCGGGCGGTGAGCGACAGCGGCTCAAGCTCGCAACGCACATGGGTGGCGACGCCAGGGTCTACGTGCTCGACGAGCCGACCGCCGGGCTGCACCTGGCCGACATCAAGCAGTTGCTCGATCTGCTGGATCGGCTCGTCGAAGCGGGGACATCGGTCATCGTGATCGAGCATCACCAGGCGGTGATGGCGCACGCCGACTGGATCATCGATCTCGGCCCGGGCGCAGGCCACGACGGTGGACGGATCGTCTTTGAAGGTACGCCGGCTGACCTGGTGGCGGCGCGAGCGACGCTGACCGGCGAGCACCTGGCGGCATTCGTCGGGAGTCATCCGCAGGTTGCCATCCCAGGCCCTGCCGAACGCCGCATCTAATCGTATTGCCTGACGTTTTTCGCTTGCCAGTGCAAGCTGATCGTCGTGCCCCCGCCGGGCTTGCTGTCAAGCGTGAGGTGCGCCCCGATCTCGCTCGCTCGCTCCTGCATAATGCCCAGGCCTAGGCCGCTGTGCGCCCCGTGCGTTGGCTCAAAACCACGGCCATCGTCAGTCACGCGTAAGCAGACCTCATCCTGGTTGCAATCGACGTTCACCGCAATCGTCGCGGCGGCGGCATGCTTCACCGCGTTGTTGAGCGCTTCTTGCGCGATGCGGTAGCAGGCCAGTTGCACGGCCGGGGCCAGGGTGCAGTCGTTGATGATGGTCACGGTGATCGTGACGGCGCTGTGGCTGCGCAGCGAGGTGGCAAGGATCTGGACGAGCCGCCCCAGGGACATCTCGGTTAGGGTTTTGGGCCGTAACTCGAGCAGCAGCGTACGCATCTCGGCCAGCGCACCGGTGGTCAGTCGGCGCAACTCTTCCGCACCAACAAGCGCTCGTTCGGGCGAACGCGCTAGGGCATCAGGCAGCGCCTCGGCGATCAGGCTGGCCGAGAAGAGGGTCTGGGTCACCGCGTCGTGCAGTTCACGCGCCACGCGGGCCCGCTCTGCCAGGGTCGCGGCATTGCGGGCGTGTTCGCGTAGGCGATCATTCTCAAGCGCAAGCGCGACCGGGCTGACAAAGGGCTCGAGTTGCGTCACTTCCAACGAGCCATAGCTGTCTCGCTGCGGGTGCGTGAGCACTAGGACACCGATCACCCGCTCTTGCACGAGCAGGGGCACCACCAGCCAGGCTTGGGCGCTTACCGACTGCCCGAGCATGGTGCTAACATAGTCCAGGGCGTTGCTGTCAATATCGGCAGTCCTGAGCACCTGTGTTTTTCCTATGGTGAGGATCTGACGGAGCAACGGGATCTCATCGAGATGAAGGTGCAGGGGCTCACTGCGCTGCGCGACCTTTTGGCTCCGCAAGGCGCGGAGGGTGAGCGTCTGCTCTTTGAGCGTGAAGATCGCTCCGGTGCTAAAGGGTACCACTTCCCTGATCTGATCGAGGATGCCGCCGAGTAGGGTATCGAGATCGAGGCTCATGATCAGCGTGCGCTCGAGTTGCACCTGGCGTTCCAGGCTGCTGTTGGCGCTGGCCAGGGCGGCGGTGCGTGCGGCGACTTCGGCTTCGAGCCGATGCCGCTGGCGCTCCTCCCCACGCAACCGCAGACCCACCCCACCAACGACGCTCCCCATGAGGAGCATGCCGGTCAGCATGGTAAACCACCACGTCTGCCACCAGGGCGGTACAACGGTGATACGTAGCCGCCGTAGCGCGTTACCCCAGACGCCCTCACTGTTGGCGGCTTGAAGCTCGAAGGTGTACGTGCCCGGGTTCAGGTTTGTATAGGTGGCGAGGCGGCGCTCGCTGTTGACCTCGACCCATTCTGGCGCGAAGCCGACCAGCCGATAGCGGTAGCGTGCCGCATCAGGCGCGCGATAGTCGAGGGCGGTGAATTCCAGACTGAGCACCTGATCGCGATAGGTGAGGTTCAGTTCGCTTGCCGCATTGATCGTGGTGGTCAGGGGGGCCGTCGGGCCAACAACAAGCGGTTGGTTGGCGACCAGCACATTGGTAAACACCACCGGTGCAACGTCGGTCTGCGGTCGCACGTCGCTAGGAAAAAAAGTGACCAAGTTGTCGAACCCGCCCATGATAAGTTCGCCAGAGCGCGTGCGTGCCGAGCCGTTCAGCGGGAAGCCCCCTGGTGGTAAGCCTGACGAGGCAGCGGTATAGGCCAAGCTCTTACCGGTGCGCGGCTCGAAGCGGATCAGACCTTGGTTTGAGGTGAGCCAGAGGTTGCCTTCGTCATCGGGCTGGATCCCGTTCAGCTTGGCGCTCAGCCTCCCGTCGGCGACGGTGTAGCGCGTGAAGCTTCCCGTCGCCGGGTCGATTCCATTCAGCCCGCCATTCCAGGTAGCCGCCCAGAGCATGCCCGCCGGGTCGGCATAGAGGGCCAGTACAGTGTTCGACCCCGGTGTGTTTGGATCGTTTGGATTGTGCCGATAGTTGGTGAAGCGACCAGTCACCTGGTCGAGATGACTCACCCCGGCACCCTCGTGGCCGAGCCAGAGGTTGCCCCATTGGTCTTCGACGATCGCGCCGACGTTGTCCGAGATGATACTGGTCGGATCGTCAGGATTGTGGCGATACCGGGTAAAGCGCTCGGTTTGCGGATCGAGGCGAAGCAGTCCGCCGCCCCGCGTGCCGATCCAGATGGCCCCGTCGCGGCTTTCGTACAGGTCGTAGATGTCGCCGTGGCTGAGGGCCGCCGGGTCAGCAGGGTTGACCGGGTAGGTGATAAAGCGCTCGTTGGCACGGTCAAAACGGTCGAGCCCCGTGTGGTAGCCGATCCAGAGCGTCCCACGCTGGTCGAGCAGCAAAGCCTGGGGGCGGTTGCCAGCGGGGCTGTTGGGATCAGCCGGATCGTGACGATAGTGCGTCACAACGCCCCGCTCACGCTCAAAGCGGGCAAGCCCCGAGTCGGCTACGCCGAGCCATAACGCACCGTCAAGATCCTCGACGGCAGCCCGGATCACGCCAGGCCAGAGGGCGTCGGGCGCACTGGCCGGGTTCGGGTTGGCCGTGTGAACGGTAAAGGATCCAGGCACTAGATCAACTATCGCAACGCCACGATCCTCCGTTCCGACCCAGAGCAGCCCATCGCCACTCGGAAAGAGGCTTTCGATGTTCTCGGTTGCTAGCCCACCACCTTGCACCACGAGGCTATTGAAGTTAGTGAAGCGCCCACTCGCTACGTCGAACTGGACAAGACCGCCGCCATACGTGGCGACCCAGAGCTCGCCCGGGGTTGTCTCGGCAAGATCTACCACGTTGCTGTTTGGCAGTCCCGCGTAGCTGGTGAAGCGCTGGGTTGCCTCGTCATAGCGGTAGAGGCCGGCACCGGTGACGCCCACCCAGAGCGTACCGGCGCTGTCGCGAAAGAGCGTCGCAACCGCATTGCCGCCGATCGCGTCTGGGTCGGCGGGGTTCTGGCGATGGGTCGTGAACCGTCCAGTCGCAGGCTCGAACCGATTCAGCCCGCCCCCTGTGGCAACCCAGAGCCCGCCACGCCCGTCGTCGAGCATATCCGTAACCCGATCATCGCTCAGGCTGAACGGGTCGTTCGGGTCGTGGCGGTACCGGGTGAAGCGCCCCGTCGCACGGTCGAGCCGGTTCAAACCACCGTCCAGCGTGCCAACCCAGAGGGTGCCTACGGCATCCTCGTAGATGGCCCGCACAGCGTTGCTGCTTAGGCTGGACAGATCGGCAGGATCGTGATGGTAGAGTGTGAATTGCTCGCTGCGCGGGTCGTAGCGGTTGAGGCCACTCGCGAGCGTGCCGATCCAGAGCATACCCTCACGGTCAGTATAGAGCGTTTCGATCTGACCACTGACGGGCGTGTTCGGGTTGGTTGGATCGGGACGGTACACGACAAAACGATGGCCGTCGTAGCGTGCCAAACCCTCGAGGGTGCCGAGCCAGAGAAAGCCGAAGGGGTCGCGCGCAATGGCATACACCGCGGGGTGGGGAAGTCCCTCGGCAATGCTCAGCATCCACACCTTTAATTGCCCCGCAGCCATAGCCGCCTCGCCCGCACCGACGCTGTGGACAGGGACAAGCAGCATCAGCATCAGGACGACAACTACCGCCCAGCGTGTGACGCACATGTATGCACGTATGAGAGAACCTGTGGAGCTGTGCATAGCATAAGTATAAGGTCGTATAACGGAGGACGGACTATCCTCTTGGATAGGCGGATGCTTGTCCTCATCTATCCCATTCTCGCTATCTACCAGAGCCATCAGCAAACCAAGCAAACAGTTCATCCGCTACGAACGCGCCTGCGGTACACTCAGTGGGCACAACCACGCCGATCCGTGCAGATTCCTCACGGCGCCTGCGGCTCCGTTCAGCATGACCATGCGGGGGTACGAACCGTCATTGGTATTCCCACATAGAATTTCGGTCGTCGCATAGACATAACTGTGAAGTAGCCTGAAACCTTGGTTCATACCAAGAACGAAAGGATGAGTAAACAATGCGCGGACGACAACAAGCTCGGCGCGAAGATCGCCAACAGGAGCGTGAAACTTTCGGACGCCGTGGAACTGCGGTGCGCTACCAGGTACGCCAGCGGATGGTCGCTATCGGCGACGATTTTTGGATCGAAGATAGCGACGGTCGACGGGCGTATAAGGTTGACGGCAAGGCGCTGCGCATCCGCAAGACCTTGCTTATTGAGGATCTTCAGGGCAACTTGCAGTGCCGCGTGCAGGAGCGGATGCTCCGCGTGCGCGATACGATGGAGATCGAGGGGCCTGATGGCAAGACCATGGCAACGGTGCGCAAGGCGCTCATCACTCCGGTGCGCGACCGCTGGACCGTGAAGATCGGCGGTGGGCCTGACCTCGAGGTACAGGGCAATATTCTCCACCACGAATATACCATCGGCGACGGCGACCGCAAGATTGCCGAGGTCTCGAAGAAGTGGTTTCGTCTGCGCGATACCTATGGTGTCGCCGTCGAGCCGGGCCAGAACGAGGGGCTGATCCTCGCGGTGGCGATTGTGATCGATATGATGGCGCACGGTGGACGATAGAATCTTCCGTTGGTGGGCGGGCGAAGCTTCGCTCGCCCACCAACGATAATAGAAATGAGGAACAGCAATGCAAAGCGGACCCATCCAGGTGCTTACATTTGCGTTTGACCGCGTTGACCGGTTCGAGGGCCAGATTTTGCGTGAGCTCGACGAGCTGCGCAGCCACGGCATGATCCGGGTTCTCGACCTGCAGTTTGTGCTGAAAGAGGCTGATGGCACGGTTCAGACCCTCCACGAGCGGGATTTGCCCGATGGCAGTGTGAGTACCTTCGGTACCCTGATCGACCCGCTGCTCGGCCTCATCGCGACGGTCGAGGCCTCTACCGAGCAAGCACCGGTAGCCGAGACCATGCTGAGCCCCGAGCACGGGGCTGGGCTCGACCTCGACGTGATTCGTGCGGCGGTCACTGACCTTGCGCCCGGAACAGCCGCCGCGCTCGTGCTGGTCGAGCACGCCTGGGCGCTTGGTCTTGGGGCTGCAATCACTGAGGCCGGGGGCTACATGGTTGCGCAGGGCTTCCTCACCCGTGACGCGCTGCTGGCCGTTGGTCAAGAGCTCAACGCGGTCGTCGAGGCCGAAGTCGCCATCGAGCGGGCGGCGGCAGTGCGCGGCGCGGCCCTGCTTGATACGCTTACCACGCTGACTGCCGCCGAAGAGGTGCAGCGCGAGGCGATGGCCTCGGCGATTACCACTGTCGTTGGCGTCGAAGCGTTCCGTTCCACCGTCGCCGCCGAGGCCGTGCGCGCCCTCGTCGTCGCCGGCTTGCTCACCGAGGCCGACGCCACCGAGGCGATCGACATTCTGGTCGACGCCGAACTGATCAGCGAGGCTACGCTTGATGAGGCGACCGCCACCGCCGATGCCATCCTCGCTGAGCTCAGCCAAGATTGGTAAGCCACGCTGTCGTATAGGAGGAGGAGGCATGGTCGCCCTCAGCACAGGTGCCAATACCACCGCGCCGGTCACGTCCAACGGGGCGCGACCGTCCGCGTTTCACGTCCTTGCCAAGCCCACCGGGGCGATCTGCAACCTCGACTGCGCCTATTGCTTCTTCCTCGCCAAAGAGCAGCTCTATCCCGGTTCCCGGTTCCGCATGGCCGATGATGTCTTGGAAGCCTACATCGGCCAGTTGATCGCCGGTCATGCCAATGACCACGTCACGATCGCATGGCAAGGCGGCGAGCCGACCCTGATGGGGCTCGACTTCTTCCGTCGCGCCATGGCCATCGCCGAGCGCCACCGTCGCCCAGGGATGCGCTTCGAGCACACCATTCAGACCAACGGCACGCTGCTCGACGACGAGTGGTGTGCCTTCTTCAAGGAGCACGGCTTCCTCGTTGGCATTAGCCTCGACGGTCCCGCCCACCTGCACGACATCTATCGCTATGACAAGGGCGGCAAACCGACGTTCGACAAGGTCATACGCGGCTTGCGCTTGCTCCAGCAGCACGGCGTCGACTTCAATGTGCTCACGACGGTCAACAGCGCCAACGCCGATCATCCGCTCGAGGTCTATCGCTTCTTGCGCGACGAGGTTGGCACCGACTGGATCCAGTTCATCCCGGTGGTCGAGCGCATCAACACCGACGGGCGTACGCTGCTTCAGGAGGGCAATACCGTCTCGGAGCGCTCGGTAGGTGCCGAGCAGTTCGGGCGCTTCTTAACGACGATTTTCGATGAGTGGGTTCGCCACGACGTGGGCAAGGTCTTTGTGCAGACCTTCGAGGCAGCCGCTCGTAGCTGGCTCGGTCTTAGCCCGCGGATGTGTGTCTTTGACCAGACCTGTGGCCTCGGCCCGGCCCTCGAACACAACGGCGACCTCTACACCTGCGATCACTTTGTCGAGCCAAAGCACAAGCTCGGCAACATCAAAGACGTACCAATGATCGAACTGGTGAGTTCGGATCAGATGCAGAAGTTCGGCCAGGACAAACGCGACACTTTGCCGCAGATGTGCCAGCAATGCCCGGTGCGCTTCGCCTGCAACGGCGAGTGTCCCAAGAACCGCTTCATCCTGACCCCCGATGGCGAACCGGGGCTGAACTACCTCTGCGCGGGCTACAAAGCCTTTTTCACTCATATCGATCAGCCGTTGCAGATCATCGCTGGCTTGCTTCGTCAGGGGCGCAGCGCCGCCGAAGTCATGCCGATCCTCGCGCGCGCCGACGCCGAGTTTGCGCGCCTCCTGGCCAAAGCAGGGCGCAACGACCCCTGCCCCTGCGGGAGTGGGCGCAAGCTCAAGCACTGTCACGGGGCGCAGCCTGCTCGGGCGAAGACCGGGGCGGACTCGCCCACTAATACCATTTACCGTTGAGGAGGCCGCATTGTCACTCTGAGTACCACATGGCCTGCGGGCCAGTGATGCCGTGAGCAACCAGGGTGTTGCACCGGCCCGCCCATGTCACCCCGAACCCTGCCCATGTCACCCCGAACGAACGTGAGGGGTCTTCCATGACGATCAGGGCAGATTCCTCACTGCGCCTGCGGCTTCGTTCGGAATGACCGCAGAGGCGTTGCGATCCGACCATGAGGTTTGTTTCTCAGGAGCGAAGCGAAGGGTCTCGGGCGTCCCGACGACACAGATGCTTCGCTGCGCTCAGCATGACAATGTGGCACCTTCAAGCGGAATTGGTATAACCTATCGTTTTCTTGACCGACAATTGGCTATCCAGCATCATTTGCCTGGCCCAACCGAATCTTCTTCCCCATCCTCTGGCTGATCGGCGCGATCCTACCAGCCAAGCCGGGCTCGCGATTCGCACTCCAGCAAGAACTGGCGATGAAACGCCAAGCTGAGCAAGCGTCACGCTAACGGCACTGCCTGCGCGGGCGCAGGGCTCATGCAAAGTCCCAGTAGGGTTAGATAGCATCCGCAGATTACGCAGATTACGCAGATGCGGAAGCCCTAATCTGCGTAATCTGCGTAATCTGCGGACGATCAGAAGGACTTTGCATCAACCCTGTGCGTAGGGGCAAGCTCTGGTAGGGAAGCGCCCACACGGAACTATTTACTGCCCGTTTTCGAATGTGTCTTAGCTCTATCCGGAAAGTGAGGACTTGCAGATGACCGACAAGAAACCGAATATCCTGCTCATCTGGGGCGACGATATCGGCATCACCAACCTGAGTTGCTACAGCGACGGGTTGATGGGCTATCGTACGCCCAACATTGACCGCATCGCCAACGAGGGGATGCGCTTTACCGACAGTTATGGTCAGCAGAGTTGCACTGCGGGCCGCTCGTGCTTCATTACCGGCCAGAGCCCCTACCGCACCGGTCTGACCAAAGTGGGCATGCCGGGGGCCGACAAGGGCATTCAGCCTGAGGATCCCACCATCGCCGAGCTACTCAAGCCGCTGGGCTACGCGACCGGCCAGTTCGGCAAGAATCACCTCGGCGACCGCAACAAGTATCTGCCCACCGCCCGTGGCTTCGACGAGTTCTTTGGCAACCTCTATCACCTCAACGCCGAAGAGGAACCGGAGCACGTGGACTACCCGCCCGAGGCGGACTTCCCCAACTTCAAGGCCTTGTTCGGGCCACGCGGCATGATCCACTCGTGGGCCACCGACGAGGACGACCCGACCGAGCATCCGCGTTGGGGGCGCGTCGGCAAACAGCGCATCGAAGAGCTCGGCCCCCTGACCCGCAAGCGCATGGAGACCTGCGACGTCGAGTTTGTCGACGCGACCCAGGACTTTATCAAACGCGCCCATGCCGACGACAAGCCCTTCTTCGCCTGGCTCAATACCACCTGGATGCACTTCCGCGTCCACCCGCCGGCCCATGTGCTTGGCCAGGCTGGGCGCTGGCAGTCCGAGTACCACGATGTCATGGTCGAACACGACAAACACGTAGGCCGCGTGCTCGATCTGCTCGACGAGCTCGGCATCGCTGACAATACGATCGTGATGTACGCGACCGACAACGGCCCGCATATGAACACCTGGCCTGACGGTGCGATGACCCCCTTCCGCAACGAGAAGAACTCGAACTGGGAAGGTGCCTATCGCATCCCGATGCTGGTGCGCTGGCCTGCTGAGATCAAGGCGGGCAGTGTCTCCAACGAGATCATTAGCCTCGAAGATTGGCTGCCCACGCTGCTCGCCGCCGCCGGTGAGCCAGAGATTGGGGCCAAGCTCAAGGAGGGTCATCAGGTTGGCGACACGACGTATAAAGTTCACCTAGACGGCTACAACTTCCTGCCGCACTTTACTGGTGAGGAGGCGAAGGGGCCGCGTCAGGGCTTCTTCTACTTCTCGGACGATGGTGACCTGGTGTCGCTGCGCTACGACAACTGGAAGGTGGTCTTTGCCGAGCAGCGCATGGCCGGAACTGTCCAGATCTGGGCCGAGCCGTTCGTCTTCCTGCGCATCCCCAAGATCTTCAACCTGCGCACTGACCCGTATGAGCGGGCGGACATCACCTCGAACACCTACTGGGACTGGATGATCGACCGGGCCTACATGATCTATGCGGCCCAGTTTGTCGTGCAACAGTTCCTGTCCAGCTTCCTTGAGTTCCCGCCTCGCATGAAGGCGGCGAGCTTTAGCATTGACCAGGTCATGGCGAAGATGGAAGATGCGTTGAGCAACAACTAAATTATGGGGTGGGAGAACCAGGTTCTCCCACCCTCCCTTCATCTATGACAGATACCACTCTCCCCAACTGGAACGACACGCCGACCCGCCAGGCGATCCTCGCCTTCGTGGCCGCCGTGACCGACGAAACTAGTTCGCACTACGTGCCGCCCGCCGAACGCGTTGCTGTCTTCGATAACGACGGCACGCTCTGGTGTGAAAAACCGCTGTACGCGCAACTCGACCTGCTGCTGCGCAAATTTGCCGCGCAGGCCGAGCACGACCCGGTGCTGCGCGAACAGCAGCCGTGGCAGGCAGCCTACCACAAAGACTACGCCTGGCTAGGTGGGGCGATCACGCGCTATTACCAGGGTGATGACACCGATGTCAAGCTCGTAGTGGAGGCGGTGCTGGCCCTCGCTGATGGCCGCGCCGTCGAGGAGGTTGAAGCCGAAGCGGCGGCCTTTGTCGCCCACGAACAGCACCTCACCCTCGGCCGTACCTATGCCGCAGTGGTTTACCAACCGATGCTCGAACTCCTGCGTTTTCTTGAGCGCCATAGCTTCACCTGTTACATCGTCTCGGGGAGCGGGCGCGAGTTTCTGCGCGGCATCGCCGAGGCACTCTATGCCATCCCCCGTGACCGCGTGATCGGTAGCACGGTAGCCTATGCCTACGAACTGCGTGACGGTGTCGGAACAATCGTGCAGAAGGCCGAGCTTGATGTGATTGACGACGGGCCGAACAAGCCCATCCAGATCTGGGGTGTTGTTGGTCGCCGCCCTATCCTTGCCGCAGGCAACTCCAACGGCGACCTGGCGATGCTCCAGTATGCAAGCGGCTCAGCACTGCCAACGCTGCGTCTCCTCGTGCTGCACGACGATGACGAGCGCGAGTTCGCCTATACAGCCGGGGCCGAGCACGCCCTAGATGCGGCCCGTACCCAGAGCTGGACAGTCATCAGCATGCGCGACGACTGGCGTCAGGTCTTCCCGGACATCGGTGGCTGATTGGAAAAGCGACAACTATGAACCTTCCGCTCCCACGCCGCAAATTCTTTAACCCCGCCACCGTCCGCGAGGATCTCAGCGCCGGCCTGGTGCTCGGCATCCAGAGCATCCCCGGCGGGTTGGCCGCGGGCCTGCTTGCGCTGGTCAATCCAGTCTACGGCCTCTACAGCTACATGACCGGCGTAATCACGGGCGCGTTCTTCACCAGCTCGGTCTTTATGTCTGTGCAGGCCACCAGTGCCATGGCGCTGATCATCGCCAGCGTGCCCCTGGTGACGCAGGCGTCGGATCCCAACGTCCCGCTCTTCACATTGGCGGTGTTGACCGGCGTGCTCATGCTAGCGGCGGGCTTGTTCAAGCTTGGCCAATTGGTGCGCTTTGTGCCAAAATCGGTGATGGTCGGCTTCGTCAACGCCGTCGCCCTGCTGATCATCCTGGGGCAATTGGATGACTTCACTGGCTACAATAGCTCGGGGCCGAACCGTGTGGTCAGGACTTTTGATCTCCTGCGCAACCTCGAGCAGATTCATGTGCCAACCCTGGCGGCCGGGGTGCTGACGATCATTCTGATCCTGACCCTCGAACAGACGCGCCTGAAGGCCCTGGGGATGGTGGTCGCGCTCTTCTTTGTCTCGCTGATCGTCCCTCTGGCCGGCGCCGAGCAGATTGCTCTGGCGAAGGATCTCGCCGACATCCCTAGTTCACTGCCCATGCCCGTGCTGCCGTCGCTGGCGCTTGTCCCCGTGCTGCTCATCCCCGCGCTCTCGCTCGCTTTTGTCGGGTTGGTGCAGGGCGCGAGCATCAGCGCATCAGTTGCCAACCCCGATGGCCGCTTCCCGAATGCGTCGGGCGACTTCGTTGGGCAAGGGGCGGCGGGCATTGTCGCCGGCGTACTTCAGGGCATGCCGGTCGGCGCATCGATGTCGGCCACGTCGCTGGTCATCGGGGCGGGCGCCCGTTCACGCCTGGCCAATATCGTGGCCGGCGTCGTGATCGCCCTGGGCATCCTGCTCTTCGGGCGGCTGGTGGGCCTAATAGCGATGCCCGCCCTCGCGGGACTGCTGATCGTCATCGGCTTCCGTACGCTCAGGCTCAGCCAGGTAGTGACGGTCTGGAAGACCGGGGTGGTTCAGCAGACCGTGATGCTCCTGACCTTTAGCGCCGGCCTGCTCGTTCCGTTACAATACTCTGTACTGATGGGCGTAGGCCTGGCAGTGCTGTTGTACGTGTTCCAGCAGTCGAACCGCGTACGAGTCGTGGCCCTGCAGATCGAGCCGGGGCAGTACCCGGTCGAGGGTGAACCACCCGCAGAGGTGCCCGGTCGCCAGGTGACCATTCTGGTTCCCTACGGCAGCCTCTTCTTCGCCGCCGCCCCGGTCTTCAACGCGCAACTTCCGACAGTGACGGAAAGCTCACGCAACGCAGTCGTCATTCTGGTGCTGCGGGGCGAGACAGAGTTGGGCAGCACCTTCATGGATGTAATCGCTCGCTATGCCGAGGCGCTGCGCGGGCAAAATAGTCGGTTGATGCTTTCAGGGGTGGCCCCCTCCGTCGAGACTCAGCTCGAGCGCACGGGGCTGTTGCATGCCCTTGGCCGAAGAAACATCTTCATCGTGGACGAACGCGTTGGTCAGGCGCTCCAGGAAGCAATGGACGCCGCCGAGCGTTGGATTGACGCACAAGCGCAGGAAGGATGAACCCGCGTGACGACTTCACCCTTTTGATGAAAATCCATTACACTTAAACCATCGTACCGTTGCCCGTTGAGACTGAGCGCACATGCGCAGCGCGGAGGAGTTTATGACCAACCCACCTATTCGGGTACTCTTAGTTGACGATCATGCTGTGGTGCGGGGAGGCCTGCGCTTCTTCCTCGCAAGCTCCGACAATATTGAGATTGTCGGCGAGGGCGCAAACGGTGGTGAAGCGCTGGAACTCGTCGCGCAACTCGCCCCCGACGTGGTCATCATGGACATGATGATGCCGGTGATGGATGGCATTACAGCCACGCGCGAACTACGGCGGCGCTTTCCGCAGGTACGTGTCCTAGCACTGACCAGCTTTGGCGAAGGTGAGATCGTCCAGCAGGCGTTGCAAGCCGGGGCGATCGGCTATCTCCTGAAAGACGCCCAGGGCAGCGATCTGGTCGCAGCCATTCGTGCGGCTTTCGCCGGTGCACCTGTGCTCAGCCCCGATGTCACCAGAGCTTTGGTGAACGCCCTGAATGCCCCGCCTATCCCCGGTGGCGACCTCTCCGAGCGCGAGCGCGAGGTGCTACGTCTAATGGTTGCCGGCTTGAGCAACGAGCAGATCGCCGAGCAACTCTTCATCAGTCGCAACACCGTGCGCCATCACGTCCACAACATCCTCAGCAAGCTGTCTGCTGCCAACCGCACCGAAGCCGTCGGTCTGGCCGTCCAACACAAGGTAGTGTAAGGCCGAAGCATTCGCCACACAAGCAACCTGGTTTTCACGAATCAGTATGGTGGCGAATGCTATCCCACCTAGACGCGCCTGGCGAGCCCACCCGACGACTAGGCCCACCGCCGAGCCTCGTCCTCCCCCCTAGGGCGATTGCATCTTCCGTGTATGCACCCCGCCAAGGCACCCGCAAGGGCACCCGCAAGGGGTGCCCGTACACCGG
>NZ_LYXE01000108.1 GCF_002532075.1 Candidatus Chloroploca asiatica | reverse complement strand
ACACTAAAGCGGTCGTAGCCATCAGGCCGGGTGACGGTGACGCGATAGAGCCCAGGCAGCAGGTCGGTGAAGGTGTAGAAGCCCGTCGCCGTGGTGGTGGTGATCAGCGTCGTGTCGTCACCATTGCCAAAGGTGCGGTCGCGCCCGGCCCCGGTGAGGGTGACGGTCACGCCGGGGATGCCTGGTTCGCCAACATCTTGGATGCCGTCGGCATCAACGTCGTGCCAGACGAAATTGCCGAGGCTGACCGGCTCCACCAGGCCCGCGTCCCATGTCAGGTCAACCTGCCCCGAGGTGATGACGGTACTCGCCATCACGCCGGTGAGCCGGTTCGCGTCGGAGTCATTGGCGTCGGTTGCGCCGCTGACTTCGGTAATATTCGCGTAGGTAAAGGTATACGGATCAGTCGCCGTAACGGTGACGGTGTAGACGCCTGGGACGAGATTGGTGAAGATGTAGGAGCCGGTGATACTGGTGGTTGTATTCAGGCTGACACTGTCACCAGGGCCAGTCAGACCCACCAGGCCCACAGCGATATCCGCGAGGCCATTTTCACCCGCGTCTTGCAGGCCATTGCCGTTGGTATCCAACCAGACCCGGTCGCCGATGGTGGCG
>NZ_LYXE01000107.1 GCF_002532075.1 Candidatus Chloroploca asiatica | reverse complement strand
GAGCGGAGCCGGAGGCGGAGCGAAGGATCTTCACGGGTACAGGGAGATGCTTCGCTGCGCTCAGCATGACATGGGGGGCGCTCAGCATGACACGCCGTGCGCTCACTATGACACGAGGCGGGGGGCCTCCAGCGTCATTGGTATTAGCGGATGACTTCCAAGACGCGGAGCAAGAGCGATGTCATAAAGACAACACTCAACGGCATAATCGCTACGTTGAGAGCTTTGCTCAGGCGTTGGGCACGGATGCCGGTGAAGCCGCCGATGATCTCTTTTTGGATCAAGAGCACGAGCAGGGTCAGGATAACGATGAGTGTGAGCGATGCGACTGCCACAGAGGTGATCGTGGTGACCGTGGTGACGGTCGTGGTTGTAACTGTCGTAATCATAGTTACCTGCAACTCCTTGAGCAGCGCAACGCAATGAACGCAAGACTGCTACCCTGATGTCTGGCCCAGATCCACCTATCTTTTGATAGAGGATTATTGCATTACCATTGTAGCACAATGCACTTGTCTAATACAATACCCTGCAAATGAATAATCGCTAACTTTGCTCGTTACCCTATTCACTCGCGAGCATCCCCTGCTCTTGGGCTGCATGCTGGTTTGACGGT
>NZ_LYXE01000106.1 GCF_002532075.1 Candidatus Chloroploca asiatica | reverse complement strand
AAGGGCACCCGCAAGGGCACCCGCAAGGGCACCCGCAAGGGCACCCGCAAGGGCACCCGCAAGGGCACCCGCAAGGGGTGCCCCTACACCGGGATCGGCCCCCGGCCCTGTACGGGCACCCCTTGCGGGTGCCCCGTTGTATCCGATTTCGTATGATGCAATCGCCCTGAGGTTTGACGGCGTGGTATTAACTTACAACGACAGACATCGCGCTACCATCAGCCGCGCGTGCATACGCATCGGCGTGGCAGTCACACATATCTGAATGGTCGTCAAGCAGATAGCGATAGCCGTAACGGTTATCACGGTCAACCAGGAGGGCGATACTCCAACCGTCCTCATAGCGGCGCAGTGGTGTGGCTCGGGCGTTCCATTCGTTGAAATCACCGACTAGATAGATCTGGTCAGCCCAGATCGAGGAGGGTACAGAAAAGGTGAGTTGTAGCTTGTCGGGCTGATCAGGCACAGTGTGTTTGATAACCATGGTACATTTTCCTTGAATGCCTTATTGGAAGCAGCCCCTGTGTTCATGCGATCCTGGCATGGAAAAACTGTTCCATTGTGCGTGAGCTAAAAATAATTGAGGACACAACTGACCTGGATGTTGGCGTTACGGGGATGTGCCTATAGCATGGAGCATACCGGATTGTGCGTTCAATGTCATTGCTATCAGGCGTGCAATTTCCGTGCAATTTGTGGAATTATCGTGCAAGGAGCCCGATCAGTTCAATGTAGAGGGTATCAAGCTTGAAGTGGGCCTGCCAGTTAATTGGCAGATACGAGTTGTTGTAGTGGCTGTAGCGGCAACGAAAGCGCACAGGTTGTTCGTTACTGACCGCCAGATGGATCGCACTGATCACGTGCTCGAGATCATCAGGATAGACATGGGTGACAAAAATCGTGTCAAGCAAGCCCTCGGCGGGCCACCCAAGTTGTTGATGCCAGGCTCCATCGAGGGAGACGATTGATCCGCTCAGGTTGATCGTGGCACGCAGTTGTGAACGACTATCAGTGTCGGGGGTGGTTGGCAAGTGCTGGGTCATAACGAAGTGCATTCTGAACATACTTTGTCAATATTCTGGCAAGCTTGTGTACAGCATAACCGAGCATGTCGATGCTGAGAAGCATAACTTACGGGAAGTTTGCGTGAAGTTTGGTGAGCTTACAGCGGAGGTACTTCGAGCATGCGATAGCCCAGGCCGCGCACGGTTTCGATGGATCCTGGTTGTCCAGGTGAAAGGTTCAGTTTCTGCCGGAGGGTACGTACCAGGGGACGAACCAGTTCACGGGCTTCGTCGGTGTCGTCGAGGTCAAGTTTGTGCGTGATGCGTACCAACTCTCGTGCTGACATGACGCGGCCAGCCTGACGCACGAGACAGGTGAGCAGGGTGAATTCTCGTGCGGAGAGCATCAGTTCTTCTTCGTGTATCCAGGCGCGGTGGCGCTCAGGATCAATTAGCAGCGGCCCAAGCTGGAGTAGTTGCTCGACGCTGGTTGGCTGGACAGCGGGTGTCTGCTGGAGCAGTTGGGCATATCGTCGCAATTTGCCCTCGACCACGGCCAGGAGATCTTCTGGTTGAATCGGTTTCGTGAGGTAATCGTCAGCACCGAGCGCTTTGCCAAACCGAATATCGCTGTCAAGGGCACGGCCGGTCAGATAGACCAGGGGAATACCGGTCCATTCAACCCGACGGCGAATCGTTTCGAGCAACTGGTAGCCATTCATTTGCGGCATCGCGACATCAGCCAGGATCAGATTGATCGGCTCTGTTTCAAGGATGGTCAGTGCTTCGCTCGCCGAGGTACACAGCGTCACGCGATACCCTTCGGCCTCGAGTAGCATCTGTACGGCTTGCAGATGCTCGATCTGATCGTCAATGACGAGAATCGCAGCCATGCTCTTCATACGACCTCTTCATCACTGTCAAGGGGCAGGTAGATGACAAAGGTACTGCCCATTCCCAGGGTCGACCTGACTTCAATCGTGCCGCCATGCAGGCGCACCAGTTCATTGGCAATCGAGAGGCCCAGCCCTGTACCAGGAATGTTGCCTTGGGTTTCGGCACGATAGAAACGTTCAAAGATATGTGGTAGATCCGTTGTCCGAATGCCGATGCCATTATCGCTGATCCGTAGGGCCACCCATTGCCCAGCTGGCAGGCGTACGTGCCCAGGCCAGGTATGATCAAGTTGATCGGCAACGATGACCCCTGTACACACAATCTGGCCATGCTCAGGCGTGAACTTGAGCGCGTTGGTCAAGAGATTGCGCAAGACCTGGCGTATCTGGCCCTCTTCCGCAATGATGGGCAGGGCCTGACCGCGCTCGACTGTCAGGTTCAAATGTTTGCGCCGCGCTACCGGCAGAAACTGGGCTACCTCGTCGCGTACCAGGCGCATCAGATCGATGCTGTGGCGTTCACCATCCACACGCCCGCCGTCAATGCGTGAAATTTCCAGGACACTGCCGATGAGTTCATTCAGGGTACGGGTATGGGCACGAATATCCGCAATGATCGCGAGGCGACGGGTATCATCAAGCCGGTGGTAGAGCAATTCGAGATTGCCCGAAAGCATGGTGATCAACGAGGTGGGTGAGCGCAACTCGTGCGAGACATTCGAGACAAACTGATCCTTCATCCGCTCAGCAGCCCGGGTTGCCGTAATATCGCGGTGAACCGTCACAAAACGCACGGGATGGCCTGGTGCATCAGGATCGAAGAGGGGGGCAACCGTGATCGCCGCATCGTAGGGAATACCACTGGCATCAACCAGCGTCACCTCACCCTGCCAGCGGCGTCCAGTCTTCAGCGCTGCACAGAGTTGAGCATTCGGGTTTGCGTCAGCCGTCTGTGTGCGCCACCATGCCCAGACGGTCGGACTGATCCCGCCGTGCAGCCCAGTCAGGGTAGTCGCGGCAGGGTTGAGGTAATCAATGACCCCGTTTGGATCAACGACAATCACGGCTTCGCTCAAGGCTTCGAGCATCGCACGGGTGCGATCACGTTCGTGGCGCAGATCGCGCGTTCGCTCCATCACCCAGTATTCAAGTTGGGCCCGCTCAGCCCGCAGGGTCGTCTCGGCGAGTTTACGATCCGTGATGTCACGCGCAATCCCTTCGATCGCAATGATCTCGCCAGTGGCATTGTAGACAGGTACATTGCGTTGTTCAACCCAGAGTTCAGCACCATCGCGGCATACCCAGCGCAATTCCATTGGCTTGAAACTCAAGCCTCCTTCCGCCATATCTTTCAGGGTATGGCGATCTTCAGGATGGATCAATTTATAGCCAAGTTGCGGATCGGCATAATGATCGTCTGGGGTATAACCAGTCAGGGTCGTGACCGCCGGGCTTACATACTCAAAGCCTGGATCGGGGTGCAGGCGGTACCGATAGATGATGTCAGGGGCATGTTCGGTAAGGCGTCGGTAGCGCGCTTCGCTCTCGCGGAGGGCCGACTCGGCGCGTTTGCGCTGGATCATCGCCCACATGCCACTCATAAAGAGGAGCAACTGACGGGCATCTTTCTCATCGTAATGATCAAGTTTATTGCCCACGCCGGCAATTGCCACGATCTGGTCGCCGTCGATCAGGGGGACACTCATATGGCGGATCAGATGGATATGCCCTTCGGGGTAGCCATGACGATCGGGGAGATTTTGATAATCGTTGTGGAAGACGGGGGCTCGCGTGCGCAGGCAATCCACCCACACGCCAGCGCTGGCGATGGGATAGTGGGTGTTCGCGGCGACCGAGCACGCCTCGCGTACGCTACTTGACCAGGTAAACAGTTGGAGGTTGACACCATCGGCAAGGACAAAGTGGAGGTACCCAATGCTGCTGCTGGTCAGTCGCACTGCCTCTTCGAGTGCATACTCGATTACCTCACGTTCGCTCTGGCTGGTCATCTCGGTCAGGTGCAGCAGGGCCTCTTGCCGTTCAATATCAAGCTGGCGGTTGGTCTCATCGCGGTTGCGGCGCTCTTCTTCTTCCAGTTTTTCGAGCGCAAACGAGATTACATTTGCGACCTGTTCGAGCATGCCGACTTCCTGCCGATCAAAAAAGCCCCGGCTATCGGCATAGAGGTTGAGCGCACCGATGGCCCGTCCATAAACAACGAGCGGAAACGCCCCTGAGGCTCGTAAGGCATGATGGGCCGCCAGATGGTGCCACGGACGTGTGTTGACGCTGTCGGCAATGTTGTTGCAGACTACCGCACGCCCTTCACGAATAGCGGTGCCTGTCGGCCCGCGACCCGCCGGTTCATCCCGGCTCGTCACCTTGATCGCATAGGGGTATGAGGACGCTTCCCCGCTGACGCCCATCGGCACCACGCGACCCGTCCGTTCATCGACCAGTCCGATCCAGGCGAGTTTGAAGCCCCCTTCTTCCACCGCAATCTGACAGACATCGGCAAAAAGCAGCAGGCGGTCATTCCGGCGCACAATCGTCTCACTGACCCGACTCAGCACTCGGTAGAGGCGATTGGCATGCTGGAGACGCCGACGAGGCGTGCGGCGGATTGTGCGTGGCATCTTTGTGCTCCTTTCGCTCTCTATTGTACCTTTTATGGTACACTATAGCCAATTCCTCATTCAATAGCTATCGGGTCGCTACGATGATGTTGCGGGAGATCGCTCCAGGTCGTGTTCGTATGACATCTACCTGACCTGATCGCATGACAACTGCATCTTCGTGGTAGCAATCCACTAGAATTCATGCTATGGCTACCCAGACGCTTCATTTTCACGACAGGGTTGATACGGCGCTGCATGACGAGACCTTGAAGACGGCGCTGGAGCGGGCAACCACACGGTTTGTGGGCAATCGAGCCGGGGCGATTGATGCGCTTGAAGATGCTGATGGGCTACGCCGTCAGGCGCGGGCGTTACGGGCCAATGCGTTGAGTAAACTCGATGCGTTGTTGGTACGTCTGGCCGATCAGGTCGAGGCCCGTGGTGGCAAGGTCTGCTGGGCTGCTGATGGCGAAGCCGCCCGCCGCTATATTGTCGATCTTGCCCGCGACCGTGGGGTCAAGAGCATCGTCAAATCCAAGTCGATGGCTTCGGAGGAGATTCACCTCAACCATGCCCTCGAACACGCTGGCTTTGAGGTGGTCGAAACTGATCTCGGCGAGTATATTATTCAGCTTGCCGGCGAAACGCCGTCGCATATTATTGCCCCCGCGATTCATAAGACTCGTGAACAGGTAAGCGCGCTCTTCGAAGAGCACCTCGGGATGACACCGACGACCGAAGTGCCGCCGATGATCCGCGCCGCCCGGACGGCGCTGAGGCAACGGTTTCTCCAGGCTGAAATGGGCATTAGCGGGGTCAATTTTGGTGTCGCCGAAGAGGGTGCCATCGCAATTGTTGAGAACGAGGGCAATGCCCGCCTCTCGACGACGGTGCCGCGCATCCATGTGGCGATTATGGGCATCGAGCGCATTGTCGAGCGGTTTGATGATTTGGCGGTGATGCTTCAGGTGTTGGCTCGTTCGGCCACCGGCCAGAAAATGAGTGTCTATACGAGCATCATCAGCGGCCCGGCTCGTCCCGACGAGGCCGATGGCCCCGAAGAGTTTCACCTGGTGTTGCTCGACAATGGTCGCTCGCGCATCCTGGGCGGGCAGTATGTCGAGTCGTTGATGTGCATTCGCTGTGGGGCCTGCCTCAATGCTTGTCCGGTCTATCAGGCGATCGGTGGTCATGCGTATGGCGGTGTCTATTCAGGCCCCATTGGGGCGATCCTTACCCCGCTCCTTCAGCCCGATCTGCCCGATGCCTACCTTTTGCCTCAGGCGAGTTCGCTCTGCGGAGCCTGCCAGGAGGTCTGTCCCGTTGGGATTGCGATCCCCGATATGCTGCTACGCCTGCGCGCCGATGCCGTCAAGGCAGGCAAGGCCCATCCGGTAGAAACGGCAGGTATCAAGAGCTACGCGCTTATGATGAAGAATCCGCTGGTCTATCGCGCTGGTGGCCGTGCTGCTCGCCTCGGTTCACGCCTCATCGGGCGCAAAGGGCGGATTCGTCATCTCCCGCCTCCCTTGCACCTCTGGACGCATGGGCGCGATTTCCCGCAACCCCATGGCTCGCAGAGCTTTAGCGAATGGTGGGAAGAACGCCAGAAGAAAGGGCGTACGCAATGAGTCGTGAACAGATCTTAGCAACGTTACGGACGAGTCTTGCTTCGAACCGGGCTTGGCTTGAGGCGGAGGCGCAGAAGGCCCCGCATACGCCACCACCGTTTGTGTTGCCTCCCGCCGATGATCTGGCGGCCCAGTTTGCCGCCGAATTGACGAAACTGGAGGGCCGCGTATATCAGGTTGCTGATGATGAAGAGGCCCTCGAAACCATTGCGACGCTGCTTGAGGCGCGCAAGGCCACGATGGCAGTCGCCTGGGATCGTGCGCAGATTGGGCTCCCCGGTCTTGATACACTGTTGGCTGAACGTGGCGTGCAGGTGCTCGATCCGGTGGTGCGCGACGAGGCGCGGAAGGCGCAGTTGCAGGTGCTCGAACCGGCCCCGGTCTGTCTTTCGGGGGCCGAGTTTGCGATCGCCGAGAGTGGCAGCCTGGTGCTCTACCACGGGCCGGGCCGCCCACGGCTGGCCTCGTTGCTGGCCCCGACGCACATTGCAGTTATCCGGAGCGACCAGATCGTCCGAGGGCTCGGTGAGGCGATGACTCGCTTGCGTGAACGCTATGCTGGAACACTCTTTGATGCCACCAGTAATCTGACCTTTATCAGTGGTCCCTCGCGCACGGCTGATATTGAGATGACGCTCTCGTTGGGCATTCACGGGCCGCCCGAACTCCACGTTGTGCTTGTGCAGACCCCGTGAGCAGTGGGCCTGATCCAGCGGCATTGCCCTCCATTATCATGCATACGGTCAGTGAAGGTGAGAGTGCGGTGCCTCTCGCCGAACTTGTCGCATCTATGGCTGGCACAGTGGGGACAACAGCGCTGGAACGTGGCGGGGTTTGGGTGAACTGGCGACGGGTTCTGGCGTTGGATTTGACGCTGGAACCTGGGGATCAGGTGACGATACGCCTGCCTCCGAACGGTATCTATGCCGAGCCGGTCGTGACGGCGGCTGATCTTGTGTACGAAGATCGCTGGCTGGTTGTGCTCAATAAAGCGGTTGGCTGGTACACCATCGAAACCCCGTGGGATCGGTTTGGCAATGTATGGGTTGCGCTGAAAACCTACCTCATGGCGCGCGACGGTACAGACCTCGTCTTGCATCCGGCGCACCGACTTGACCGCGACACCTCGGGGTTGCTGCTCTTTAGTCGCGACGCCGGCATCAATCGTGCGCTGCATGATGCATTTGCTGGGCGTAGCGTGATCAAACGCTATCTGGCGGTATGTGCTGGCAGCCCCGATTGGATGCATTGCTCTCTGACGACAGGCCACGGACGGTCAGCGCACGGGCGCTGGCGTCTCTATGGGGAAGATGAGATTGGTCAGACGTTACCGCAAGGTGGCGGGCGCATCAAAGGAGCACAGACTAGTTTCAAGTGCCTGCACAGGTACGGTGACTACGCGCTGATCGAGGCTGAACTGCACACCGGGCGCACGCATCAGATTCGGCTTCACCTGGCGCATCTGGGGCATCCGATCCTCGGCGACGCCACCTATGGTGGGCCGAACGAGGTTTCCGGGGTGCCAATTAAACGACATCTTCTGCATGCCGGCATACTCAGCCTGACGCACCCGGTGACACACGAACCACTCCAACTGAACTGCCCCTTGCCCGAGGATCTGCGCGACTGGGTTGAGCGTGCGGCCTTATGAGCCGCGCTGACGGCGAACCGTCACACTTTCCCCGGCGATACCCCAGTTATCCGTCTCGACCTCTTCGATAATCACAAAGGTCGTCGCCGGATTCTTGCCGAGCACCTCACTCAGCATCTGGGTAGAGCGGCGGATCAACTCAGCCTTCTGCTCAGCGGTCGCCCCTTCGCGGGTGATTTTGATATGGACATAGGGCATCGGTCTTTCTCTCCTGGTGATTTAGGGTAAGCGAAAACGGCACGCCAGCAGACCACCGAGGGTTGCCGTTCCCACACTGAGAATCTGGGCAACAATGAAGATGAGCGGTGTCGGTTGGAGCCCGATACTGGTTGCTGCGACGGCCAGAATACCGACGAGACCAACGAGCATCCCGTGCAGTGCCTCAGAGCGTTCGGCAACCCGGGCGGCAACAAAACCGCCAATGGCCGTCGAGAGCAACACGAGCCCAAGAATCACCAGATGAATGGGATTGGTCATCTCGGGTTCACGAAAAAAAGCCGTCAACCCAAACCAGAAGAGGCTCACCTGAAGCAAAATACGCAGGGAAAAATCAACCATCCAGCCAATTGCGACTGCAATCCACTGCACCCCACGGTCAGATGTCAAAAAAGCTTCTATTGACTCATACCCCACGCAAGCAGAAAAATCATGAGCGTAATTTCAATTGCCTTGAGGCAATCCGAGCGTACCTCATTCCAGAACTCGTCCTGACCGAGCCACCACCAGATACGGTTCCACCCCGTGCGGAGGCGCTGCTCGTCTTCCCAATGACGCAACTGCTCAACACAGGCAAGGCGCCACAGACGCCGTGTATGGATGATAAGCGTCATCCCCCAGACACCAGTCATCACCAAGTGCAATAGCGTAGGCATACGACGAGCTCCTCTTTCGCAAATCTACCTTGTTGGTGTACAGATAGTGCTTGCACAGCAAATGCACGCTAACGCACATCTTTTGACCAGCCTCTGTTCCTATTATGCACCAGTTTTGCCATGTCTGGCAAGGGAGATTTGCTCAGATTCGCACTATTCATCGGGGCTTATCGCATCAAACCGACGTTTCATGGCGATTCCGCCGGTGAGGGCGACGATTGACAACCCAAAGAGACAGGCTAGCGCCAGAACCACTCCATAGCCAAGTGGTTTTGGCTCGTATTCACCATCGTTGGGGGTTGGTTCGGGTTCAAAGAAGGGTTGACAGGTATGCACGCACTGGTCAGGCACAAACAGGGGTAGCGCAGCGAGCGCAACCCGTTCGTAGCCTGACGAACCAGCAACGAGCATCACAAGCAACAGTACCAGTGAGACAACCACAACGCGCATAGTCTCACTTCAACTCTGCGAGCGGTAGGGTTGACAGGTACCATCGGCACACTCTTCGGTACGACCACCGATCGTATAACGATTTGCGGCAACCCAAGCATAGAGTGGGCGGGCAAGGAACATTGCACCGGGCAAGCGCATGAGCTCGCCCAGACCGCGCAATGATGGTAAGCGGAGCAGTGTTTCACGCACCGCGTCGGCACCCTGATAGAAGGTACCATCAGGTGCCACCAGATGCAGCTCGCGTTGCGCCATTTCAGGGGTGACCTGTGGAAAGCGCTCACGCGCCTCAGCCGAATTCATATCGAGCAATTCGATGAGACCATCGTCGTTATAGGCAGCAATGGTCTCGACCTGACTACTACAGATACGACACTTGCCATCAAACAACAGCGCATACTGATGAGTAGACATAAAACACGACGTTCTAGACTAATAGGGTACAACCGCCGTCACGATCAAGACAAACGCAAGAAAGCCGATCACCAGGGCACTGGCGATCTGAATAGCACGACGCTCTTTTTTACGCATACAAGCAATCCTTTCCGGGGCTATCGCCCCATGCACATCTTTTCATAGTATACCATTTGCAGCGGCTGTGCGGTAGGGGGTTTTGTACTCTGAGGGTTGACAAAAGCGTCAAAAACGTGTAGACTTTATAGTAGTTCGGATTTGAACTACTATAAAAAGATACGTAGAAGAGAATCTCTGGTATGGCAACTGTACAGCTTCTTGATCAACTTGCTGCGCTCGGATTGACTGAATATGAGTCGAAAGTCTACCTGGCGCTACTGAGTGAAAACCCGGCCACTGGCTATCAAATCAGCAAGCGCTCGGGTGTTCCGCGTTCGATGGTCTACGAGGCCTTGGGGCGGCTCGAGGCGCGTGGGGCGGCGCTCAAATCCGAAGAGGAGAAGGCAACGCTGTACCGACCGGTTTCGCCGGCGCTGTTGCTGGATCGCTACGAGCGTGAAGCCCGTGAGCGTGCGGCCAATCTGCGTACCGAACTTTTGCCCCTGTACCATCAAGAAAAGACCGGACGGCTCTGGAATTTCAGTGGGCGTAACGAGGCCCTAGCCTATGCCGGCGATCTCATTGATCGGGCCAAACGTGAACTGATGCTTGTCTTTACCGATGCCGACATCGAAGCTTTGCGCCATCGTCTCGAAGATGCTCATGCCCGTGGGGTTGCGCTGGGGGTCATTCTCACCGGTGACACCCCCTTTGAGCTTGGCCAGGTGGTACGTCATCCCAAACGGGAAACTGAATTGCACCGCATGGAAGAGACGCTGATTGTGGTTGCGGATGAGTGTGAATTTCTCATTGCTAGCGGTCATATGGTCACCTCGGCCACCGTCACAACGAACCCAAATATGGTCTTGATTGCCCGTCAGTTTATCTGGATGGAACTCTTTGCCCAGCGCATTTTTGCTCGTCTGGGCCCTGAATTGCTTGAATTGCTGCCACCTGAAGATCGTCAGGTGTTACGTTAACGTGCTGGGCAGCAGGCCTGCGGCCCGTTGCGCTGCACGGTAGCCTCTGGTTGGGGGGCACACGCCTCCTAAAGGAACACCATATGATTACGTTATCAACCTCACGTCCTGAAACAAAGCCTGAACGTCGTCTTCAGTTTGATGCGACTTTTGTTGAACAATTGTTTGTTCTATTGACCCTGGTCGGCATTGTTGTCGGTGTTCTGCTAGAACGCGTAGAGGCGGCCCCCGGCCTGCTTTTGACGGTGCGGATGGCTACCTATTTTGTCGGTGGTTTCTTTGCCGTCATTGCGATCATCAAAGCCCTGCGCGAGCGCACGATTGAGGTCGATCTGTTGATGGTGCTCGCAGCGCTTGGAGCGGCCTATGTGGACGCCTGGACCGAGGGGGCGATCCTGCTTTTCCTCTTTTCGCTGAGCAATGTGTTACAGAACTATGCGATGAATCGCACCCGCAGCGCGATCTCGTCACTGCTCGAGTTGCGCCCTGATACGGTGACGATCCGGCGTGATGGCGAGCTTGAAGAGGTGCCGCTTGAGGCAATTGTGCCTGGCGATCTCGTTGTGCTGCGCCCAGGTGATCGGGTGCCGCTTGATGGCGTGATCATTCAGGGTACCGGTAATTTCGATGAGTCGGCCATCACCGGTGAGTCCATGCCGGTGCAAAAGGGTGTCGGTGCGACGATCCTGGCCGGTACGCTCAATCAGAGTGGTGCCCTTGATATGCAGGTTGCGAAAACGGCCGAAGAGAGCACCCTGGCCCGCATTATTGGCATGGTCAGCGATGCCCAGGCCCGCAAGGCGCAAACGCAGAGCTTTCTCGACCGCGCCGAGCAGTGGTATGCGATGGGTGTCATTGCAACTGTGGCCCTCTTTATTCTGCTGGTGCCACCGCTCTTTGGGGTGAACTTCAGCGATAATTTTTATCGTGGTATGGTTTTGCTGACCGTTGCATCGCCGTGTGCTCTGGTGATCAGCGTGCCCGCTGCGCTGCTCAGTGCCATCGCCAACGCTGCGCGCAAAGGGGTACTCTTCAAGGGTGGTGCCCATCTTGAAGAGTTGAGTCGCGTCAAGGTCATTGCCTTTGATAAGACGGGGACGCTCACCTATGGTCGCCCTGAAGTGACCGATATCTTGCCGCAGCCCGGCGTAACAGCGCATGCGTTGCTCACGGCAGTGGCCCGTGCCGAGGCCCAAAGCGAACATCCGATCGCCAGGGCGATCCTTGCATACGCCGAGGCCCAAGGTCTGGAGACCGACGAACCCGAAGCTTTCGAGGCGGTGACGGGCATGGGCGTGCGTGCGACCTGGGAGGGTCAAGAGACCCTCGTTGGCGCACCAAAACTCTTTGCCCACGCCGGTTTGCCGGTGCCCCAGGAATTGCTGGACGAAGCAGATCGTCTGGCGCTCGAAGGCCGTGGCACGGTGTTATTGGCAGCCCGTGGTGGGCGCTGGTTGGGTCTGATTACCGTGATGGATCGCGAGCGCCCCGATGCTGCCGCGCAACTGGCTGAGTTGCGCGCCGCAGGCATCGAACGCATTGTGATGCTCACCGGGGACAATGAGCGTGTCGCTGAAGCGTTGGGGCGTCGTCTCGGCATTGACGAAGTTCACGCCAGCCTGATGCCCGAAGATAAGCTGCGCATTGTTGAGGATCTGGGCCGTCGCTATGGGCCGACGGCCATGGTTGGCGATGGGGTCAATGATGCTCCGGCGCTGGCCGCTGCCGCCAGTGGCATTGCGATGGGCGCGGCGGGCACCGATGCGGCCCTCGAAACGGCTGATATTGTCTTGATGCGTGATGACCTCAGTGCCATTGCCTATGCCGTCAAGCTGAGTAAACGCACCCAGCGCATCGTCTGGCAGAATATCAGCTTTGCCCTCACTGTCGTCGTGGTGCTTGTCATCGCGACGCTCACCATCGGCATCCCGTTGCCCCTTGGCGTCGTCGGGCACGAGGGGAGTACGATTATCGTTGTGCTCAACGGCTTGCGCCTGTTAGCCCATCGGTAGAACGAATGAGAGCTTTGCCTGGCTCATACTTGGGTGATGGATGGCGCTGCGTAGCAGCGCCATCCATCACCCAAATTCTGCTATAATCAGGGTGGTTTGCTCGCGTTGTGTCGTATGCGGAGAATGCCTGGGATGAAGAAGCCTCGCGTTGTTGTCGTGATGCCTGCCTATAATGCCGCTCGTACGCTCGAACGGACGTATCATGATATTCCGCCTGGTGTGGTTGACCACGTCATCCTGGTTGATGATGTTTCCCGCGATGAGACGGTTGAGATTGCTCGGCAACTCGGGATCGAGGTGGTGATCCATATCCAGAATCGCGGGTATGGGGGCAACCAAAAGACCTGCTACCTTGAGGCGTTACGCGATGGAGCCGATATTGTGGTGATGCTCCACCCCGATTATCAGTATGATTCGACGCGCATTGTTGAGTTGATTCGCCCGATCGTTGCCGGTGAATACGATATGATGCTTGGTTCGCGTTTGAAGCGCCAGCCGGGTCAACATGGTATTCCGGCGCTCGACGGGGGCATGCCAGTCTGGAAGTATATCTCGAACCGGTTTCTGACGATTTGTGAAAATGCTGTGCTCGGCCTCAACCTCTCTGAGTTTCATACCGGGTTTCGCGCCTACAACCGTCGTTTGCTTGAGACCGTACCGTTTTTGCTCAACTCGGATGATTTTGTCTTTGATACCGAGATGATTGTGCAGGCGGTGCAGTACGGCTTTCGCATTGGCGAGATTGCGGTGCCAACCCGCTATTTTGAAGAGGCATCCTCAGTCAATTTTCAGCGCTCGGTTGTCTATGGGCTCGCAACGCTTAATGTCCTGCGCCGCATGATGCTGCACCGCGCTGGTCTGCGCCGTTATCGTCAGTTTAGTGCTCGTCTGGCTGATGTGATCAGTCCACATCATAGCGAGGCTATTCTTGGTGAGCGTCAGTAGTGGGGGCTGGTCGCGCTCTTCGCCAGGGTTTCACTCGTTCGCTTGTTCCTCTGCTGTTGCTCGGGCTTACCGCCCTGCTCCTGGTGCTGGCTCTCCGCACGGCCCCGCCGCTCCAGGTTGATGTTGGCGACGAGGGCGATCTTCGTTTTCTCAGCGGTTTTTATACCCCTGAAACTGGCTTTGGCGAAAGCTTTCGCTGGAGTGGTCCCGAGGCGTGGTTTGTGTTGCACGGTGCCCCTGCGGATCCTACGGTATTCTTGCTCCAGTTGAGTGGCGAGCGCCTTCTTGCCCAGGGCGCCCCCGAGGTTGCGCTTATCCAGGGTACCAGCGAGGTGGCGCGCTTTGCGGTGCAGGCCGGTTGGCGTAGCTATGAGATCCTGCTGCCCTCGGGGGCAGTGGCGACGCCCGCTGGTTCTGCGCTTCCGCTCGCCCTCGAGACTGCGGTGAGCACGCCTGGGGCCAGCGATACGGCCCGTGATTTTCGCCCCCTTGGGCTGCCCGTATCGCATGTTGGCGTCGCTGCCCTGGAAGGGCCACACACGCCCGCGCTTATCCGGTCGCTCTGGCTCACCTGGTTGCTGGCGCTGGTTGCTGGCAGCCTGGCCTTGCTTGATGCGCTGCTCTTGCCGCGCCGACGAGCAAGCCTGTGGCTACGGGCGAGTCTGGTGATCGGGTTTGGTGGAACAATCCTGATCCTCTGGGCCGCACGCGATCCCTTCGGGCTTGCCTGGGTCTTGCCACCCACGCCGTGGATCCTGGGGACAGGCACGCTCTTGCTGGGGGTTGGGTTGGTTTTCGCGCTTGCGGGGGACGCGGAGCGAGGTGATGCGCAAACGCCTGAAGGCGGTGCGGGAAAACGCCCCTCCCCCCTCGTGGGGGAGGGGTTGGGGGTGGGGGGAACGTCGGGGTTCGCCCTGGTGACGGGGATGGCGCTGCTGGCGGTCGCGGTTGGGCTGTTGCATACGCAGACAAGTCTGGCAGGCGGGTTGATCCTGGCGCTCGTGGCCCTTATGTTGGTGACCGGTGGCCCGTATGGGCTCGGCAAGGATGGGTGGGCACATGGTGGCCCCGATCTTTCCCAGAAATATGCCCTGCTGCTGCTCGGCCTGATCCTGGTGCTCGCCATCGGGTTGCGGCTCTTTCGACTTGATGAGATGCCGTTTGGCCTGTGGCGCGACGAGGCGCGTCACGGTCTTTTTGCCCAGCGCATTCGTGATTACCCTGATTATCGACCGATCTATATCGCCAACGAGAACCTCGATGCATCGCAACTCGACCTCAATGCCGCACCGCTCTCGATCCACCTGCCTGCGCTCGGGCTCTACCCCTTTGCGCTCGCCTTGCACCTCTGGGGCGAGAATCTCTGGTCGATGCGCGTGATGAGTGGCCTCGGCGGGGCGCTGACGGTCGTGCCGCTCTACGGCTTTGCGACGTGGCTCAGCGGGCGCCGCAGCATCGGGCTTGTTGCGGCTTTCTTGCTGGCGGTCTCAAGTTGGCATATTACGGTCAGTCGGCTCGTCTTTCCTACGATCTTTGACCCACTGCTGACCCTCAGTGGCCTCTGGTTGCTCGGGTTGGGGCTGAGCGGAGGGGGGCGAACAGCGCACGTGTACCCACCGATCCTGTCGCACACGACGGGCAGCCCGTTGGCGAGGGGAACTGATGCTCGCCCGGGGCACCACCGGTTCTTCTGGATGGCGTATTGTCTGCTCGGGGGCGCGAGCATTGGTCTGGCGATGCAGACGTATCACACGGGACGGCTGGCCCCTGTGGCGGCGGCGTGGCTGGCGCTGGTGCTCTTGTTGCGCGAGCCACAGGCGTGGCGCGGCTGGTTGCGTGGCAGTCTTGTGGCAAGCCTGGGGCTGTTGCTGACCGTGACACCGCTGCTGCTCTTTGCGCTCAACCAACCCGAAGCCTTCAACGACCGGGTGGGCGAGGTCTTTCTCTTGAGTGACGAGGCGCGGCAAGGGGCCGCGCCGCTAGAAATGCTTGACCAGGCATTCCGGCAGCACCTGCTGATGTTTCACGTGCAGGGCGACCTGAATGGGCGGCACCACGCCCCCGGACGACCGATGTTCGACTATGTCACCGGCATTGGCCTGCTGCTCGGCAGCGTCGTCTTGCTCCGCTCGGTGCGTGATTGGCGCACCCTGATCGTGGCCGGCTTGTTTCTGCTGGGCCTGGCCCCGAGCGCGCTGGCGGTCGATGCCCCCCACGGCATGCGAAGCCTCAACGCCGCTGCGTATGGCGTGATCATTGCGGCCCTGGGCTGGAGCGCCCTTGGGTGGAGCCTGCGCCAGCGCGGGGTGCAGCTTGCGCGGGGCATGCGCCGCAGCATCGTGGCAATGCTGGCGAGCCTGGTGATCGTGCTCAACGCAACGGTCTATTTTGTCGTGATGCCACCGCAGCGCGAAGTCTTTCTCGTCTTCTACCCAGTGCAGAGCCAGATGGGGGCGTACATTCGTGCCGTCGCAAACGAAAACGGCGGCGAACTGCCAAGGCAGATCTACGTCGCTGAAGGCCTGAAAAATGATCAGATCTTCATGTTTCTGACCTCAGGCCTGCACATCGAAACCTTTCGCGGGGCAAGCCTATCGGCGCCGCCGGAACCAGGGGCACTCTTTCTCTTTGGGGGCTACTTTGCCGACGAAGAGGCCGCTGTGCTCGCCCCGATCCTTGGAACAGACGCCGCACCGACGGGCAGTGGACCAGCGTTTCCTGACGGGCAAGGGGTGACGTTTTATATGTATGAGGTGGGTGTATCGCCGTGATGTTTGCTCTCGCTCGCCAGCAAAAAAGCCAGCATTGCTGGCTTTTTTGCTGGCGAAAAAATGTTGCACGGCCTCGCAATGCCTCTGTGCGATCGCTATCGCTTGATCAAAGGCATAAGCACGGCAAACGCACGTGCCCCATATTCCACGGCACCCAGGTCACATGTGCCCACGCGGGAGGCGTCGCGTTGATCAGTGGCCTGGCAAGCCGTCGGATCGCCGGCGTCAATGAGTGGGCTACCGGGTTGCGGCAGCAGGGTTTGCATCGGGAAGCGTCCGCCGTTATAGGTCAGATTGCCGAGCAACAGATCACCGGTGAAGGCATCCCGATCGATGGCGGTGCTCAACGACGCGCAACTGCCCTGGCTCAGGTCGCGACCGAGCGATTGAAACAGCCCGCCATCGCAGTTGACCGGATAGCCAAAGATGACCGTGTTCACAAGCTGCACCACGCCCGGATTGGCCCGGGTCTGCGGGGAATCTTCGTAGATCGCATCGCCGGCGATGGCGGCCTGGTTGTTCGCCAGGGTGGCATGCGCCCCCTGACTCCTCGTGAACAAGTGCGTTATACTACCTTGACGCAAGCCTTGTCGGGTAAGGAGCTAAATCTATGTCACAAACCAGTGAGCACCTCTTGCGGCAGATGTTCAAACGGCTAAATCCTCTGATGCTATGGCATTGGCGCGTAGGCATGGGAGCGTACCTTAATTTTTGGCCGTCAGGAATCGGGCGCTTTCTTATCTTGATCCATACGGGTCGCAAAAGCGGGCGCCTCTATCGCACGCCAGTCAATTACGCCGAACGCGATGGTGACGTGTATGTTACGTCAGGATTTGGCCGCAGCGCCGATTGGTATCACAATCTTATGGCTCAGCCGCGCACTGAGGTGTGGCTCCCCGACGGACGCTGGCTCGTTGAGGTGGAGGATGTCACCGAGAGCGCGGGCAAGACGGCGATCATGCGTGATGTGCTCCAGGGAAGTGGCTTTGCCGCCTATCTGGCCGGGATAAACCCCCACCGTCTGAGCGATGCGGATCTGGATGCTGGCACTGCCTCTTACCGGTTGCTGCGTTTGCGTCGCGTTGCTCCTCTCGCTGGATCTGGTGGGCCAGGCGACGTGATCTGGCTCTGGCCATTGTTGGTTCTTCTAGCTTTCCTGCTGGGACGTGGTTGGCCCCGTCGCTAAACGAGAGAACAACTATGATCGCTTTGCCTCGTTTTCGTTTGCCTCAGGGCCTATACCTGGTGCCTTTGTTCGTATTGATGCTGGTCGCTCCGCTGCTTGGGTTAGTACTGCGCCTGGCACCGCCGCTTTTTGTTGACCTTGGCGTGCCTGGCGATAGCCGTTTTGTGAGCGGGTTTTATCAGCCCGAGGTTGGGGCCGGTGAAACCTTTCGCTGGAGTGGCCCCGAGGCTCGGTTGCTCTTGCACGGCGCTACGCCGGCGCCATCGTTCCTGCGTCTGCGCCTCAATGGTGAGCGTTTGCTTGCCGAGGAAACGCCGTCGGTGAGGTTGCAACAGGCTTCAATTGACGTTGTGCGCTTTGATGTGCAGGATGGCTGGCGTACCTATACGCTGCTTTTGCCCCCTGATACCGTTGCGACGGCATCGGGCGTGGCTCGCCCACTCAATCTGGTCACAGCCGTCAGCGATCCCGGTGTTACCGCCGATGATCTTGATTTTCGCCCCCTTGGCATTCCTGTCGCCGCTCTTCAACTTGAACGCATCGGTGGCATCCAGACGCCTGCGTTTGCTCGTGCAGTATGGCTGACCTGGGTGCTCGCGGTGATCGTTGCCGCGATTGCCTGGCTCGATGCACTGCTCTTGCCGCGCCAACGCAGGCATCTCTGGCGGCGGGCGAGTCTGGTGAGTGCGGTCGGCGGTGCACTCTTGCTTGTCTGGGCCTTCCGTGATCCCTCTGGTCTCGCCTGGGCGCTACCGCCCACGCCGTGGATCCTCGGCACGGCCACTCTGTTGCTGGTTGTTGTGTCCGTCAGCACCCTCCCGCTCCTGGGAGCGTGGGCGTCTCGTCCACGCAATGCGTCCAATGCCCCGTCGGCGTCTGGTGCGCTGACCCTGAGCGCAGCGATGGCGCTGCTTGCTGTGGCGGTTGGTCTGCTCAATACGCAACTCAGCGTCGCCGGCGGGTTGATCCTGGCGCTCGTGGCCCTTATGCTGATGACCGGTGGCCCGTATGGGCTCGGCAAGGATCTCTGGGCGCAGGGAGGCCCCGATCTTTCCCGGAAATATGCCCTACTGTTACTCGGCCTCATCTTTCTGCTTGCCCTCGGGCTGCGCTTCTATCGGCTTCATGAACTACCCTTTGGCCTGTGGCGTGATGAGGCGCGTCACGGCATGTTTGCGCAGTTGATCCGCGATTACGCTGACTATCGCCCGATCTATATCGCCAGCAACCGCGTCAATATGCCGGCGCTCGGCCTCTACCCCTTTGCGCTTGCGCTGCACTTCTGGGGCGAAAATCTCTGGTCAATGCGCGTTGTCAGTGGTCTCGCCGGGGCGCTGACCGTCTTGCCGCTCTATGGGTTTGCCACCTGGCTCAGTGGCCGTCGCAGCATCGGGTTGCTCGCGGCGCTCTTCCTCGCTGTCTCTAGTTGGCATATCACCGTCAGTCGCCTCGCTTTTCCTACCGTCTTTGACCCCTTGTTGACGCTCTGCGGCCTCTGGTTGCTTGGCTGGGGGCTTTGCGCTCAGCCTTCCGCCGGTGCGGAGAAAGAGTTGACCGTCTTGTCGGTTGGGCAACGTATGCGTGCCTTGCTCGCCTGCTTGCTCGGTGGGGTTTGCCTTGGTCTGGCGGTGCAGACCTACCACACCGGGCGAATGGCCCCGATCATTGCGGCGTGGCTGGCGCTGCTCTTGTTGGTGCGTGCGCCGCAGGCCTGGCGCGGGTGGTTGGTGGGCAGCCTGGCGGCGGCGGTGGGTCTGGTGCTCACCGTCACGCCGCTGGTGATCTATGCCTTCAATCAGCCCGACGCCTTCAATGACCGGGTGAGCCAGGTCTTTCTCTTGAGTGAAGAAGCCCGGCGTGGGGAACCGCCGCTACGCATGCTTGACACAACCCTGCGGCAGCATCTGTTGATGTTTCACGGCGAAGGTGATTTGAATGGGCGTCATCACGCCCCGGGGCGTCCGATGCTCGACTATGTGACGGGTATCGGCATGCTGCTCGGGGTTGCCGGATTGCTCCGTTACCCACTTGACTGGCGGAGCCTGATGCTTGCGGGGGCGCTGGCGCTTGGCCTGGTGCCGAGTGCGCTTGCCGTCAATGGGCCACACGGCTTGCGTGGGTTTTCAGCGGCGGCCTTTGCCTTCATGATCGCCGCCGTGGGGTGGATCGCCCTGTGGCACAGCTTGACGCAGCGCTGGCCTGCCGCAAGCAGACCGCGGTGGCTAACGCAGGGTGTTGGCGCAACGCTGGTCACTCTTGTGCTTGCGCTCAATGCAGCGGTCTATTTTGTGCTCATGCCGCCGCAGCGCGAAGTCTTTCTCGTCTTTTACCCGGTGCAGAGCCAGATGGGCGCGTATGTCCGTGAGCTTGCCGAAGCAAATGGCGGGACACTCGCAACCCAGGTCTATGTCCCCGAAGTTGTGCGCAGCGACCCGGTCTTTGCCTTTCTCACCACTGGCCTGGTCGTGCAGAGCTTTGCGGGCGCAGAGCTTTCAGAGCCAGCCGAGCCCGACGCGATCTTCCTGCTTTCGGGCTATTTCGCCAAGGAAGAAGCCGCCGCTCTTGCTCCAATCCTTGGTGTGAACGCGACGCCTACAGCCGAGGGACCGGCCTTTCCCGACGGCCAGGGCGTCACCTTTTATGTATACAAGATCGACCGCACCGCTCGAATATGGTCTGGCGTCGTCCGGCAGCACCCACCGATGAGTTTTGCCCCGAGCGCATACCAGGTACGCGCCTGTGTCCCAAAATCGGCACTCGAGCATTCTCCCGACCACGACCGTGATGCGACCTCGTACTCTTCACCCGAATTTGGATAGACCAAAATGGGCCGCGTCGTTACGCGGCGGGCCGTACGGATCAACCCGTTGAGATAGCGAGGAGCCGTGCAATTGATGCCGAGAGCGGCAATTTGGGGATACGCTTCGAGTAGAGCCACGCAATCGGCAAAAGACTCACCTTGCGCAATCGTCTTCTCGTCGCGTGCCGTAAAACTGATCCAGGCCCACATCTCGGGAAATTCGGGCAAGAGGCGTGCCAGCGCACGCGCTTCGGCGAGACAGGGGATCGTCTCACAGGCAAAGAGGTCGGCCCCTGCGGACGCGAGTACCGCCATACGTGGACGATGAAACTCCAT
Source organism: Candidatus Chloroploca asiatica (assembly GCF_002532075.1). Classification (GTDB taxonomy): domain Bacteria; phylum Chloroflexota; class Chloroflexia; order Chloroflexales; family Chloroflexaceae; genus Chloroploca; species Chloroploca asiatica. The sequence continues at coordinate 23,863 of NZ_LYXE01000106.1, read as the reverse complement.
CAGGGCCTCTTCGCTCAACCCATAGTCACCATGATACTCAGCGCCATTGGCGAGAAACGCACCATATGGCCCAACCGACGCAGCCACGAGCGGCCGTGAACGGCCCACTCGGTTGGCCCGGTTGGCCCAGAAATGATCACGGGCCTCAAGCGCAAGGCGCACCGACTGCTGCATCAACGCTGCGGCCACCGCTCGTTCAAGCCCCCGGCTGGCAAAGCCCTCAAAGGTCGCCTGGTAACTTGCCGTAATTGCCACATCAGCCCCGGCCGCAAAATAGTCAGCGTGAACCTGCCGGATCAACTCGGGTGCCTCAAGCAAGATCTTGGCCGACCAGAGCGGATCATTGAGGTTGCAGCCGCGTCGCTCAAGTTCGGTTGCCATCGCTCCATCAAGCACCAGAAAAGGATGCATCTGAAGCATGTGCGCAATAGGATCCATCCGTCTCTCCCCAAGAAAAATGCTGCTGGTGAACCAGCGGTGCCCCGCAGGGACTTATATCGCACAAACCCTTGCCCTTATTATAGTACGGATAGTACAAATCAAGTTCTTTGAAACCGGAGCGTGTATGCTGGAAGAGGACAAGTCTTTATCTCATGAGTGTCGTTAGCCCAGGTAGGCAACGTGTTGAAGGCAACGTGGCATGCATTCGCAGGTGTGGTATGACCTACAGTCTGATCGAACGGCCCCCAAAACAAGCAAGTCCTGGTGGAGTGGAGAAGAGCCCCATGTCTGAAATAGAGCAAATCCGGGCAGCGCCAGGCCTGCAGCGCATATTTTTGCGCCAGAAAATTGAAGAGGAGTTACTGGGCAATATTTTGCCCTTCTGGATGTACCGTGTCGTTGATCGTCCGCGTGGCGGTTTTTATGGTGCGGTCACCCGTGATCTGCGGTCACTCAACGAAGTTCCACGCGTGGCATTGATCTGTGCGCAGATCCTCTGGATCTTTGCGGCTGCCTATCGCACCTACCGTCGCCCCGAATACCTCGAAATGGCCGGTCGAGCGTTCCGTTATCTGCGCCTCGCCTTCTGGGATGAAGAATATGGTGGGATCTTTTGGACAGTCGATATGTGGGGGCGACCGCTCGATACCCGCAAGACGACCGTTGCGCAGGCGATGGCCGTGTATGGCCTCGCTGAACATCATAGCGCAACCGGCGACCCCAATAGCTTGCAGCTTGCCAAAGAAATCTTCCAGTTGATCGAGGCGAGTATCTACAATCCGCGCTGTGATGGCTATAGTGAGGGTTCCAATCGTACCTGGCATGTGCCGGTCTGGGAAGATGAGCGCTACACCTCGAACTATGTCTATCTTTCGATGCCGACGCTGCTGCATTTGCTCGAAGCTTACACGAATCTCTTGCGCATCTGGGACGATAGCCTGCTGCGTGAGCGCCAGCGTGCGATGATCGAAAACATCCTTACGCGAGGCATTGATCCAGTGACGGGCCATCTACGGCTCTGCTTTGATACAACCTGGCGGCCCCTGACTGGCAATATTTCGTACGGCCACGATAGTATGAGTAGCTGGTTTCTCGTTGAGGCTGCCACTGTTCAGGGGAACCGCGATCTCCAGGCGCGGGTGCGTGAAGCGGTTCTGGGGCTTGCTACTGTTGTCTACAAAGATGGCATCGACCCTGATGGCGGGGTGCGCCCGGTCACCAACAGTGTTGAACGAAGCTGGTGGGCACAAGCCGAAACCCTGATTGGTATGTATACCGCCTTTCAGCTCTCAGGCGAAGCCTGCTTCGCCGAAGCAGCGGCGAACATCTGGTTCTACATCGAAGACCATTTCATTGATCGAGTACATGGGGACTGGTTCAAATCCCTGGCGCTCGACGGCACTCCTCTGCCTGATCGTTATAAAGTGGGGATCTACGAACAGGCCTATCAACACCCCCGTGCCTGTATGGAATTATTGCGGCGCATGCGATAGAGGGAAGCCGTTGTTGCTGAACAGACCACAAACGCCAGCTTAGTTGGCGTTTGTGGTCTGTTCAAAGGATCTCCTTATGGCGACGCAACAGGCTTGGTTCCTCGCCGAGGGCCCATCCAACGGAAGATCGGGTTTGCTCTGGTCTGCAGGTGGTCAATAAAGCTGAGTAAGAAAAAGCCAATCACCGCCAGCAGCAGGGCGATCCAGAATTCTGGGCCAGCAAAATCGGGCAAGATATTGCGTTCGCGTAGGGGGACGATTTCACCGTGACGATCAAGCATCGTCTCGAGTACCTCTTTCCAGGGCCAGATTTTGCGCAATGAACCCGCCATAAAGCCGACGAGCACTGCCACGGTCACTCCGTGATAATGCTTCAGCAACCAACTCAAGACTCGCGCAAACCCCAACAAACCGACGACGGCCCCGAGCCCCAGCGGAATGATCGCCAACAGGTTGAACTCTGAAACAGCATTGAGCACATAGGCATATTGCCCAAGAATAAGCAAAATAAAAGATCCTGAAATACCTGGCAGAATCATCGCCATAATCGCAACAGTGCCACTCAAAAAGAGGGTCAGCGGATCATTTGGCATATTGAGTGGCACCAGGCCAACAATAATAAACGCGGCAACTGTACCAACCACGAGTGCGACCAGGGTTGTCGGATTCCAGCGTACGGTCACACCAACAGCGATAATCGAGGCAAGAATCAAGCCAAAGAAAAAAGCAAAGAGGTAGATCGGGTAATTCTCGAGCAAAAAACGCATCGTACGTGCCATGGAAATAATGGCAACCCCGATGCCCAGACCGAGCGGAATGAGAAACGTCCAGGGAATCTGTCCAAACGCCTCACGCCATTGACGCTTTCCGAACAGTTGCAACAGGCGTACATTGAAGGATTTGATCGCATCGAGTAATTGCTCGTAGACCCCAAGAATGAACGCCATTGTTCCGCCCGATACCCCTGGGATCAGGTCGGCAATGCCCATCGCAAACCCGGTCAAAAAGAGGCGTAGCGCAGAAAAAGGGCGACGCGGACTTGTATCTTCAGAATTCATCTAGCTAACTCCATTATTTTAAAAACCGTTCCCCCAGCACCGGCAACTGATTCAACGGCCCTGTACGCACGCGGGTGTTGGGCAAGGAGTCGAGGAACTGCTGACCATATTTCTTGCTCAACAGCCGTCGATCAAGCACGACCACAATCCCCCGATCTTCGCGACTCCGGATCAGACGCCCAAAGCCCTGCTTGAAGCGCAGAATCGTCTGCGGTACCGAAAATTCGCCAAACGGATCCTGAAAGCGCTCGCTACGGGCCGCAAAGATTGGATCGTTCGGTACGCTGAACGGAAGTTTTGTAATCACGAGCACCGAGAGCGCATCGCCGACAACGTCTACTCCTTCCCAGAAACTGTTTGTGCCGAGCAAGACCGTGCGTGGAAATTCTTTGAAACGGTCGAGCAACGCCCGCCGACTGCCATCAATCCCCTGCGCCAGTACCGCTATTTCCTGGGCTTCTAGTGGTTCCTGGATCGCATGGTAGGTCTGGCGCAGGGCGTTATTCGCGGTAAAGAGGGCCAGGGTGCGCCCGCCTGTGACGGTGCAGAGTTCGATCAGCGCCTGCTCAATCGCCTGTTGATACCCTCGCTGATTCGGCTCGGGGATGTCACTCGGGATATAGACTAGCGCCTGTTTTTCGTAGTCGAAGGGCGATTCGAGCTCCAGTTCGTTGGCCTCAGGCAACCCCAGGCGATCTTTGACAAACTCAAAGCTTGTCTCGATCGTCAGCGTTGCCGAGGCAAGCACACTCGTTGCTTTTTGCGCAAAGAGCTGGGCCTGCAACATATCGGCAACACTGAGTGGTGCCGCCGTTAGGGTCAGGGTGTCGCGCTGCCGATCCAGCGTCAACCAGGCAATGATCGCTTCGTCACCAAAGATGATATGCCCCGTCTTGACCCGTACATCTACGGCAAACCGCCCCAGGTATTCGACCTGGATCAAGAGCTCCTCGTACCCGTCGACTTTGCTCGCCTCCAGATTGCGCAGTTGCTCTTCGATCTCGGCCAGTCCTGTGCCAATGACCGTCAGGATGTCGGTCATGTTCGCCCAGACGACTTGTACTTCTTGCCAGGCCGCCTTCTGGCGAATGCCCGGGGTTAGTCGCAGGCGTGGGTCATACTGGTTATCCTGCACTTCGCGGATCACAAAGGCATTCAACAGGTTGAAGCATTCGTACACGGCGGTGCGCGCCCGTACCAGCGCCGGACGGATCAAGTCGCTCGCTTGCGCAATTTTTTTTGCCACAAGCTCGTCTACCCCGGCCTGCAACGCCGCCGGCAATTCACTCAGCAACCCACTGACAACTTGTGCTCCGCCCGTCTGAAAGATATCATCGAGAAACTTTAGCATGGCCGCCTGATCTACCTTGAAACTCAGTTGATCTGTGGCGACATCTTCCAGGTTGTGGGCTTCGTCAATGATCAGGTGCGCGTACGGCGGCAAGACATGCGATTGCGCGGCGAGATCGGCAATGAGCAGTGCGTGGTTGACCACCAGAACATGCGAGGCTTCGGCCTGACGCCGCGCCTTGAAAAAGAAACATTCGCGAAAATGTGGACACCGCGAGCCAATGCATGTCTCGGGTGTGACATTGACCCGATTCCACGCAACGTTTTCCCGATCCATCAGCAGCAACTCGGCTTTATCCCCGTTCTCGGTCGTAGGAACCCAGAGTTGAACCTTGAGCAACATCCGTACCTCGTCCGGGTTCAGGTTCTCACTCCGCTGCATTTCGTAGTACCGTTTGAGACAGAGGTAGTTGCCGCGCCCTTTGAGCAATGAGGCCGTAAAGGGAGGCATGCCACTCGCGGCCATGATCGTTTGCAAGGCCGGGAGGTCTTTGAAGAAGAGTTGATCTTGTAGATTGATCGTATTGGTTGAAATGACAACCCGCTCGCCGCGGCGAGTGGCGAAAAAGACCGAGGGGATCAGGTAACTCAACGATTTCCCAGTACCCGTGCCCGCTTCGACGAGCAATGGTTCGCTCAGGTTGAAGGCTTCGGCCACGGCCTGCGCCATGTGAACCTGGGGTGCCCGTGGCTCGTAGCCGGGAAATTGTTGCCCGAGTGGGCCATCTGGGGCAAAGAAGGCCGCAATGTCATCATAGTCAAGCGGTCGTGCGTCACCCGTGGGTTTGAGTGGCTGTGGCTCACCCAGGCCTGGCGGCGGTGCCATCTCAAAGATCGTTGGGGGTGGCTGTATCCGCCCTGGCATCGCTGGCTCAAAAAAGGCGTTCCGCGTCTTCTCCCGCACCGTATGCTCAAAGAGATCGCGCATCGGGAAATCAATCTTGTTGATCAACCGCATGATCTCATTCAAGGCATCGAGACTCAGCGCTTCGAGCAGGTCAAGCAAGTGGTTGAAAACATGCGCCGTGACGATCGCATCATTGAGCGCACGGTGGGCATCAGGGTGCGGTACACCGATCCGTTCGGCCAGGGCGCTTAGTTTGTAGATCGGTGCCTGTGGCATCAGCAGGGTTGCCAGTTCAAATGTGTCATACGTCGGCTGCGTAAAGTTCATGCCCTGCGCACGGAGCATGCTCAGGTCAAAACTGACCGAGTGCCCCACAATCGGGTAACTCTTGATAAAACGCGCAAAGTCCCCCCCAATCATATTGAAGAAGGGTGCCTCGGCTACATCCTTGGGCGCGATGCCCGTCAGACGGGTGATCTTGAGTGGCAGCGGCTGGCGCGGTTGCACAAGCTGGCTGTAGGTGTCGAGCACTTCATGACGACGAAAGGTAACCGCCGCGACTTCGATCAATTCATCCGTCCCCGGAACCAGCCCCGTTGTCTCAACATCAACCGCTACATAAATGCGCTCGTTCATAGCTAGTTTTCCGTCACCAGATCTTGTGCTTATGGCATAGAAATGCAGCCTGGCCTTACCTGCAAACATCGGCAAGTCCAGGCTGCATTATACCCTAATCTACTATGTCCCAACGCTCTAGCGGGAGCGTTGGCCCCCCCGCGCGGTCGTTGGGGCACGGCGCGGTCGTTGGGGCACGGCGCGGTCGTTGGGGCACGGCGCTGCCGTGCCCTTACGCTGCCCGACGTGTCCCTTCAATATAGTCCAGCGATTGATGCCGAAAGTAGGTGTTGTACAGTTCGGCGTAGTGTCCGTTCGCTGCAATCAACTGGTCGTGATTGCCTTCTTCAATGATTGCGCCTTTGCGCAGCACAATAATGCGATCCGCCGACCGTATCGTGCTCAGTCGGTGGGCAATCACAATGGATGTCCGCCCCAACAGTACTTCGTCTAGCCCTTCCTGGATCAAGGTCTCGGTCAACGGGTCAATGCTCGCCGTTGCTTCATCAAGAATGCAGATCGCCGGGTCTTGCAACAACACCCGCGCTAGCGCGACAAGCTGCCGTTGCCCCATCGAGAGGCCCCCTCCCCGCTCGCCAACCTGACTCTCCAGTCCCTCTGGCAACCCTGCAATCCAGTCTCCCCCACCGACCCGCTCTGCCACTGCGCGCACCGCTTCGTCACTGGCTTCCGGTCGCCCATAGCGGATATTTTCGCGTACCGTTCCATCAAACAGAAACGGCGCTTGCGTGACAATGCCCAATCGTGTGCGGTATGCTGCCAGGTTCAGGGTGCGGATGTCTGTGCCATCAAGCGTGATGCTGCCCTCTTGAAATTCGTAGAAGCGTGCAACCAGTCGCGCAATGCTGCTCTTGCCCGACCCCGTGTGTCCGACCAGCGCAATCGTTTCGCCCGGATGGATCGTCAGGTTGAAGTCATGCAGAACTGGCTCACCTGGACGGTACGCAAAATTGACATGCGCAAAACGGATCGCTCCTTTCAGTTCCGGTAGCCGCACATCACCTCGTTGCACGACCTCTGGCTCGGCATCAATCAGGGCAAAGACCCGCTCGCCTGCCGCTAGACCAAGCTGGAACTGACTCCAGAACGAGGCAATGCTGGTCAGTGGGAACCAGAAGAGCGCCAAACCCTGGATAAAGAGGAACCATTCGCCTGGTGTCAGCCCACCACCCCGTACTTGCATGCCCCCAAGATAGACAAGCAGCGCGGTGCCGATGCCAGCCAGGATGTTGAGCAGCGGGAAGATGCTGCTAAAGGTGTAGCGCGTGCGCATATTCACCCGCCGACTCTGGTTGTTCACCCGCACAAACTCGTTGTAGATCGCTGGCTCTTGCCGAAAGGTCTTGGCGACCCCGATGCCGCTCACAGTCTCTTGCACATGGGCGCTCACGGTCGCATTCATCCGCCGCGATGCGGTGATCGTTTTCCGCGCTAGCGCTCGAAAACCCAGTGCTGCCCCGACAATAAAAGGGGCCAGGCCCAGTAACACGAGCGTCAGTTGCAGGTTGATCGTTGCCAGATAGATCAGCAGCACCACAACGAGCAACAGCCGACTCATCAATTCCATCGTCAGTACCATCACTTGCGAGAAGGCTGCCGTATCCGACGTCACTCGACTGACGATCTTGCCTGTCGGGAACTGGTCGTAAAACGAGAGATCACGCCGTAATACGGCGTCGGCCGCGTCCTCGCGCAGTTTGAGTACCACCGCACCGACCGCCTGCGATGAGCGCGTCTGACGGATAAAGTTGAAGACCCACGATGTCGATGCCAGCGCGACCAGGCCCAAGGCAACCATGCCGAGTTGCGTAAAGGGTGTGTCTGGCTGCAGACGATCAAGATTCTGTGCAATAAAGATCGGTATCACCGCATCAAGCAGCGCAGTTGCAATAATCATCCCGGCAGCAATGATCATCTTCGGCGCTTCAGGCCGAAAGTAGCTCAGAATCCGTTTGACTAGAATCTTATCGCCGTATTTACGGTCGTATTCTTCTGCATCCAGACCGTCAAAAATAAAACCCATGGATTCCTCCAGGATAAACACCCTCCGGCGAAGGTCTTAAGAACGCCACTCCAAATCCTCTGCCGTGCGTGGGCGGCAGGCCTTGCGTTGCCCCGCCGACCCTTCATCCTCTGCCGTGCGTGGGCGGCAGGCCTTGCGTTGCCCCCGCCGAGCCTTCATCCTCTGCCGTGCGTGGGCGGCAGGCCTTGCGTTGCCCCCGCCGAGCCTTCATCCTCTGCCGTGCGTGGGCGGCAGGCCTTGCGTTGCCCCCGCCGAGCCTTCATCCTCTGCCGTGCGTGGGCGGCAGGCCTTGCGTTGCCCCCGCCGAGCCTTCATCCTCTGCCGTGCGTGGGCGGCAGGCTTGCCTGCCGCCCACGCACATTCCCCACCCACCGCTTATGCTGCTCGCCGCACCGGCGTCGCTTCATCTTCGAGTGGCGGCAGATCAACGTCAAATCGGGCAAAGATCCGCCGGTAGTGACGTGAGCATCGTAGCAGTTCGTCGTGACTTCCTGCTGCTACCAGTCGGCCACTGTCAAGCACCAGGATCTGGTCGGCCCAGCGGATCTGTGAGAGCCGGTGGGTGATCAAAAGTACGGTGCGCCCCTCCTGGGCTTTGCGGATCGCTTGCTGAATCTGATCCTCAGTTGCACTATCAATTGCACTCGTGCTATCGTCCAGGATCAGAATGCGCGGATTACTCAGGAAGGCTCGCGCCAGCGCAATGCGTTGACGTTGCCCCCCCGAAAGCGTGACGCCCCGTTCCCCCACAACCGTCGCGTAGCCATCGGGAAAACTCATGATAAACGCATGCGCCTGAGCAGCGTGGGCGGCGGCTTCAATCTCGGCCTGCGTCGCTCCCGGTGCCCCGAACGCAATGTTTTCCCCGATGCTCCGCGAGAAGAGAAAAATGTCTTGCTCGATCTTGCCAATCTGTGACCGTAGCGCATCAAGACTCCAGTCACGCACATCGACCCCGTCAATCAGAACCCGTCCCTTCGTCGCGTCATACGTACGGTTCACGAGTTGTGTCAGCGCACTCTTGCCACTGCCAGTCTGTCCTACAATGGCGACCGTCTGCCCCGGTACAACGTCAAACGATACCGCCTCAAGAGTTGCCGCAGGTGTGTGTGCCTCGGCCGATGGTGCTTCAATTGTGCCCGTTGCCCCCCGCCGCGCATATCCAAAACTCACATGTTCAAACGTGATGGCACCACGCATCGGGGCCGCATATCCGGTTGCATTCTCATGCAAGTCAGTCTCGGCTTTGATAATGCTCAGAATACGTCCGGCACTTGATAAACCAGCCTGAAAAACTGAAAACGCAAAGATCGAAATAAAGGTCGGAAACCGCAAAACATTCATCAGTCCGATCACCGTAATGACCGAGCCAAGATCAATCACGCTCTGCCGATAAAGCCACATCGCATGGAGGAAGGTCAGGCCCGCCGCAATGCCATAGACCAGCAGTGGCAGATAGCGTGCCTCGATAGCGCCTTGCTGCACAAAGAGATCGCGGAAGATCCGTGCGTTACGCCGAAATTTGCCTTGCTCAAAGATTTCGCGTGCGCTCGCTTTCACGACTTCGATCCCCGAAAGACTCTCTTCGAGCCCCGCGTTCAGCGTGCCGTATTGCTCGCGCTGACGGTCGATCACCGGTTGTAAGCGCCGAATATGTGACCGCGCTAGCAGAATATAGGCCGCTACAAAGCCGAGGGGAATCAGTGCTAGTTCAAGCCGTGTCAGCGCGATAAACGTGATCGGAATCAGAATTCCCAGGATGGTTTCAAAAATCAGACTCGATCCGGGCACGATCATGCTGCTCAACTGCTGCGTGTCGTCGGTCGCCCGTGCCATAATGTCGCCAGCTCGTTGCCGATCATGAAACGCCTTATTCTTCCCCAGCAGACTCGCATAGAGCTCCTGACGTGCATCGGCTTCGAAGTGCGATGCCACCGTCTCAGCGGCAAGCGTACCAATCAGCATCGAAATGCCATCCAGCGCCAGTAGCCCCATGATGATCAGCGCCAGCATCAGCAACCCCTGGGCGGCACTCGGCTGCAGAATCTCTTCGGCGGCACGTCCAATGAAGACCTGTGCACCTGCATAGGCAATCCATCCCAAAATATAACAGCCTATCGCTACCAGCGCCAGCCATTTGTACCGCACCACATGCGCGACAATCCATTGCCACCGACTTGCATGGTTGTACTGATAGGCATCTTTAATTGTAAACTCGCTCTGCTGATGCAAAATCATCTCCTTATCTGCAAGAGCGCGACCGGCGCCTCGCCAAGCGCAACCGGGCCCATCATCTGCTCATCTCAGCCAGGGTAGCACACACGGGCGAGCTAGCCATCAGCCAAAAGGCGTATGTTAGACAACGCCGTGCTCGGCCAACCATAGGTTGGCCGAGCACGGCATGTCAAGCCGAAGGCGGTGTTTATTCGTAACGCAGCGCTACCAACGGATCAAGCCGTGCCGCTCGCGCTGCCGGGTAGAGTCCCGCCACGATCCCGATCAGTGCGGCAAAGACGAGCGCTGCCAGCGCGAGCCACCACGGGGTCACAAAGAAGGTCGCCGCAATCGGGAGTTGCTCGCGCGCAATGTACCAGGCAATCACTTCGTTGAGCAATAGGCCTAGTAGCCATCCGCCTACAATCCCAAACGCTCCACCAAGCAACCCGATTAGCCCTGCCTCGATCATAAACAGGTTGCGAATATCCCCCCGTGATGCACCAATCGCTTTCAGCGTGCCAATTTCGCGCGTGCGCTCGTAGATCGCCATAATCATGGTATTGACGATCCCGAGGCTCGCCACAAAGAGCGCCAATCCGCCAACTGAGGCAAGCATGACGTTGATTACCGCAAAAACCCGGTTCGCCTGTTCGAGGATTAGTTCGAGTGATTGTACGCGGTACCCCTCTTCGCGAAAGGTGCGCACAAGCACTGCCGCCGCTGCGACGTCATTTGCCCGCACCACCGCCAGATCGTACCCCTGGGTTTGCAGGTAGTCCGGGACATTGAACCACCACGATTTCATCGTCGCCATATCAGCGACGGTCGCCTGGACTTCGTTGTCAGGTAGGTCGCTTACCCCGGCAACAATCAGCGGGAAGCGCTCACTTTCACCGCGTGGACTGCGGAGCACAATCGTGATTGTTTGTCCGACAAGTTCTCCCGCCTCAACTCCCTCTGGCAACGCACCCGCCGCAAGCACGACTCGCCCTGCTTGTTGCACCGGGCTAATGTCGCCTGCCAGCGCCGACGCTTCACTGCGAAACGGGTTGGCAAAGACTTGCTGCCCTGTCACGCGGATCGAGGTGAGATCGCCATTGGCAAACTCGATCAACGATGTCACATCATCAAGATTGATCTGGGCAACGACGCCCTGCACCGTTGGCAAGGCTTCCCATTGCGCAACCACCTCAGGCGTGATCGGATTCGATCGGCGTGGTGTGCCAAACTGGGTAAAAAAATCATCGTTACGCTGGACGCCGGGGTTGACAAAGACATTCTCCAGCCCTAACGCCGCAAATTGCGCCCGTACCTCGCGTTGTACGCCAACACCGAGCGAAACCATTGTGACAATCGTCAAGATGCCCACAATGACCCCGGTTGACGTCAGGATCGTACGTACTTTGCGCCGCCCTAGATTCTCTAAGGCTGTACGCAGAATATCACCAAGTTCCATAGTTTAGAAACCGACTTCGATAATTGTTCGTGCCGTGCGATCCTGAAAGAAGCCGACTCCATCCTGGATCAACCCGACATAAAAACCCATTCGGGTCTCACGCTGCAAAATGCGAATCTGTCCAACAATCTCGACCTCTTCGCCTGGCATCAAGAAGTCTTCGACCCCTGGGATCGCCCACTCTTCGGTTGGCCGGGGCGAAATGGCCCAGCGGAATGGGTAGCGCCGCGGTCCACCCCCACTATTGGCGTCCCAATCCATGCCGACCCGCCAGAAGCCACCCGCCTGGGCCGTGTAACGTCCTTGCTCAACCGACGAAAAGACTTCATCGGTCGTGTAGGCGAAGCCGCTCGGTGGCCCGTACGTGCGGATCGGGACATCGCCGGTATTGCGCACCCGCATGGTCACGGTAATGACGTCTCCCAGCATGACGCGCTGCGGGGCGATGTGCGCCGCAACAATGCGCGCTTCGGGTTGCCCGACATCTTCGAGTCCAAGTTGTCCCTGTTGCTGCACAATGTTGCCATATGCATCTTCTGCCCGCACCGTGTAGGTGTAGATGCCCGCCGACAAGAGCGATTGATTCGGTCGTTTGCCATTCCAGATGTGGTGCTGTTCGTATGGCCCTACCTCTTCGCGGGTGACTACTGGGATGACTTCACCATCAGGTGCCGTCATCATAATGTCAACGGTTGCTGTCACCGGCAGTCGGTAGGTGATTTCTGCAATGTCATCAATTGCATCGGCATTGGGCGAAATGATTGAGGGCGACACGACCAGGTTCTCGATGGTTGGTAACCCTATCTCATTGCCGGTAATCGTCAGGTTGTGCCGCTGTTCACTCCGTTGCCCATCGTTTCCCTCCGCTGCGATGACCAGTTCATAGGTTCCAGGTGACAACATCCGCCGCACAATTATTGGGTCGTCAACCGGTACGGTACCATCAAACCGCAAAATGTAGGGTTCACGACTGCCAGGGCGTATGTCTCTGCGTCGCAGGTTAAACTGCTCACCAGTACTATCATTCAGATAAATATCAACGGTTGCGTCACGGCCTACCGCATAACGAATATCCAGGGGCCGACTCGCTTCGGTTGGGTTAAACGACGTTGCACTCAGGCTTACCTCGCCAAGCAGTGGTCGCGTCGTGCATCCGCTTAACACCACCATCGTAACACCGAGCAGCATCAAGCTGATCATGCTCACCATAAGTCGCATAGGTTTCACGTATCGCATAGCCTCCTCTATTAGGCTGAGGCATCGTACCAGGAGTCAAGCGCAGGCGCAAGTTGTCGTTGTCCCTCAGATCCGCATGAGGGGTGGGCCGCTTAGCGGCCCACCCCTCATGTGAATCTGGGCGTCTTATTCAGTCGCGAGAATAGCTAGGTAGCCCAGCGTTGCTCGTTTTGCCTGTGGGTGCAACTGTCGCCATAGGCCAAGTAGTTGCACTTCGTCGCTCGACAGTTCCTGTCCGCTTGGCTTCCCGCCTGATCCGTTAAGATCCGCCTCCGCAACCGGCGCTCCTCCGTCGCTTCCCTCGGCTTCGTTATTGATCGGGGCCACCATCGAGCTGTTCGTCAGCACGATGCCTGCTTCGGCAAATTGGTTGGCAACAATGATCCGTGCGAGCGCAAGAGTGTCAACTCCTAGCACTTCGGCGAGCCGTTGTGACTGATCGGCATCCGGTAAGGTGCGATTACTGAGATAGTTGCGCATGGCACCATCACTGATCTTCGCCTCACGGTTCAACCGTGACCGCGAAAAACGCCCTTCCATCTGTGCCTTCAGCCATTCACCAAACGGTGGGGCTGCCTCTGGCTGGCGCCCCATACGCTGCCGTATCTCTTCTATGGGTAGATCGAGCACGCTACTAAGCGCTTCCATGGTGCGTTCACGTGGCCGTGTCGTTTTGCCCAGCATAAATTGCCGCAATGAGATTGTTCCAATCCCTACTTCTTCGGCAAAATCACTTAACGATTGGCCTCTGCTCATAGCCGTGTGAAATAATAAGACTGCAATAGGCTCTTCCATACCGATTATTCCTTGTATAGACATGTCGTCTCCTCCTGACAGGTTTGTACATTATGTTGGGATTATTGTGTCCGCAGTCTTTTAAGAAAGCCGTTTGTTTGAGAATTCGTTAGAGTAATCTGCTTAGATATTTAAAAGTTGTCTTTTCTGTTGCCATATATCTGTAGAATCTACAACAGGTTGAGTATAATCTGAATAAAATTACTTGTCAAGTTTGTTTTTGATGCTCAGCTAGTAACAGGTGCTCAAGATATGGTACAATTATCGTATGTGAAGAAGGCGTATAACTGTCTTTTGTTCCATCGTAACTCTTGTGTAAGGATATGCTCTGTGGATACTCAGCGCACTCCCATAACCGTTGAAGATCTCTATTCGCTTGGCTCCCTTGAAGATGTTCGGATTAGTCCTGATGGCCGGTCGATTGTGTCGGTTTATGTGACGACCAATAAGCACGAGAATCGTTACCATCGTCGCCTTGTGCTTACCTCTGTCGCAACTGGACACTCACGCCGCTTGACCCATGGGCTGTTCGATTATCAACCACGCTGGAATCCCGATGGTCAGAGTCTGGTCTTTGTTTCACGTCGCGATGATCCTCAGGGACAACTCTATCGCCTTCAACTCGCCGGCGGTGAGGCTCAACAACTCACGGCCATGCCCAATGGCGCCAGTGATCCGGTCTGGAGCCCTGATGGTCGCCAGATTGCTTTTCTTGCCCCTGTTAGCGAAGAAGAACGTGCCCGTGAGCACGCTGAACCCTCGCCTGCCCCCGCTACCGCCTGGGACGCACAACGCGCCGTCGAGCAGCGCCGTCATGAAGAAGAGCAGTGCATCGATCCACGCGTGATCACGCGCCTCCCCTATCGTAGTGGCACCAGTTTCTTTGACCACCGTCGCCGCCACGTCTATGTCATTGATGTGCCGCTTGATGATGTCGAACAACTTCCCCGGCCACGCCGCCTTACCGATGGCGATATCCACTTTGGTGCCCCTACCTGGATGCCCGATGGTCAGAGCCTGCTTAGTACCGCGACTCGTGATCCCGAGGCCGACTCGCTCTTCGCTTTCTATGATGTGCTCCGTCTTCCCCTTAGTGGCGCTCAACCCATCGTTCTTACCAAACCCGGCTTCTCCTATTTCGATCCTCAACCTTCGCCCGATGGCACGATGATCGCTTTTCTTTGCCTCGATGAGCAAAAACTTCTCGCCGATGGTAACCGTGTCGCTATCATTCCGGCTGAGGGCGGCGAGCCAGAGGATTTGACTGCTCATACCGATCTCAATGTGGAACAGTTCCGCTGGCAACCCGATAGCCAGGGCATCATCTTTACGGCTGGCTGGCGCGGTGATCAGCATCTGTATAGTCTTGGCTTGCCTGGTACGCCAACCTACCGCAATGGCATAACTCTTGTCCCCGGCTTGCGCATGGTCAATGGCTTTGATGTCGCCCGTGATGGCACGATCGCGTTTCTCGCTAGTAGCCCCGCGAATCCCGGTGAACTCTTCTTGCTCCACGCTGATGGCACCGAACGCCAGTTGACCACACTCAATCAAGCCTACCTCGACCAGCGTGTTGTGGTTCCGCTCAATGAAATTCTCTACCTTGCCCCCGATGGTCAGGAGGTTCAGGGATGGGCCCTCTATCCGCCTGCCTGGCAACCCGATCAACCTCATCCGATGATTGTCTCGATTCACGGCGGTCCGCATACGATGTGGGGGCCGGCTTTCCGTTCGATGTGGCATGAATGGCAAACGATGGCCGCCGCAGGCTATGTCGTCTTCTTCTGCAATCCACGCGGCTCCGAAGGCTATGGCGAACAGTGGCGCGATGCCATCCGTGGCAATTGGGGCTATGCCGATGCCCCTGATATCGAGGCAGGTGTTGACGCCATGCTGTCCCGCGGGGGCATTGATCCTGCGCGCATTGCCGTTACCGGTGGCTCCTATGGCGGCTATATGACCGCCTGGTTGTTGGCTCACACTGATCGTTTTGTCTGTGGAGTAGCCGCCCGCGGTGTCTACAATCTCATCTCTCACCCCTCTACATCCGATGCCCACGAGTTGATCGAAATTGAGTTCAATGGCTATCCCTGGGAAATGGCCGAAGAGTTGTGGGTTCACTCGCCTCTTGCCCACGCCCATAAAATAACTGCCCCTCTCTTGCTTTTGCATAGCGAGTGTGATTACCGTGTTCCCATCAGCGAGGCCGAACAACTCTTTTCTTTCCTCCGTCGCCAGAAGAAAGTTGTTGAATTTGTTCGCTACCCCCGTGAAGGCCACGAACTTACCCGCACCGGTGAACCTGCCCACCGCGTTGACCATTTGCGGCGTACCCTCGCCTGGTTTGACCGCTATTGCTAACCCGCTAGCCTATCTCCTCCATCCCCTGCTTCGCTCGAAAAACAGCCCACGACGCGGGCTGTTTTTTTGAGCAAAGTAGCGTCCCTCGGGACGTAGATTGCTAAATCTGTGACATATTACACAAATAATCCCCGAAAACGATCATATCTTCCCAAAATTCTTCTCTGGTCTTAAGTATTTGTAAAGGTACTGTGTGCTTGCTCGCGGCATAGCCGTGAGCAAGTACGTAAATGCTTTGACAAACTCGTTAGGTTTGCTCTAGTACGCTAAATCAATAATTGCAAAAAGAATAATTTCTCATGATACCTTTTGATGCTATCGTGTGAATAGATGCCCTCTCGTACTATTTGTACAAAATTTGCCTGAAAGTCATCATGGGGGCTTCTCAAAGTGATATGTATGTGGTACACTTTCCATATCTAACAGCGTCACGATGTCGCAAGAGCCTCCTTTGCAATAGGTTTCGTCTCCTTGAATGCATGTGCCTCCCCGACCGAGGTGCAGCCCGCGGCGTTTGCTTAGCTAGGCCATGGCACACGAACAATGAAGATCGTGTGTGTCGGCCTTTCCACCGAGTCGTTTCGGAAGGTTTGCCTGTTTTGACGACATTTCTCCACGAAGTGACTCAATGTATTGCTTCGACGTGTCGCCCGAATTGATGAACGCAGGGGCGCTTGCCCTTGCCGGTGCAGTGTGTCACGGTGTAGCCTGGCACGCAGGAGTGGGATCGGAATGCAAGTAAAGCTCTTTGTCGGTAATCTCGCGTGGGGTATTGACGATCAGCAACTCGAAGCTGTGTTTCGTGAGCATGGCTCGGTGCAGAGTGCTCGCGTTATTTATGATCGTGATACCGGGCGCTCGCGGGGGTTTGGTTTTGTTGAGATGGAAGTGGAGGATCTTGCCAAGGTGATCCGTGACACCGATGGCCTTGAGATCGGGGGGCGTCCTCTTCGTGTGAATGAAGCTGAAGATAAAGGCGGTCCGCGTGGCCCCCGTCATGATAGTGGTGGCTTTGGCAATCGCCGCTATTAATTTAGCTTCCCTCTAAATTTAATCTGATGACACACTGAAGGCCAGCATTGCTGGCCTTCAGTACGTCTATATGTCTGCTTCCCTCATGCCGTAGGTTCCAGTGACTCCAGGAGCAATTCTGCAATATCGCGCCGCCGTAGGCTTTCATCCCGCCCAGTGTTCTTGGCGGCATCTTCAAACATCACCATGCAGAATGGGCAGCTCATCGCGAGTGTCGCTGGTTGTGCCTCGGTCAACTGCTCGAGCCGGATGTAGTTGACCTGCTCTTTGCCCCAACCCTCTAGCCAGACATTGCCACCACCACCGCCACAACACATCGAGCGCTCGCGATTGCGATCCGGCGCTTCGACCAGTTCAACCCCCGGAATGCTCTTCAGTAGCTCACGAGGTGCATCATAGATGTCGTTGTAACGGCCGATGTAACACGGGTCGTGATACACGACCTTTTCGCCAAGCGGCTTCACTGGCTTCAGTTTGCCCTCGGCTACCAGCCGCGCTAGGAATTCGGTGTGGTGGATAACGTCATAGTCAACGCCCGCACCACCACCGAACTGAGGATATTCGTTCTTGATTGTGTTGAAGCAGTGGGGACACGTCGTGACGATGGTCTTGAATTTGTATTGCTTCATCGTCTCGATGTTCTGCTCTACCTGTGCTTGATAGAGCAATTCTTCCCCCATGCGTCGCGCCGGATCGCCGTTGCACGTCTCTTCGTCACCAAGGATGGCAAAGTTAACGCCAGCTTGTTGCAATAGTTGCACAAAGGCTCGTGCGACCCGTTTGCTGCGTTCGTCGTAACTCGGCGCACAGCCAACCCAGAAGAGTACGTCCGCCTCTTCTTGCTCGGCCATAATCGGGATATCCAACCCCTCCGCCCAGGCTGTCCGTTCACCGGCTGGCAAGCGCCACGGGTTGCCGGCACGCTCGATGCCTTCAAGCACCCGTTTGACCCCTTGTGGCACTTCGCTCGCAATCATCGTGAGGTGTCGCCGTGCACCCACAATATCGTCAACATGCTCGATCATCGCCGGGCATTCGTGGACACACGCATAACATGTCGTGCAACTCCACAGTTCATTTTCGGTAAAGAGGTTTTCGTATAGGGGTACCCGCTCGTTATCAATCGTTCCCCTGCCTCCCTCTTCATCCTCTTGTCCATCCATGTCAAGCTGCGCGACAAGTTTGACGGTGCCATCTTTGAAATGGATCGGCTCTTCCCGCATCAAGTCGTGCAATTTGGTAATAATATACTTCGGTGAAAGATCCGCCCCCGATGCGTGCGCCGGACAGGCCGCTTGACACCGCCCACACCGCATACAGGCATCAAGATCGAGCCGGTGCTTCCAACTCAGATCACCCAGCGTCGCAATGCCTAGACGGGGCTCGTCTTTCTCGATTTCCGCTTCCAGCGCCGGAATGGTCTCAAGGGCACCGCGTGGCGCTGTATCCCGAAAAAAGGTGTTGAGCGGGGTGTAAAAGATGTGCTTGAATTTACTAAACGGTAGTGTCGCAATGAATGCTCCCGTCGCTGCCGCATGGGTGAACCAGAGCAGAATGTGAAGGTTGAGCCCGATGGCACTGCCATCCCCTAGCCCGATGGCTTTGAAGACGACGGCTAGCGCAAAGCCGACATATGCTAGGCGTGCCCACGCCTGCTCATAGACGGGAATGCCGCCAATTTCTTGATTGGCAATGCGCAACCCCTCGATCAAAAAGCCGCCAATGCCAATGAAGAGCAAAACCCACAACACCCACGCGTCGGTACGCCGATTATCAAGGCGCGGTTCTTTGATCCGATACCGCCGCCACGCAGCCCAGCTCAGGCCTGCCACAAAAACAAGCCCTAGCGTATCCATAATAAATTCGTAGCTCTGATAAAACGTGCCGACAAGAATCTTGCCTGCATCCTCCCCCATCATCGGCAACGTAAAATCCTCTTCAACCGCAATAATGTCGGTGCCAATAAAGAGGGTCAGAAAACCAAAAAAGATTAGAGCATGCATCATCCCTGGCCGACGATCACGCAGTACCTTCTTTTGGCCAAAGACTTGGGCCAGAAACTCAACGGTACGTGCGGGAAGTTGGTCAATGCGTGCATCAGGACGCCCTTTACGCCATCGCCCAATATCACGCAAAATACCCCAGGTCATCACAATTGATGTGACCAGGATCAGACCATAGAGAAAGATGGGAGCCAGTTTGCCAAAACGATCTACGTTCCAGTAGATCTCACGAATCGCAACAATAATTGGTTCATCCATATCGCAGCCAGGCCTTTCTTCCCTTGGCAGCACGCAAATTTTGCTTATCATAACATTTGCACTATACTGCGTCAATGATTACTCTGGCAACAATTGGTAGTGAAAATTGTACGCTTTCCTCGTTTGACAACCCCCCCGCCAAATGGTATACTCCTTTATCGTCGTGCCATGGCACGCGCTGAATAGTCCTCTGTGTGTCAAACCGGCCCACTCTAAGGCGTAGCTTCTGCTATGACCAGATACGGGGCTCGGATATTATTTTGTCTGAACATTGGATGTTGATGAGCGAGCTTTAGTCTGTAGGAGTGCTGGATGCCAACTATTAATCAGCTCGTACGGAAACCGCGTAAGCCGGTCGAGAAGAAGACCAAGGCTCCTGCACTGCGGTTCACGTACAATTCGTTGAAGGGCAAGTTGACGCGTGGCAAGGGTTCACCTCAGAAGCGTGGGGTGTGTACCAAGGTTGCAACGGTGACGCCCAAGAAGCCGAATTCGGCTCTGCGCAAAATTGCCCGTGTCCGCCTGTCTAATCAGATCGAGGTAACGGCCTATATCCCTGGTGAGGGCCATAATCTGCAAGAGCACTCGGTGGTGCTGATCCGCGGTGGCCGTGTCAAAGACTTGCCGGGTGTGCGCTACCATATCGTGCGCGGTACCCTCGATACCCAGGGGGTGAATGGTCGTAAACAGGGTCGCTCGAAGTACGGTACCAAGAAGAATGCCCAGGCGATTGGCAAGAAGCGCTAATTGCTGCACGGCGCAAAGCAAAACGGTCGCTCTGTCAGCCTTCGTTGCTGCACAATCTGTCAGCTACAAGCATTGAGGAAATTCTATGCCCCGTCGTGGAAATATTGAAAAGCGGATCCCGCCACCTGATGCACGCTACAATAGTGTGTTGGTGCAGAAGTTCATCAATAAAGTGATGGAACGCGGTAAAAAGAGCGTCGCCGAGTGCATTGTCTATGATGCGCTCGATATTGCCGCTGAGCGCACCAGGAAGCCGCAACTTGAGGTGTTTGAGATTGCGCTACGCAATGCCAGTCCCGCTATTGAGGTTAAACCCAAGCGCGTTGGCGGCGCAACCTATCAGGTGCCTGTTGAAGTTAAGAGCGACCGCCGCTATGCCCTCGCAATGCGCTGGCTCTTGACTGCTGCTCGCTCACGTAGTGGTCGCCCGATGCACGAGCGTCTCGCCAATGAGATTGTAGATGCCTATAACAATACCGGGACGACGATTAAACGTAAGGAAGATGTACATAAGATGGCTGAGGCAAATCGTGCCTTTGCCCATTATGGACGGCTCTAAGCGCTCAACAGAAGTTCTCCTGTTTGATGCTTGCTGTGAGTCCTATAAGAGGCGATATGCTCGCCTGACCTAGGAGTAGGGGACGGTATGCCACGCCAGTTCGAACTTGATAAAGTGCGAAATATTGGGATTATTGCTCACATTGATGCGGGCAAGACCACCACAACCGAGCGCATTCTCTTCTATACCGGGCGCACCTATAAAATCGGCGAGGTTCATGAGGGAACCGCGACGATGGACTGGATGCCCCAGGAGCAAGAGCGCGGGATTACGATTACCTCGGCTGCAACTACGGCGCAGTGGAAACTCGGTGATACAGTCTATCGGGTCAATATTATTGATACGCCCGGCCACGTTGATTTTACCGTTGAGGTCGAGCGCTCGCTGCGTGTCCTCGATGGTGGCGTCGTGGTCTTTGATGGGGTCGCTGGGGTTGAGCCTCAGTCTGAGACGGTCTGGCGTCAGGCTGATAAGTATAGTGTGCCCCGTGTCTGCTTTGTCAATAAGATGGATCGCACCGGCGCAAGTTTTGAGCGCTGTGTTGATATGATTGTTGACCGCCTGGGTGCGAAACCAGCAGTTATTCAGTTGCCTATTGGCGCTGAAGATACCTTCAAAGGCGTTGTCGATCTCTTGACGATGCGCGCAACAATCTATAACGACGATCTCGGCAAGGATGTTCAGGAAGTGGATGTGCCCGAGAATATGCTTGCTCGCGCCCAGAATGCGCGTGCCGATCTCGTTGAGATGATTGCTGAGACCGATGATGAGTTGACCCTGCTCTATCTTGAGGGCGAGGATTTGAGCCTTGAAGAACTCAAGCGTGGTCTCCGTAAGGCTACAATTGAGGGCAAGCTCGTTCCTGTTCTGTGTGGTGCTGCACTGAAAAATAAGGGCGTCCAGAAACTCCTTGATGCTGTCGTTGAGTTTCTTCCTTCGCCTCTCGAACGCCCCCCTATCCAGGGGACTTTCCCCGGTCATCTGCTTGGCGAAGACGATGCTGAGTTGCTCCTGCGCGAGGTTACCGATGAGGCACCGTTCTCTGGCCTTGTCTTCAAGATTGTTGCCGATCCCTACGTTGGGAAGTTGGCCTATTTCCGGGTCTACTCTGGCACGATCGAGAAGGGGAGCTATGTCCTCAATAGTACCCGCGGTCAGCGTGAGCGCCTCGGACGCATTCTCCAGATGCATGCAAACCATCGCGAAGATATTGATACGGTCTATGCCGGTGATATCGCGGCAATGGTTGGTCCTAAGCAGAGTTTTACCGGCGATACTATCTGTGACCCCGATAAGCCGATTGTGCTCGAGAGTATTCGCTTCCCCGAGCCGGTTGTTGAGTTGGCCATTGAGCCCAAGACGAAGGCTGATCAAGATAAGATGGCTATTGCCCTGAATCGTCTCAGTGAGGAAGATCCGACTTTCCGTGTCTATACCGACCAGGAAACCGGTCAGACGATTATTAAGGGGATGGGTGAGCTTCACCTCGAGGTGATTGTTGACCGTATGCGCCGTGAGTATAAGGTCGAAGCTAATCAGGGCAAGCCTCAGGTTTCGTATCGCGAGACGATTAGCACAGCTTCTGATATCGAGACTCGCTTTGTTCGCCAGACTGGTGGTAAAGGCCAGTTTGCTCACGTGAAGATTAAGTTTCAACCACAAGAGCCTGGGGCTGGCTTTGAGTTTGTGAACCAGATTGTCGGTGGGACGGTTCCTCGTGAGTATATTCCCGCCGTTGAACAGGGGATCAAAGAGGCCATGCAGACCGGTGTGATGGCCGGGTTCCCCGTGGTTGACCTCAAAGCAATCCTCTATGATGGCTCATTCCACGAGGTTGACTCGTCCGAAATGGCTTTTAAGATTGCTGCTTCAATGTCGCTGAAGGACGGTGTTCGTAAGGGCCGCCCCCAGTTGCTTGAGCCAATTATGAAGGTCGAAACGACAACCCCCGAGGATTTCCTTGGAACCGTGCTCGGTGATTTGAACTCGCGCCGTGGCCGTGTTGAAGGGATGGAAGCACGCGGCAATGCGCAGATTGTCAAAGCCTATGTGCCCCTCGCAACGATGTTTGGCTATACCACCGACCTTCGTTCTGCGACCCAGGGCCGTGCAACCTCTTCGATGGAGTTCGATCACTACGAGGCGTTGCCCGACGCGCTTGCGAAAGAGATTATCGAAAAGCGAAGTGCGAGTTGAGTACGCATGCCTGAGTTGCATTTGCTGGCACCGCCACCCTGGCGGGAATATGCCCTCCTTGATACAGGTGGCGGTGCCAGGCTCGAACGTTTTGGTTCCTATACCCTAGTACGGCCCGATACCCAGGCGATCTGGCCGGTGACGTTGACCGAACAAGAGTGGTTGCGTGCTGATGCAACCTTTGCGAAAGCTCGCAGCGGCGATGATACCCCTGGTCACTGGGTTGCGCGCCGTCAGTTGCCTGAACAGTGGCCGTTGCACTATGACAATTTAGCGTTCTGGGTTCGCCCAACCCCGTTTCGTCATACCGGGATCTTTCCCGAGCATAGCGCTCATTGGCCCTGGCTCGCAGATGTGCTCGCCAGAAGCCCTCGACCGTCGGTGCTTGTGCTCTTTGGTTATACTGGCTTGACGAGTATCTATGCCGCAGCTCACGGTGCCGCAGTGACCCACGTCGATGCGTCCAAGCCAGCTGTGCGGTGGGCGCAGGATAATCAACGCCTTTCTGGCCTCGAAGCAGCGCCAATTCGCTGGCTCGTTGATGATGTTGGCAAGTTTGTTGCACGCGAGATTCGCCGTGGACGCCACTATGACTTGATTGTGATGGATCCTCCCGTCTTTGGCCGTGGCCCCAAAGGGGAAATCTGGCGCTTGAATGAGCATTTGCCTGAACTTGTTGCGCAGTGTGTGCAACTCTTGAGTGACCAGTCCCTTGGGTTGTTGCTCAATGCTTATGCGACGAATGTGTCCGCGTTGACCTTGTACAATTTGCTGACGGCAGCTTTCAGTCGGCGTTCAGGTTCGACAAGCGCGGGGGAGTTGACCCTCCGCGAAGAACGCTCCGGGCGCTTGCTGCCCACTGCCCTCTATGCCTGCTGGTCGGATGTGCTTCATCCCCATCAGGTGCAGTCTGACCTGTTGTAGTGTGTCGGAAAAGGATTTGTTCTTCACGTCCTCGGGTGGGTGTGAGTGGCTGAAAAGTGAGGGGTTTGGCCCCCTCTCATCGAGATAAAGTGAAATAACGTTGGGTGGTGACCAGCACTACCTCAAAACCTTGTGGAGTATCAAGCTTATGGCAAAGCAGAAATTCGAGCGGACGAAGCCGCACGTAAACATCGGCACGATTGGGCACGTAGACCATGGCAAGACGACCCT
>NZ_LYXE01000105.1 GCF_002532075.1 Candidatus Chloroploca asiatica | reverse complement strand
TCCATCGTGTCCTCCTGAAGCGTTCGATCATTCCTTCAGAAGGATACACGATGGGCTACCACTTTGACGTAGCCCTAACCCAACGCCAGACTTATTTGCATTTTACGACAACCGGTAGAACGCAGCTATTCTGCATTCTGGGTACGCCAGCGTTTGGGATCGGAGCCGGAAAAAGATTTCCGGAGTGCGTATCTATCTGCCGACCAACGATGGGAACAGCGTAAAGAGACAACTCTGGAGCTTTATCTGGGGGCCGCGTGGTATGTAGAGCGTTTACAGGATTGGTTGGCACGTTTCCCGCGCCAACAATTACATATTAGCCTGTACGATGACCTGAAAGATGATCCGGTTACTTTCGTGCGTAAAGTCTACGCCTTTCTGGAAGTGGATGATTCGTTTACACCTAACGTCTCCCAGATTTACAACCAGGGGGCCGGGATCCGCAGCACATCTGTAAACCAGTTTGTCCGGCAAAACAACCGGGTAAAACAATGGATCAGACCGTGGCTCCCCCGACCTCTGCGTCAAAAGATAACCCGTTGGCTGACTAATTTGAACCAAGTACCTTTGCCACCCCTCGATCCACAATTGCGTCGAGAGTTAACCATGCTCCAGCGCAATGATATTTTGCGCCTACAAGACTTGATTGACCGCGATCTGACCCACTGGCTGGCTGAGTAGGTTTTATCCGGCAATGGAATCTACACCTGAGTGAAAGAGAGTTAGCGAATAATATGACCATGCCCAATTTTCTCGTGATCGGTGTTGCGAAGGCCGGTACCACTTCGCTGCATGCCTACCTGAACCAACATCCACAAATTGCGATGTCGCAGATAAAAGAACCCGACTTTTTTGAGTATGGAGAAGTTGATCAACCACCCCCGGCTAGTTCTGCTCCTTACCCGTATGCCATCCAAACCTTAACCACTTATCAGGCTTTATTTGCAGACTTACCCACTACTGCACTACATGGTGAAGCCTCGCCCTCTAACTTTGAAGCGCGGGCATGTGAACGGATAAGCCGTTATTTACCCAACGCTAAATTTATTTGCATTCTCAGGCAACCCGTAGACCGCGCCTATTCGGCATTTGCTATGCATACCAAACGGGGAAAAGAACCAGAAACAGATTTTTGCCGAGCTTATCAGGACTCAGCCCGCCGGTGGCAAAAGCGTTTTGAAGGACACCTTCCTGCCTATGCTTGCCGCAATGCCGCGTGGTATGTAGAGCGTTTACAGGATTGGTTGGCACGTTTCCCGCGCCAACAATTACATATTAGCCTGTACGATGACCTGAAAGATGATCCGGTTACTTTCGTGCGTAAAGTCTACGCCTTTCTGGAAGTGGATGATTCGTTTACACCTAACGTCTCCCAGATTTACAACCAGGGGGCCGGGATCCGCAGCACATCTGTAAACCAGTTTGTCCGGCAAAACAACCGGGTAAAACAATGGATCAGACCGTGGCTCCCCCAACCTCTGCGTCAAAAGATAACCCGTTGGCTGACTAATTTGAACCAAGTACCTTTGCCGCCGCTCGATCCGTCTCTGCGTAACGAATTAACGCGTCCTCAACACGACGATATCCTGCGTTTGCAGGACATCGTCGGACGGGATCTGTCCAATTGGTTGGCGAAATGAATTGGAGGCCCGATGGCGCAGAAAAGATGTTTTAAGTCGCATGAACACTAAACCATTTGTCATCTTTGGTACAGCTCGTACGGGCAGCACCTTGCTCAGAAGCCTTCTGAACGCCCATCCAGCCATTCACTGTGATGGCGAGCTCTTGAACCCAACCTTCTGGACTCGTGTAACGTGTCCTCGGCTCCTGTATCGCATCTGGTACAGATACCCGCATGTCTATATCACCCTGCGGAGGTTCGCCGCTCGACTACGATACCATCGCCCAATTTACGGCTTCAAGCTATTCGAGCGTCATGTGTACGAACCAGGCCAGGTACTGGGATCGCTGAACGCTACAGGTTGGCGTATCATCTACTTGTGGAGGCGTTCTGTGTTTGACCGGACGCTTTCGGTTCTTGTTGGCGCAGCCACCAACCATTGGATCAGTATGGCTGACAGTGCTGTTCCCATTCTCTCGATAGACATCAGCCAGACCGAATTCATGCAGACGGTGGCTTTTGTCCATGCACAACAGGTTCGATGTGCGGCGCTCATGCGCGAAACATCTCATCTGGAAATCGTTTACGAAGACGATTTGCGCCAGAGCGAAAGCTGGCAACCTTTGCTGGATCGTATTTGTGCTTTCCTGGAGATACCGCCGAGTCTAGCAGTGTCGCCCGTGCATCAAACCTGGCGCCGACCTTATCGTGAGTTTGTGTCTAACTACGCTGAGCTTGTTGAGGCTTTCCAGCAGAGTCATTTCGTCGATACGTCAGAGCGATGAGAACCCAGATGCAGGTACATATCTCGGTTCTCATCATCACCCACAACAGCGCCCACGAGATCGGCCCGTGTCTGGATACGCTGGCGCAGCATACACGCGTGCCCTACGAGATCATCGTGGTTGACAATGCTTCCGCCGATGACACTATGGATGCGATACGGCGCTCAGGAAGCCTGCGGCTAGTGACAAATACTACTAATGTCGGTTTTGCCGCTGCCGTCAACCAGGCCACGCGGCTGGCCGGGGGAAGATATTTGTTACTGCTCAACCCCGATACACAGGTTCACGAGGGTGCAATCGACCGCCTAGTGGCGTTTCTAGACAGCCATCCGTCGGTCGGCATCTGTGCGCCACGCGTGCTTGCTGTCGATGGATGCCTCCGCCACAACTGCTTCGCCTTCGAAACACCATGGAGTTTCTTCTGGTTTGGCGTTGGCGTCGGGCCGCTGCATCGCGTGCGGCGATGGATGCTTCGTCGCACCAACTGGAATATCGCTGCCGACACGCCGCAGACGGTCGAGGCAGTCACCGGCGCAGTCATGCTGGTGCGGCGCGAGTTGTTCGAGCAACTCGGTGGCCTGGATGAGCGCTTCTTTATGTATTGCGAAGATGGCGATTTCTGCTACCGTGCGCATCAACAGGGCTGGAAAACTATGCTTGTACCAGATGCTGTCGTCACGCATGTGCGCGGTGCCAGCACGCCACCGGATACGCCGCTGCTCAACGGGATGATTGGAGCGTATCTACTTGCGTCACGCTATCACTATACGCAAAAATATTGGGGCCAAGTAGCAGTTGTGGTGCTCCGGCTAGCCAATGCCACAGTCGGTGCGTTGTTTTTGCTGGTGAGCCGACTACTTATTGACAAAACCGCTCGCGCCAACGTGTCGCGTTATGGGCGCCTATTGTGGGGGACGCCTGCATTGCGCAAAGAGGTCAAACAGTGATCTGTTGTATTGCAGGGATGCATCGCTCGGGCACTTCATTTCTTGCCCAATGGCTAGCCAATTCTGGTTTACCCTTGACCACCGGCGGTGACATCAGATCCGACGTCTCCAACCCGCGTGGATACTTCGAGGATCTGGACTTTGTGCGGCTGCATGCCTGGCATCTTCGTCGTATCCGACGATTTTCCGCCGGTTGGAAACTGACACCGAAGAATTTTCTACACTTCACCGCTGAGGAAACGGAATGCGCCACATCTCTGGTGCGCGAGCGCAGCGCTCTTCATACAGCCTGGGGCTGGAAAGACCCACGGACGACGATCTTTCTCATGCACTGGAAAAAGCTGATCCCGAGCCTGAAAGTCATCATTGTCTGGCGTCCATGCGCGGATGTTGCGCATTCACTTGTTACACGCGGGCTAAAGCAGCGACGACCACACTTGTTGATCACACCTATCTCGGCTATCCATCTGTGGCACACGCATAATGAATTCGCACTCGAGTACGCAGCACGCTTCCCTGAAGATACTGTCGTGATCCCAGCGTCCCAGTTTCCTTCCATCGACCAGTCATTACACAAGGTTCTCACCGAGCAATTCGGGTTACAGTTGGAAGCGGTGCCCATGGCCGATTTGTTCCATCCAAAGATGCTGGCACAAGCTCCAGCCTGGCTTCACTGGCTATCCTCTGCCCTCGGTGCCGATGAGATCGAGGCGCGACTGATGGCAGCATCGCTACATACGTAGCTAGTTGCACCCAATGAGGCGCTGCAATGAAAAAACCAAGATGACGATGGGTGAGAATAGCCATGAACTGAATATGATGATCAGGCACGAGTACCGTGCAAGTGATTTGATGCCGGGCACCTGGCAACGTGCGCAGCCAGCACAAGACTTTCACGTCTACAACCCCGCCCTCACCCGCTTCCGTAACCGACTGCTCATGGCCTACCGTGTCGATTTCGGTTACGAGAAGCCGTTCCGGGTCGCCACGGCCATCTGCGTGCTCGACGAACGCCTGCGGGTGGTTCCAGGATCCGTGGTAGCGCTGTCCGATACGATCACCAGTGAAGCCACCAACCACTACGATGCACGGTTTCTCGTCTTCGGCGATCGGCTCTTTGTCCATTTCAATAATGACTGGAATACGGTTCCCAATCAGATCTTTCTGGTCGAACTGGATCCGGATACTTTGCAGGCACAGTCGCCGGCGCGACTCCTCGAATTACAAGGGCCCCGCCAACCCTGCGAAAAGAACTGGCTGCTCTTCGCCCACGACGGGGAACTCTTTGCGATCTATCAGGTCGCTCCCCACATCGTGTTGCACGTCGACCTGGCTGGCAGCGGGCCGATTCGTTGCCGACCAGTCTATCGCACGGCATGGGACACAACGGCCTATACCCGGCGTTACGGTGAGTTACGCGGCGGTACGCCACCGGTACGGGTAGGAGCAAACTACGTTTCGGTCTTTCATTCACGCACGCATGCCCAAAGACCGACCCCGGTCAATTCTTCACGGGCCGCAGCAACGCTCAAGCACATGCCTTGGTTCCGCCAGATCAAACGCTGGCTGCGTGAGCACTTCGCTCCTGTACGCTATTACGGCGGGGTCTATGCGTTTGCCGCCGAGCCGCCCTTCGCTCCTACGTTCCTCCGCCCCACCCCGATCCTCTGGCCGGAACACGAAGGGCCACGCCAGCGTCCGACCGCAAGCCACATGGCACCACGCCGCGTCGTCTACCCGTGTGGTCTGGTTCACCTGGACGATGGCCGCTGGTTGGTCTCCTACGGCATTCATGATGAGCGGGCTGCGCTCCGGGTCTTCACCCGCCAGGAGATCGAAGGAGATCTCGAGAGAGCGCTTCAATAGTCTGGGAACAACGTGTTTCAGGTTTTGTCACCCTGAGTATCCTATGGCCGGTCGGCCACTGGTGCTGGAAGAAACCGTGCCGGTGCGGAGCCTGCACGGTCACCCCGAACGAACGTGAGGGGGCTTCCATGACGATCAGTGCAGATTCCTCACTGCGTTCGGAATGACAGAGCTGGCGTTGGCAGCCCGCTGCGCCCGCCGTGTCACCCCGCTGCGCCCGCCGTGTCACCCCGCTGCGCCAGCACTGTCACCCCGAGCGCAGCGAGGGGTCTTCCATGCGCCGCAGCGAAGATTCCTCACTGCGTTCGGAATGACAGAGCTGGCGTTGGCAGCCCGCTGCGCTTGCCGTGGCAGCCCGCTGCGCTTGCCGTGGCACCTT
>NZ_LYXE01000104.1 GCF_002532075.1 Candidatus Chloroploca asiatica | reverse complement strand
CCCTTGCGGGTGCCCTTGCGGGTGCCCTTGCGGGTGCCCTTGCGGGTGCCCTTGCGGGTGCCCTTGCGGGTGCCCTTGCGGGTGCCCTTGCGGGTGCCCTTGCGGGTGCCCTTGCGGGTGCCCTTGCGGGTGCCCTTGCGGGTGCCTTGGCGGGGTGCATACACAGAAGATGCAATCGCCCTAGCATGGATCGATCTGTCGCTACCCGGGATCCGCCCGTTCGCGGGGGCGGGCATCGCACCCGCTGGGCCGATGGGCGCAGCAGCCATGGGAGATGCCTCCACGCACGATGGCGGCACCTGCCCCGCGTCGCGTAAGGCCGAAGCGCCGTCGCACCTCAGATCAAACGCACCACCGCAAGGCTCAACACCCCGGCATCCTCTTGCGTCACCTCGTGCCAATGACGCCCCCGATCATCCGAGCAGAGCAATTGACCACCGTCAGTGCCAGCCCACGCTACATCCATGTGATAACTCGCTGGCGCAATCGTACATACCCCGCCCGCAAGCGGGCACGCAACTTCAGCCGACTCCCACGAGGCCCCACCATCCTCGCTGCGTACGAGCCTGGTTCCACCCGCAGTTGCCGCTAGCAACACCTCTTGCTTGCCTGAAAGCAGCGCAAGGGCACGAGTATCAGTCGCCACGAAACGGGCATCACGCCAGCGCGCCGGCCCCTGAGCCGTCGCCACCACCGTTTCATCCGAATGTACCAGCGCCAGCAAAGTCTCGGCATCGTCAGCCGGTGCCTCAGCCCAGTGTTCCCCTCCATCCAGCGTACGCAAGGCTTTGCCATCGTGCGTTACCACCATCACGACCAGCGCATCGACCGCCAGCATGGCATCAATAGCCTGCCCGTCGAGCACATGCGCCACGCGCCGCCACCGCCCCGTGCCACCCGGATCACTGTAGATTACCAGGCCATTCGTTGTGCCGACATATACAAGACCCGCTCGTGCCATACACCTCTCCTTTCTATCTCTGTTGGCAGGGTTTGGGAGCCTGCACCCCCCAAGAATCTTCTTTCGCTGGGTACTACCAATGATGCTTGAAGGTGCTGCATGGACATGCTTCGCTGCGCTCAGCATCTCGTCCGTCGCGACGCTTGCGACCCTACGCTGCGCTCCTGAACAACAAAACCCGCCTGAGACGTCACAGGTTTTGAAGACCTGTGACGTCTGACGGGCGCTCACCCTGTTGCTCGCGGGTCATGTGATCATCCAGGGTGACCATGCGCCATACTTCAACGCCAGTTGCGCGTCTTTGGCTCGAACCCGCGCAGGCTGGCTTCGCATCCCAAAGCCGAGCGCTTATGGTATTTAAAAAGTTAATCCGCTCGACCAGACCTCACAGATAGTACGTCTCTCGTATGAACAAGGTCTCTTCTCGTCCTTATTTGAACAGTATTGGGTCTAGGGCACCAGCCCTAACGTTCATGCGTATGGGGCATAGCCCCCATCCAGAATCAGTCTTCAGCCCTATGGCACACCCCCCAAATGATGCTACCATAAGGCAAGGATTTCAGGCTGCTTTACCGTTCAGAGGCGCGTATCGCGTCCTGATGTGCTCGGCCTGTTTCCTGTTTTCTAGCTCCTAAATCCTTCTCTTCGCATTCAATGAGGATGCGCTTCTTCCCGCAAGAAACTCGCACGCATGAGCATCCACCTTTGCTATCTGTAGCAGTAAGGCACCGTATGCACACATCTGCCATTCATGTCAATGGTCTCACTAAAGTGTACCACGTCCCCGAACGTCAAGCAGGCTTGCTCGCTGCCATGCGCAGCCTTGTCCAGCGCAAGGTGCGCGAGGTACACGCGGTCGAAAATGTCAGTTTCAGCCTTGCACCCGGCGAGATTGTTGGCTTTCTTGGGCCGAATGGGGCCGGCAAAACAACCACCCTCAAGATGCTTTCGGGTTTGCTCTTTCCTAGTGGCGGCGAGGTGAGCGTGCTCGGCCATGTGCCCTCGCGCCGCGAGGCAGCTTATCTCAAGCAGATCACGCTCGTCATGGGCAACCGCAATCAGCTTCAGTGGGATCTGCCAGCCCTCGATTCGTTTGAGTTGCAACGCGCCATCTATCGCATCCCGACAGATCAGTTCCAGACAACCCGCGATGAGTTCATCGAGATGATGGAGGTCGGTGACCTCGTGCGCAAGCCGGTGCGCAATCTCTCGCTCGGGGAACGTATGAAGATGGAGATCATCGGGGCGTTGCTCCATCGGCCCCAGGTACTCTTTCTCGATGAACCAACGCTCGGCCTCGATGTTACGATGCAACGCCGTATCCGTAGCTTTGTCGCTGACTATAATCGACGCCACGGCGCAACAGTTATGTTAACAAGCCACTATATGGCTGATGTCGAGGCGCTCTGCCGACGGGTAATTGTCATCCACCACGGCAAGGTGCTCTACGATGGGGCGTTGAGTGGACTCGTTGACCGTTTTGCCGCCTATCGACAGCTTGGTATTACCCTGGCCGAACCAGCCGATCTCGGCGAGTATGGCGAGGTCGTCAGTGCCGAGGGGAGCAAAGTCGTGCTACGGGTCCCCAGAGCCGAGGCGAGCCGTATCACCGCTCGCCTGCTCGCCAATTATGCATTGACCGACCTTACGATTGAAGAACCGCCCATTGACGACGTGATCGCCCAAGTCTTTGCCACCGAGGCAGATCAGCCTGCCATGTCAGGGTAATTAGTCAGCACCTTTCAGACCTCACAGATCTTTCGTTCCGGCGCGCCTGCCCAGCGGGGCAGGGCGGCCTCTCACACAAGGTCTTGAAGACCTGTGAGGTCGCTCAAAACCCTTTGCGTCTTTGCGCCTTTGCGTCGAATCATCAGAAAAGGAACCCGATGCTCGATTATTACTGGACGATGGCGCGTACGGCAATTATCACGCAATTTCAATACCGCACCGCCAACTATTTTTATATGATTGGGATGATCGCCGAGCCGGTGATCTATCTGGTGGTCTGGAGTACCATCGCGACAGCCCAGGGCGGCGAGGTGGGCGGTTTTACACCAGGAGCCTTTGCGGCCTACTATATCGTGTGGACATTAGTGCGCAATATGAATATCGTTTTCACACCCTATGGCTGGGAGTGGCGTATCAAGCGCGGTGAACTGTCCGCAGCATTACTCCGCCCGATCCATCCGCTCCATCAGGATCTCGCCTATTTTGGCGGCTGGAAGCTGGTGGTGATTGTGCTCTGGTTGCCCATTGCGGCGATCCTGGCCCTTATCTTTCAACCCACACTCAATCCGACCCCGCTCGAGATAGGCGTCTTCGCGATCGCCATCTGGGGGGCCTATCTCATTCGGTCAATGTTTCTCTGGCTGCTCGGCATGATCACATTCTGGACAACTCGCGTCAGTGCGCTCTATGAGCTCTATTTCGCCGTTGAACTGCTGCTCTCGGGGCGCCTCGTGCCGATGAGTCTTTTGCCTCCCTGGGCCCGCGATCTCGCGCTGTTCATGCCGTTCCAATGGACGTTTGGCTTTCCCATCGAGGCGCTCGTCGGGACGCTCAGCACCACCGAACTTCTGACCGGCCTGGCGATCCAGGTGCTCTGGATCCTCATTGGCCTTGGGCTGGTGCAGCTGGTCTGGCGCGCCGGGGTACGCCGCTATGGCGCAGTGGGAGGGTAACGCGATGGGCATGTTTCGGTTGATGTACCACTTCTTTCGCATTGGGGCGATGAATGAACTGCAGTATCGGGTCAATTTCTGGATCCAGCTTTTGCAATCCGGCGTCGCGCTCGCCGTTGGCCTCATTAGCCTCGCCCTCGTCTTTAGCCATACCACCGATCTCGCCGGCTGGTCACAAACCGAGTTGCTCGTTGTGATGGGCGTCCATATTATGATGGGCGGTTTGATCGGTGCCGTCATTCAGCCCAATATGCTGCGCCTCATGGAAGACATCCGTGAAGGCACGCTCGATTTTGCGCTGACCAAACCCGAAGATGCGCAGATTATGGTGAGTGTGCGTGAGATCCGCCTCTGGCGCCTCGTTGATGTGATCCTTGGCGCGATCCTCCTGGGCACGGCGCTTGTCTTGCTCGGTGACGCCATTGGCCCACTGCAAGCAGCGGGCTTTGTCGTCGCAACCATCTTTGGTGCCCTGATGATCTACAGTTTCTGGATCATGCTCACCAGCGTCGCCTTCTGGGTCGTTCGGGTTGATGAGATGCTCAATCTCTTTGAAGGCATCTATGCCGCCGGACGCTGGCCCGTCGGCATTTATCCCGGCTGGCTGCGCGGTCTACTCACGTTCCTGGTGCCCATCGCCTTCGCTGTTACCGTCCCCGCCGAGGCCTTGACTGGGCGGCTATCCGGGGCGACCCTAGGCCTTGCCGCCCTGCTCGCCATCGGTCTGCTTGGGTTATCACGCCTCGTCTGGCGCATTGGCTTGCGCCAGTATGGAGGCGCTTCGGCTTGAGGCGTGGGGTGAACAACGCAGCTTTGCTGCGTTGTTCACCCACGCCTCAAGCCTATAGAAAGGAAACCTTCATATGCAACGCTTCCTCCTGGCAACGCTTATGCTCGTTACCCTTACCCTCACCAGCCTCGCCACACCTGCCTCGGCGCAGACCGAGCAGCGCTGTTTTGCCGAGACGGGTTTTTGTATCAGTGGGCCAATTCGGGCCTATTGGGAACGCAACGGTGGCCTGGCAGTCTTTGGCTTTCCTATCACCGAACAGCGGGTCGAGCGGGTCGAGGATCGCACGATTACCGTACAGTGGTTCGAGCGCGACCGCCTCGAAATCCAGGCCGATGGAACCCTCACCGCCGGACGCCTCGGGGCCCGTGTGCTCGAACTGCAGTGGCGGCCCTGGCAGATGGGCAACGAGCCGCCACGTACCGGCACCTGTCGCTTTTTTGCCGAAACTGGCTACCATGCCTGTGATGCTTTTTTGCGCTACTGGGAGCGTAACGGTGGCCTCGAGCGCTTTGGCTATCCGCTCACGCCGGTATTCGAAGAGCAGATCGAAGGCCGCGTCTATCAGGTTCAATATTTTGAGCGCCGCCGCATGGAGCTGCATCCCGATCTACCCCCCGGCGCCTCCAGTGTGCTGCTGGGGCTACTCGGCAATGCGGTGCTCAAAGAGTTGATCCCATCCAGCCCGTGGGCCTACCCGCAGTGTCTCGAGAACATGAGCGCCGCAATGCGGCTCGCGCATCAACGCTTACCCGCCCCAGAAGTGCTCGGCTGCCCCCAACTCTATGCGCCCTCAGGCATGCCGGGATCGATCCAGCACTTCGAGCGCGGCGAGATGATCTGGTTCCAGCCGCCTTCCATCGTTATCCCCGGCGGGGTCTTGCCCCGTACGATCATGGTCTATCTCGATGGAGAACCGCACCCGCGCTTTCTAGGTCCCTTCTTTGACTACTGGGAAGCCGGACGCGACCCAGAGCGGCCAGCGACCACGCCGCCACCAGGGTTCTATGCGCCAGTGCGCGGTTTTGCCAAGGTCTGGAGTGAACATCCCGAGGTGGCACAAGCACTTGGCTGGGCCATTGAACCCGAGCCACAGATGCGCAAGGCCGAGTATCAGATCATGGCACGCGGTCTACTGGTGCGCCTCTACGAAGGCGAGCAGCTTGGCACTGTCTATGCCTTTGGCAACCCGACGATCCCAACTCAGGTGCGCAAGGTAGCCCCGTAGCGACCCAACCCAAACTACGCTACGCCGCCGGCTGCAACTGGGCAAAGGTTGGGGGCAACTCAATCGCCAACTCAAGTACGCCATCGTCATAAGCCACCAGTTCGCTGCGGCCAAACTGCTCGAAGAGGCGGCGCATCGCAATATTTTCAGCCAGCATATGTGCGCGCAGGGTGCCGAGACACATCTGCCGCACATGTGCTTTGGCGCGTTGCACAAGTTTCGAGCCAAGGCCCTGGCCCTGCCGATCATCGCGGATCACCAGCGCAAGCTCGGCCACCTCAACCGCGTGGCAATCGCGGGCCACCTCCACGAGTCCAACCACCGCAGCGTCATCATCAGGATCGCAGGCCAGCAAGACAAATCCACGCTCGGCTCGCTCAAACATCCGCCGCGCTTCGTTCAGCGCACTCGCATGGTCAAACGTCGTCGGGGTCAGGTAACGCAACCGGCACGTCTGGGCCGACAGCGTACCCAAAAAGGCCGCGATCTGGAACTGATCAGCAGGGGTTGCCTGACGGATCACCATCTGCTGCGTGCTGCGCATCTTCAACGTGTTCATCCAGCGGCGCAAGGGCAGGGAACTGATCCGCTCGTTGGCACTCGGCGCTGGCTGCGCTGGCTTCGTCAGGCTGTCGGCCAAGAACTGATCACGCTTGTGTACCGAATATTTAAAGATGCTCATCATTTTGCTCCTCAATCGTGCAATCTTTCGGGTTAGAATGTGTTTACTATAGCGAAACCTCTTGCAACCAGGTTCCCAGAAATGGCAAAGTATGTCCCAGGTTGTAGGTGCCGATCCTGGAGGTGATGGAGCAGAAACGTATGGTTGATGTTGCGCCGATCGAGAGTTCGACCCTGACCCCCTTTGAACGCCACGTCAAATATGCCTTGCGGCATTTGAACGATCCACAACGCCT
Source organism: Candidatus Chloroploca asiatica (assembly GCF_002532075.1). Classification (GTDB taxonomy): domain Bacteria; phylum Chloroflexota; class Chloroflexia; order Chloroflexales; family Chloroflexaceae; genus Chloroploca; species Chloroploca asiatica. The sequence goes on along the minus strand of NZ_LYXE01000104.1, from coordinate 38,322 downwards.
CAGCCAGGAGTCTCCTCTGGCAAGCGCCTATGTGCTCAGTCGTGCGATCCGCGATCTGCCGGAACCAGCAACGCTACGCTCGTACGGCGAAGCCCTGCGTACCGTCATTCGCACCACGGCCATCCGGCGCCTCTGGCAGGCACCGCTGCCCACAACCCGTGACGCGATGCTGGCCGCGATCGCCGAGGTGCGGCGCGAGCCTACCGATCCACGCTATGCCTATGTGGTGCTCGAGTTGCGCTGTTTCCACGATTTCATCAAGCCCAACCGGATGTCGGATATCTGGGAAGATCCCGATCTGTTGCTCGGTTCCAAGTCGCAGCACTATCGTGAGTTCGATGCTGCCGTCAAACAACTGGCGACGTTGCTGCTTGACACGTTGCAACCATCCCTCCGCCGCGAACGCCCCCGTTCACCCGAGACGCTCTATGGCTACGACCAAAAGCTCGCTACCCTGCAAAAGGCTATGCAAGTCCGGCAAACGATTGTGTTGAGCGGGCCGGGTGGTGTGGGCAAGACGAGTCTCGTGGCGCGGGCCTGTGAGCAACTGGCCCAACGTCCGATCTTCTGGTATACCCTGCGCCCGGCTTTCAATGACGGTGTACGCAGTCTCCTGTTTGCCCTGGGTTCTTTTTTGCACGAACAGGGGTCTTCAGGTTTGTGGCACTATCTGGCAAGCGTGGGCGGCGAACCAGGTGATCTCGATCTGGCCGCTGGGCTGCTGCGCGAGGATCTGGCCCATCTCGACGCGCAGGCGCCGCTCCTCTGCTTCGATGACCTGGAACATCTGGCGGTGACAAATCTCGCACTGATGCCACCAGCCTATACGCAACTGATCGATCTGATGGAAGGCTTGCGCACCAGTGCAACCCTGGTCTTGATCAGCCAGCGCCCCTTCATTCCCGGCGATCTGCACCTCGAAATCGATGGGCTTACGGTGGAAGATGTCGGCGACCTGTGCCACGCCGCTGGTTATACGCTGGCAACAGGTGAGGCTGAACAACTGCATAGCTATACCCGAGGCAATCCGCAGTTGCTCAAGTTGATGCTGACCTTGCACAACGATGGCGACCAGGAAGCCCTGATCGCGGCCCCTGCTTCTTCTGCCCGTTCGATCCTGCCCGCATTGCAACGCCTCTGGCGACGTCTGACGGCTGATGAGCGCCGTGTTTTGCAACAGTTGGCGGTCTACCCCTATCCCGCCCCTGCCGATGTCTTTCAAGCGACGGTGCTCGAACATCTCGAACGCCTCCATCTGATCACCACTGACGATGAGGGCGGCGTGATGTTGATGCCGGCCCTCGCGCCACTGATTCGCGACGAACTCTCGCCCGAACTCAGGGCTAGATTGCACGCCGAGGCGGCGCAAGTACGCCTTGAGCGCGGCGGGTACACCGCTGCAGCGTACCATTTCGCGCAGAGTGGCGACGATAATCGGGCTGTCCAGGTCTGGTTCCCACAGCGCCAACTTGCCCTTGGACGCGGCGAAGCCGATCTTGCCCGTCCGATCTTCTATGGGATCAACCAGCAACGCCTCGGCAAACTCGAACGCAAGGCGCTGCTGATCATCAGGGCCGAGTTGCGCCAACTGGCTGGGCAGCATACCGAAGGCCTGCAAGAGCTTGAGGCAAGTGACTGGGCCGAAGAGAGCGAGAGCGGGGCGCGGCTCTGGCGCTTGCGCGGCGAGCTCCAACTCGCCCTCGGCTATCCCGATCAGGCGATCGAGAGTTATGGCGAAGGGTTGACGGTGATCACCCGCCTCGTCGGGCAACAGGTGCTGTTGCATCACCGCCGTGGCATTGTGATGCACCGCCGCCGCGATCTCAACGCCTGCTGGCAAGAGATCCATCGGGCCGAGTTTGAACTCGAAATCTTGCGCGGGCTCGTCTCTGAGGAGACCGGGGGCTACGAAGAGGCGCTGGCCGCCTATCTTCGCGCCCAGGATCTGGCCGAACTCGTAAGCGATGAGACCCTGCTCGCCCAGGTCGCCCGCCAAATCGCCGCCGTTCACGGGCGCCGCGCCAAGCTTGAAGCTGCTGTAGCGCACGGGATGCGGGCGATTGAGCTCTTTGAACGCATTGGTGACCGCGTCAGCCGGGAAAAGATGTGCGCGAATCTCGCCGCCATCTATGTGCAGACCCGCGAATTTCAGGCCGCCATCACCATCGGCGTTCCTGCCTACGAGTTTTTCATGTCGGTTCACGATCCCTATTATGCCGCCGTGACCGCCGCTAATCTCGCCGAGGCGTCGTATGGGCTCGGCGACCTCGCCAGTGCAACCACCTACGCCGAAGCGGTGCTCACGCTCGGCGATCGTTTTGCCGAACCCTATGCCCTCTTTACGCTGGGCGAAGTAGCCCTGAGCAAAGGCGAGACCGCCGAAGCCGTCGCACGCTTCAGTGCGTCGATGCAACGCGCCGAACGTAACGATGACCCCTACATGGTCGCCTATGCACAACGCTCACTCGGCGAAGCCTTGCTCGAACATGGCGACCTCAGCACAGCGCGGCCCCACATCGAACAATCCCTGGCAACCTTCCGCCAATTGCAGATTGGCGATGAAATCACGCTGAGCGAACAATTGCTGGCGCGGGTCGCCAACACCCATTGTTAGCTCAGCAGAATCAGAGCACTCTGCAAATGGAGCACTTGTTCTATGAATTCAAGCCTCGAAAATATGCGCATGATTGTCGGTTACGCCGCCCAGCGCTCGGTTCTGCTGCTCGGCATGGGCTTTTAGGGTTGAGGCCGCCCAACGCTCCGCATGAGCCGCCGGGGACTTAACCAGAACCAACTTCGGGACTTGCGAACATTTTGGGAGCCAGAATTCCTTTCGGGGGGCTAATCGCCCCCCGAAAGGAATTCTGGCGGTTGTTGGGCGCATGGTTAGAAGCGGAGAGAACGCAACAGATGACCCTTCGCCAGCAAACCGGCGATCTCGTCTACAGCATTGATGTAATCCAACTTGAAATGCACTGCGAGGTAGTTTTTGGCGTAGGCGATCACGTCTGGAGATTGTTCGAGGAATGCAGCGAACTCCAACTCAAATCGGCTGTCACCAATCACCCGATTGAACACCGATTTCTTGGAAATCATGTAGCCCTGATCTTTCACTACAAACGGTCGGGTCTTGCGCAACTTGATGGTGTCCCGGATTTCGACGTCACCCTTATCACAAACCGTCAGCGCGTTGATCGCCTGCTTGAAGCTCTCGATCACGGTTTTAGTGGCGGCCAGTTCTGAGAGGTTGCGCAAGGTATTGGCAGATTCCAGTTCCACCGTCTTGCCGAACAGGGCGTCCTGAACGAAACCTTTCACCTTGCCGTAGAGCGCGCCGTTGTTGTGCTTGGGCGTCGCCGTGACATCTACTTGCAGGCTCAGACTACCGCCCTTTTGCAACAGCCGGTTGTGAATGTCCTCAATCGACTTGAACCACGCTAGCTTCGCATCGTGGATATGATGCGCCTCGCCGTCGTTGCACCAGTGCGCCCATCATAGCCGTTGTCTGGCAGCACCGGATCCTCAAAGAAAATCCGTACGCCCTGGAAGTCGTGATAGATCCTGTCCAGCACGATGATGTTGGGCGCGATTCTGGGTCGAGGATTGCATGCGGGGAATCGGGAAACTCAGGGTGTAGTGCCATAGTCAGGAATCCGTCTCGAGATCGGCCAACATCCGCCTCACCGTATCCATCAAGGGCATGATGTGCGCCTCGCAGGTATTGAAGATCACTTTCTCATTCACATCGAAATAGTCGTGCGCAAGGATATTGCGCATTCCAATGACGGCTCGCCACGGAATCTCAGGATATTGTTTCAGAAACTCACCCTGCGTCTTCTCGTTGATTTGCCGGAAGGCTTCTCCAACAGACAGCAGAACCATGCTGATCGAGTCCAGATGCTCCCGCCCCTCCTCAGTGGCAATGAAATCTTCTGGGCTTCCGCACCTTGGCGAACCGCCGCGGCACGCGCTCAAGCGCTTCGAGTATGGCCTCCAAGCGCTCCTGCAGCAAGTGGTTGTCAAGCATAAGCCGCCTCTTTCTCAACGCGTTCTTTCAAGCGTGCCGACATTCCATTGCGCAACTCGATCACATCCACGGGCCGTCCCAGCAGCACCACCAGTTCCTCTCGCAGAAGAGCAAGGTCAAACAGGGTCAGTTTTGCGGCGGGATGAGCTCGGAAAACCACATCCACATCGCTATCGGTAGTCGCCTCCGACCGCGCCACCGAACCGAAACATCCGATCGCCTCTAGTCCGTAGGCTTCACCACGCTCGCGGAGGAAGGCCCCCAACTTCGCCAGCACTTCATCACGTTGCAGAATCGCACTCATACCGTCACCTCCACAATCGTCATGGTATCGTTGCCAAAGATGTCCACCACCTTGACCGCAATCTTGCGTCTGCCGGTTGTGACCTCGTGCGCCACACTTTTCAGCTCCAGCGAGCGGTCTTTCCTGGTGTGAAAGCTCTGCCAGAGACTGGTGCAGAATACCGGCAACTATTCGGGGTGCGAAGGATCGTCACGGTGAGTGCTTGAAAAACCGCTTTTTTGTGGCATGATGACTGTAGTGAAAACCGCATCAAGCACACAAAAAAGACGGTTATGCTTCCTATTCTACCACCAATCCTCCGGTCTGGCACGCCCGATCTGCCCGCCGTGCCGCGCTGGCTCCAGGGCTGGATCATCATGTTCCTTGGCCCGATCCTGGTCTGGGCCGAGACGACCATCCTCCGTCGGATTTTCACGACGACGGTGCGCGACCATCCCCTGGTGCGCATGGGCCTGGCCTATGATCCCGCGGCCGTGGTCGCGGCCTGTGCCGCCTATCGTCATCCCGAGGGCACGCCTGGGGCGCCGCCGACCTTCACGCTGGAGCAGTTGGTCCGCGCCGAGATCGTCCGCGCCTGGGCGGGGGGCTGTTCTGACCGCGAGCTCGCCTGGCATCTCGCCAGCAATCTCGTCGTGCGCTGGTTTGTCGGGCTCTCCCTGTTTGCCCCGCAGCTCCCCGACCATACCACGCTCGCCCGCTTTCACGGCTGGATGCGCCAGCACGTGCCCGACGCGCTCTTCCGCGATGTGCTCGCTTTTCTCGACCACGTTGACCCGGAAGATGCCGCCACCACGCCCCAGATCGTCGATACCTTTGCCATGCAGAGTCCGGTCGCGCCCAGTGTCAGTGCCGCCGTCTTGCTCCGCGACCTGACCCTCCGCCTCGTCTGGCTGCTGCGGCAACGCGGCCCGGCCAGCCTCATCGCCGCGCTCGACGCGCTCGACCTGACGCCCTTCACGCAGCCCAAACCCGCCCGCAGTGCCGCCGCTCGTCACGCCCGCCTCCAGACCACCGTGGCCCTGGTCGCCCGCGTGGTCACCACGGTGACGGCGCACCTGGACGCGCTCGACCCGGTGGTGTCCCCGCTCGTGCTGGCCTTCCTCGCCGATCTCGCCAAGGTGCAGGCGGATGAATTGACCACCGATGACGCCGGCGTCGTGACCGAACGCCCCGCCAAGGAACGGGGGTCGCGCCGGATTGCCAGCGCCGTCGACCGCGAAGCCACCTTCCGCAAACACGAAGGGAGTCCCGCCGTGCTCGGCAGCAATGCGATCATCAGCACCACCCGCACCCGCATCCGCGCCTGCGTGATCGTGACCGGCTGCACGCCCGATAGTGTCGCCCCGGCCGCCGTGCTGCAGCAGCAGCAGGAGGCCGGGGCACCGCTGCCGGACATCATCGTGATGGATGGCGCCGCCGGCTGGGGCAAGACCCGCGCCGAGGTGCACACCCGCAGCGACGGCCAGACGAGCCTCGTCGCGCCCATTCCGCAGAGCGGCGGCAGCGACCCCGCTCGCTTCAGCGTCGCCGACTTTCAGGTCGATTTCGCCCGCATGACCTGCACCTGTCCCGGGGGCATCGTCAGCACGACGGTGTATCCCTCGGGCAGCGCCGACGGCATCACCTTCCGGTTTCGGGCACCCGACTGCGCGGGCTGTGACGAGTACGCGCAGTGTCGCGACCCCAAGGCCAAACCAACGAGCCATCGCACCGTCTTCATCTCGGACTATCACCATCACATGCGCGAGGCGCAGCGCGTCAACCAGAGTGACGAAGGCAAAGCCTTGCTGCACGACCGCTGGCGCGTCGAACCGACCATCGCCTGGCTCACGCGCTACCAGGGCTGTCGCCGGGCGCGCTGCATCGGGTTAGCTGCGGCGCAGTTTGAGCTGTCCCAAGCCTGCGCGGTTCGCAACCTGCTCAGTTGGCTCCACCGGCACGCGCGGAGGGCCGCCGCCTGAGCGAGCCCACGCGGCCCCTGCGTCGTCCTCACACCCCGCACCACGGCTCACGCCCCACGTGCGGCGTGAGCGCCTGCCCAGCACACGTCATCGATGGGCACATATGCGGTCTGGCACGGGCATGGAAGGCCAAATTCTGGGCACCTGCGGGCCCCTGGCCCCGGATCCTGCCCGAACGAGCGCGCCCACCCCCCGTTGTTGACCGCATGTGGCCCGTGCTCGGCAGATGGCAGCCCCTATTCTGCACCACTCTCCTGCCACTCGTTTTCAAAAATAAAATCTCCGGTCCACTCCTCGCGGATCTCGCCGCTCTCTAGGTCTTTCACCCGAATGATCTCCCGCTTGTTCTCAAAGTCGAAATCCACACTCCAGTAGTCAATCCAATCAGTCCAGTGTCGGGTAAGCTGTTCACGCTGGATGATGCCCTTCTTGTCCTTGCTCAGTTTGACGATGTAGCCCTTCTCGACCACGATCTTGCTGCCCACACCGCTTTTTTTGCCCAATTCGGATTCGGCATAAGCGATATCGATGCCCTTGCCCCGCGCTTCGTCAAGCACGTTGGGGAACAAGCCCATTTCAAACTCGAAGCCGAGGATGTCCGCCGCTTCGCAGCAACCAAAAAACCAAATCTGCGTCATCTGCGGATAAAAAGCAGCCCTACCTCACCGAAAAAACCCACGCAGCACCAGGGCAAGTTGCTCGGGGCGTTCGATCATCGGTAGGTGACCACACTGATCCAGCACGGTCAGGCTGCTATGCGCAATCAGTTGGTGCGCCGACATCACTTCGGACAGGCTCACCACCCGATCTTCACGCCCCGCCACAAAGAGCGTCGGCACGATGATATGCTGCAACGCCTCACGCACCTGCGGGGCGGCCACCGCCGTCAGTGCCGTCACATACGCCCGTGCATCAACCGCCGCATGATCGGCCAGATACTCTCGCCATAGCTCGGGATCAGCCGGTTCATGATGCAACAACAACGCACTGAGCGTCAGCGCCAGGGGTGGGCTCTGCATCAACAGCCGATTCACCGGCGCCCACCATTCAAAGAAAGGCCGGGCCAGGCCAAGCGAGAGATCAACCGGCGGACGTGACCAATCGAGCGTCGTCAACTCGGGGGCAAACGTGCGTACCCCAAGCGCCACCAGCGCAAGACGACTGACCCGTTCCGGGTATCTACCGGCGACACAGGCCGCCACCGCCGCGCCAAGCGAATGGCCGGCCAACTCAAACGTCGTGAGCCCGACCGTATCCGCAAAGGCGATCACATCCTCGGCCAGCGTCTTGAGCGTCGGCGGAGCCGGGCGGGCGGGCGATTGTCCGAAGCCTGGCAGATCCAGGGCATAGCCACTCCGCTGCTGACCAAGATCAGCGAGCGTGCCGGCCCAGAGACGCGCCGAGGCCCCCCACCCGTGGATAAGTAACAAAGGGGGCCCACTGCCGGCATGCAGATAACTCAACGGCCCCCGCGACGTTTGAATCCGCCAACGCACCGCCCCAGAACGAGCCAGCGCATCACGTTCACGCATGACCTCATCAACCTCTTCTGGCTCCAGCGCAGCTTGCTCTTCCGGCGAAGCCTGGGTCGAGAGACGAAACCCGGTTCCGCGGCGAATCTGTGGCGCAGCTTCGGTCGCAGGCGCTTCTTCCACAGGTTGAACCGCTGGCGCATCCTCAGGGCGAGCAGCGTCAGAGGCAGCTTCAGGGGACTCAGTTGAAAGGCGCAGACCCTTACCACGCCGAATAATGGGCGGATCATCAGCCATAGCGAGCCTCCAACTCATCTGCCAGGGCGGCATACGCAAGTGCCCCAGCACTGTGGGGGGCATAACTGCCAATGGGCATACCAACCGTTGGTGCTTCGGCAAGCTTCACATTGATCGGGATCACCGTCGTAAAGACCAGATCACCATACTGTTCACGCACCTGCTGTTCAATCTGAAGACTCAAATTCGTCCGGCGATCAGCCAGCGTGCAGACAATGCCACCAATCACAAGCGACGGCTGAATCTCGCGCACCAGTTCAATCGTCTGTTCCAACTGCGGCATCGCCTTGAGCGCATAGGCATGCATCTGCATTGGCACCAGCACCGCATCAGCGGCAGCCAGCGCATTGAGGGAAAAGAGGCCCAGACTTGGCGGTGGATCAAGCAGAATATAATCATACTGCGTCCGGGTTTCCCGCAGCGCCTTGCGCAGCAACAACTCACGGCCGACCTTACCGGCCAATTCAAGCTCGGCCCCGGCCAGATCGAGTGACGAAGGGATCAGATCCAACCCAGACGATGTCGTGACGGTTGCGAACGCTGTACCCCGCTCAGGGTTCAGCAAGACCTCATAGACACCATACTCCAGGGCTGACGGATCAACCCCAAGCCCCTGCGTCAGGTTTGCCTGAGGGTCAAGATCAATCAGCAACACCCGTCGTCCACGTTCAGCCAGCACAAAGCCGAGGCTCAAGGTCGTCGTCGTCTTGCCAACCCCACCCTTTTGCATCGCCAATGCGAGCACATGACCCATGGGAGCTTCCTCTTGTTCAATGTTTCTCGCGTCTTGCCCCGATTGTACCATTTCTGGTAACAGGTAGAAACAGGATCTGCAAGACTGGAGGGTTGGGGCCTGTGCCCCAACCCTCCAGTCTTGCAGATCCTGTGGAAAGCGCTAGCTCGCTTACCGACTCGCAAGCGGGATATAGTTCATGAGTCTGGGCAACGCCCCTGTCCCTTCAATAAACACAGGGATTTCCAGCACGTCATCCGAGATATTGCCAGCAGCATCAACGAAACGGATGTAGATGTAGTACTGGCCTCGTTGCAACTGCGCACTCGTCAGCCCACTCGCCAGACTCCAGTTGCTCACCTCAGTCACCCGATTCGTCAGGCTCCCATCCGGTCGGCTTGCCGGTGCCGGCACAAAGACCCACGGCAACGCCGTGCTCAGCGGATCATTGACCCGTGTGCGTGAATTCGCCATCCAGAGGGCCCAAAACTGACGGGTTGGCTCACCAGGGGCACGATAGACATCATCGGTCACCAACTCATCAATGTTGGACAACGCGACGTTCTGAAGCATTGGCGAGGTGATCGCAAAGGTCGAAGTGATCACGTAACGCTCGGGATCACTGTTGAGCCGGGGCAAATTGATGCGAGGGCGGGTCTCATCAAAGATGATCGAGAAATCGAAGCCCCGCAGGTTCCCTGCGCCATCCTTCACCCGCACATTGAAGGGCACCGGCCCGGGGCGCAGATTGAGCACATCCGGCAACATCACAATCCCCTCAAAGCCCTCTGGTGCCAGTTGGTACTCGACGCCATTGGCTTCCGCCGAACTCGCCACGACAAAACTGGTCAATCCCGAACAGTCATTCTGCGGTGTCACCTGCAGATAGACCAATGGCAAACGGGTATAGTTGGGGTCGGTAATGGGCGACCCGCTCACCCCGGCCAGTTCCGGCTCATTCGCCAGGGCGGCTTGGGCCTCAACAGAGAAGACGCTGAACGAATTGACCTCGACACCCACCAGACCATCAATCTGGATCGTATCACTGCGTACTTGTTCTTGCACGAGACCATTCACCGTGTCGAACAATTGGGTATAGAGCGTCACCGGCTCACACCTGGTGCTATCGAGGATGTCGGCAGGAATCGGGATACGCACGGTCGTTTCATACGGAATCAGCGGATCAGCCTCGGTCGGCACACGATTCCAGGCATAGCGGAAGTGGGTTGGCTGACCCTGCACATTGGTGAAGGTCAACTTCACGGCCCGATCAAGCGTACGCCCGATCAATGGCTCACCATCTTCAAGGACGGGTGTGCCACCAAAGATATTCACTGCCGCTTCAAAGAGGGCATAGCGTGATGAGAGCCCACCCCCACCAAAGTCTTCGAGCACCATATGGCTAAAGGCCGAATTGGCAATGCTAGCGGCATTGGTCGCATTAAAGAAAGCGCCGTTGGAACCTGACTGGATCGGGCCAATGGGGGGCTGCCCCACCGGCAAAAAGGCATAATACAATGAACGAGAACCTGACTCCAGGATCCAGTTATGGTGAATATTGCTCTGCTCGTCACTCGCAATCGCCGCACGGCCAACGACTGCGCCACCAGCGAGGCGCGAACGGGGCCAGTCTCCAGCAGCTTTGCGTTCAGCAAAAAAGTACCCTGCCTCGCCCCCACCAGTCGCAATGCCACGCCAGGCAACATACACTTTGCCATTGGGGGCAAAGGCCACCGAAGAGTCAGCCCATCCATCATTGTTCGGCTGGGTGACCCGTTCAACAACAAACGATGTCCCATTCCACAGGCCTACAAAGATGTGCAACCTGCCACCATCCCCGGCCGTAAACGTGACCGCCATGTTGTCACCAGGCCCGCCCGCAAGCTGGGCTCCCGAACCAAACGCTGGTAGGGTTGAAACATAGAGCGGGCTACTCCAACTTGCACCACCGTTGAGCGACGTACTGTAGCTAATTGGCTGATCGGGGTTACGCCAGGCCACAAAGACCTGACCATTGCCCGTAACGCCAGTTGTTGGCCGTACCGCAAAAGGCTCGCCGCGGGTCACCACACTGATTGGCCCCCAGACCCCTTCGGGGCTGCGGCGGCGGGCATAGATCACTCGCTCGGGCTGATTGATCCAGGCCACATAGACGGATCCATCAGGTGCCGTCGCAATCGAGGTACTCGAATAGTCGGGGTTGTCGGTCGCGAAGCCCAGTTCATCGCGCGGACCAAAATTGCCCACGTTGGCCGGTTTTGTCCAGGCATACGCGAAACGACGGTCGGCATTGCCACTCATATGCACCAGACCATTGCCAGCCGCAACATCAGGGTATTTGACCTGACCCGATCCGGGAACGATGCCTTCGCTGAGCACCCGCAACGGTGGGGGCGTCTGCGCTTGAAGCATCGAGGGGAAGGCGGTGACGGCCACGATCGCCGCCATCAGCGCCATACTCGCCACAGTTATGATTGTTTTACGCAACATTAAGCTTATCCTCCAGGCTTGAACAACGTCAGCCAGTACGCTCTGCATCAGGGGGTCACAACCGTGAAGTCATCAAACAGGATCGTGCCCACAGCGCGGGTAGCGATCCCGGCTTTGCCAGCAGGCAAGGGGTTGGCATCAACTGCTTCGAGCATGACTTCATCATTCATACGGATCTGGATCGTATTGCCATCGACCTGCATGCTCAAAACATGCCACATGCGCTCATCAAAACCGATATCGGTGACTTCAGCCAGGGGAACGGCCACGCCTCGCTCAACCCGCTCAAGCACCTGCCGGGGGGTATCGCGGAAACTGTTCTTGATGATACGATAGCGATAGTAGGTTGCCGTCAGCGGATCATCGCCCTGATAACGGGCAATCAACCCTGCTGTGCCATTGAGTTGGTCATAGAAACTGACCTGAACGGTATAGTCGCGCCACGTCTCATCACCGATCAACGCTGCCGTGTGATGGATCGACGGGCTGAAAGCAGGCCCGGCCCGATTCTGCATCAACCGGCCCTCGCTGACCTGCCAGTTGGCCCGGTTATCCGCAAGCACAAATTCGAGATCAACCACCTCCCAGGCATCGAGCGCCTCGGGGGTATCAAAGGTCGCTTCGGTCAAGGTGACACTTGCCAGCGCCGGGACTGTGGTCGGATTCGGCCCGACGGTCGGCGTTGGCTCCTGGGGAGGATAGGTCAACAGGGGTTGCTGCTCTTGCGCGATGCCCTGAGGCACCTGCCAGAGCGCGACCGCCAGAGCACTTGCCACCAGAACGGCGACGATCGCCGTGATGATGGTTGGCATTCGGTATTGCTTCATAAATAGACACTCCTTAATGAAAAAACGTACCCAATCGAGGCAGGCAAAGCACGCCGCTCGTTCAACGGAAGATCGCCCGACGATAGAGCGCAAGCAGATCGGTGGCAATCTCGGATGAACGAAAGGCCGTTGCCAGCACAACAGCATGACGACTGCACGTCTGCCAGGCCGCAGCATCCTGCAGCAAGGCCGTGATGGCCTCGGCAATCGCCGCACCCGAACGCGGCTCAACGACGCGCCCAGTCCCATACGCGGCCACATAGTCACTGACCCCAGTTGTACGGGTGACCACCGCCGGCGTCCCAACTGCCGCCGCTTCGACAACCACCCGGCTAAATGACTCAGCAACTGATGGTACCACAGTTAGCTCAGCCGCCGCCATGTAACTCATTGCTTCGTGGTGCGGCACACCACCAACCAGATGGACATCACTGGTTACACCATGCGCAAGCGCACGTTGACGCAAATAGGCCCCATAATCACCAAACCGGGGGGTCGTACGGTTTGGTCCCACGATAAGCAACTGGGGACGAAGACCCTGACGTTGCACGAGCGGCATGGCATCAACCAGGTACGCAATGCCCTTGAAGGGATGCAACCGGTTCATGCTGACAATAATGGGCCGGTCAGGATCGAGGTGATGGCGTTCGACGACCATCGCCCGACTCTGCTTACGCAAACCGACGAGATCATCAGTCGGCGGAAAGCTGTCGGCAGTGATGTTATACGGAATCGACGTCACCTTTGCGGGGTTGGCCCCGAGCTTGATCGCGAGCTTTTTGAGTTGCGGCGAATCAGCCCTGATGACAGCAGCGCGCTCGAAGATCCAGGGCAGCGCAGCACGAACAGCCCGAAAACGCCCGTACCCGTAATCGAACTCAGGCTCGGCCATAATATCGGCCCCGGGCAAGGTAACTGCTAATGGTGGAGACTGACGGGGAGGCACAAGCGCGGCAACCAGGCCAAGGGGAAAGGCGGTCTCGATATGCACAAGATGGTAGTGGCGCTCGGCCAGTAACTGACGATAGTGCCACCCTGCGCCAGCCAGATACGGGTAAGGGAGAAGACCGGCAACCAGACGGTTCGCCAGTTTCAGCGGAAGGCCAGCACTGACGGGCAAGCGGTGTACGGTAATACCCTCTTCGACGGTCGTTGTCCGTCGCGCAAGGCCCGCCGCCAGCGCAACAACCTCGGTCTCAACCCCGAAGCGTCGCCACTCGGCGATGATTTCAGTATGAATGCGATTACCCATCGCAGCGCTCTCATAGCGCGGGATACAATACAAAACTCGCATGATGTCCCAGTGGCGCAGCATAGCGACCTGACGCAGAAGGCAGGATGATAGTACGATGCTACCATAATATAACGCTCGTGTGCGTAAAAAGTTCCACCCAGGAACCTGATAGCTACCTGTTAGCGGCGGGCGAGGGCTAATAAGGTGGTTTTTTTGACGCAAAGGCGCAAAGGCGCGAAGGCGCAACGTTGTTAGCGTAGGTGCGCTCATCAGAGGTTGTCTGAAAAGGGTGGATGGGTGCGCCCTGGGAGCGCGGGAGTCCCGCCCGCCTGGAGCATAACCACATAGACGAAAAGAGCAGCCATCTTTTTGAACTTCGGGTGCGAAATAGGACATGCAAAAAATAAGAAATGCTTTACAGCCTTGCAAATTACAGAACAACGTTGAGCTATTAGAATAAGGGTTGATAGGTTTTGGCAGTAAACCGCTTTGATCGACAAGTTGGACAAAGTCGAAAAATCACAGCGAATCACCATGCACATGCCCCCAGATCTTCCGATTTAGGGGCATGTGCGTTGCGGTAAATGTACCGACGGGAGTTAGCGCGTAATCGTGAACGGCGCAACCGCCGAGAACTCCGTCCAAAGGCCATAGAAGACCATCGAGTATGCACCTGGTTCTAGATTACCAGGCGAATTGAAAGTAACACTCATGCTTCCGTCAGCATTAGCCCGGAAGGTACCAACTTCCCGCGTCGAAGTGCCATCAGGCAGGTTATACCAGACTCCAACGGGTTCATTCGCCGCAAAAATGTTGCTGGCAAAAGTGAAGCGTGTCCCTGCGGTTCCGGTATTCGCCGGACTGACATTCAGGATATAGGTAGGCCGATTGTCTACGCTGCTAGCCGTGGCAAGAATAGGCAAATTACCACTGCCACTGCCGCCACGCGCATCGTCAAACCAGGTAAAGGACAGGCGTTCACCCAATGCCACTCCGCTATGGAGTGTCTCAAGTACCTGGAAGCGCAACGTACTGGTAATCACCCCACCGCGGGCACCGACTGGCCCGGTATTGATGGTCAACGAATTTGTCACCACACTCGAAACCCAGGCCGAATTAGAACTAAAATTCGCATCAAGCAAGCGCACCTTGCCAGGATCAAAAGGTACAGTGATGCGCACATCCCTGGCTCGCCCATCGCCAATATTTTTGGTGACGATCTGCGACGTAATGATCGATCCAACTGGCGCACCATGATTGGGGGTAGAACGATTGACGACCCAGACATTCGCAGGGATTGATGTATCAGCAGAAGGAACTGAAACTCCGACGTCTGAAGCAAGACCAAATCCGCCCAACAGGCTCACAGTTGCACTGGTACCAGCAGCAAGCGTTCGATCGAACTGTAACCCGGCACCCACATCGTGGAAGGTGGGATCAAACGTATTATTGAAACCCGGCCCAGCGGCCCCGTTCGGGCCACCGATTTGGGCCCATATAGTAGCGAAACGGGCTTCTTGAAACGCCGACGGTGCTGTAATAGGGATGAAGACTTGAACATTGAGACTATTTTGCGAAAGCGCCCCAATCGCTCCAGTTGCTGGATCAAAAAAGCCAAAACCGTAATCAAGTCGGTTACCAGGGAAGTTGAGAAAGAGATCGGCAGCATGAAAAATGCGCACGTTCCGCTGAACAGTGGACGTATTACGAGCTGTCACATCGACCTGATAGAGCGGTGTCCCATTCACGTATGTGGTAACCTGGGTAATTTGCACCCCGGTGGAGCCAGCACTGACCACTGTCGTGATCGTGAAAGGATCGGCAGTTGTACCGCTGCCAGAGACCGGACTATTGGATACTGGAGTAAAGGAACGTGGAGTAAAATTTCCACCTGCTGGTGGCGTGCTACCATACACCACGCCATCAACCACGACAAAGGTACCGCCAGCCGTCTCTTCGAAGAATTGCTCTCGGCCATCAAAATCCACTGACATCGCTAAATCATTCAGGACACTCACGCTCAGAGGTGCCCCATTGATGGTGCGCGTAGATGCCTGAGCAGGAGCGATGTTGCCTGGCCCCTTATTTTGAGCCATAACTGACGGGATGTTGAGACTCGTCAAGATGACGAGGAGCATCATCGTGATAATTGTGAACGTGCGCTTATGCAGACTCATCATATGAGTATTCTCTCCTTAACACAAAGCTGTCCATATACAATTCGGTCACATGGGCAACGACGAGCGGGCTACGCTGTACAACGATCTGCGCTGAGAAAGCACTCCTTTCTTACTCTTCAGTAGCGGAATAGCGGCTCACTGTCATAGGTGGCAATACGATGTGGGTTGTCCAGTGAGCATCATGTGATAATTTGTAGATATGTGGCATCCTCTCCAAAACCGCTGGATCAACCCACTGGCTGGGCGGCAAGGCCAACCCGCGCGGCAATCCGCTTCGCCATAAGGGTGTGGTGGCAGGACTGACCAACCGGTCGCGGAGATACGGCAAGAACCCGAGGCCGAGTTTGGCGGCGGTGGCCGCCAGGGTTTGGAAGGTATCCCAGGCATACGCACCTGTCTGCGACTGCGGGCCAAAGCTCACATCACGTTTGCGCACCCGCCGGCGGGCACCCACCGGCGGCTTAATGTCGGATTTTCGCGACCCACCTTTGAGCCGTGCATTCCCATCACACAGTTGCTGATTCTCGCGTCGCACGGCCGCGTTTTCCGCCGCGAGTGCCTCAATCAGGTTAAACAACTGCACCACGATCTGACGCGTTGCCAGATCGGGAAGGGCATCCAGGTTGATGTCGGGTATCTGCATACCAAGAAGTGTCCTGGATTTCGGCGGGCTTTTCACAGTTCCATCCTGTGATTATGCATCCAGGTCTCTGTAATACCGAATCGCGGCAGCTGTACGGTTGGGAACCCGCAACTTCTGACATATGCTGCGCACATAGTGCTTTACGGTCGAAGAAGCCAAGCCCATGTCATACGCAATCTCGCGGTTTGTCTTGCCCTGAGCAATAAGTTTGATCACTTTGCACTCTTGATCGGTTAGAGGCTTTACATCACGTGGCATGGCATAGCTCATTTGCAACCTTCAGGGTATATCAGCCCATACAACAAGGCGATCTGCTGGCAAAGGTCATCAATGATACTAAACCTACATGTGTCGAAGTTTCCGACATTGGATCTCATAGGGGGTTCTCGATATGTGGGCGGTGATTCTTCGCATAACTATTCATACAATATTTGAAACTCTTCATAGATTAAATCTTAGCCATCTTAAGATTCAAAAAAATGGACATATTAAAATTATGTAAAGTGCAAGCAAAAATACAACCTTAGTCCTTGTCTAGATTAACATCAAATGCAAATAATTGCCATACGACTTTTTGAACTAAGACAAAAGTCCTATATGGCTATAGTACCGAATTGCAACTGTAGTACGGTTGGGGATCTGATGCTTCTGGTATAGGCCTCGTACGTAGTTAAAAACGCAGTGCCCGCCGTTGCGGCTCGCACCAACCGAAGACGCAATCGCCCTGCATCTCCACCAGGGCGATTGCATCTTCCGTGTATGCACCCCACCAGGGCACCCGCCAGGGGTGCCCCTACAGGGCCAGGGGCCGAATCCGGTGTACGGGCACCCCTTGCGGGTGCCCCGTTGTATCCGCTTTCGTATGATGCAATCACCCTATAGCATAGCTCTTACCTTCTACCGCACAACCATGCTATACTCCTCTTATCAACCCGCAGCGAGGAGCCACCATGCATCGGATTATCCAGCATCATCACGACACCTCTATCTTTTGTTTGAGCATCAATCGACGCCGGATCCTTGGATGCGCCTGCGCTTGTTGAACTATATGTGTCGGATCTGGGACGAGTCGTTCAAAGCCGCGCCACAGCAAACGCAGTTGCGGCCCATCATCCCGATGGTCTTCTATCAGGGACGGCGAGCCTGGAGCTATTCAACCAACCTGGCCGATCTCTTTCCAGAGGTGCCAGGGTGGGACGCAACGTTGACGCCGCACGTGCGCCACTATCTGATTGACCAGTCGGGCATGCCGCCGAGCGCGGTGAAGGGCGGGCTCAAGGGGCAGATCACGCAACTGTTGCTGATGGCAGCGATGCGGGCGCAGGCGCAAGCGGTGCTGGCGGCGGCGATGCCGTTACTGGCCGAGTTGCTCGCCTCGGGGCGCGGCGAGACGCACCAGACCTTTTTTCTCTATCTGTTTGCGACCCAGGAACGTGCGGTCGTCATGGAACTGCTGGAGACGGTGGTGCAGCAACATACGCAGTTAGGAGGTGAGCTTATGACCTATGCCGAAGAACTCATTGAAGAAGGCTTGCAAAAAGGTGAGATCAAAGGTGAGATCAGAGGCGAACTCAAGGGCAAGGTTGAGTTAATCGAGCAGTTGCTTGCGGCAGGCACGGCGTGGCAGGTGATCACGCAGGCCACGGGGCTGACCCCGACAACCTTTGCCGAGTTGAAAGCCGAGTTAGAACGTCTGATGGCAACCACGCCCTCCGCGCATCCTGCGCCCGACGTGGCGGAGCAAGGGTAGGATGGTTTTTTTGACGCAAAGGCGCGAAGGCGCGAAGGGTTGACCCACCTCCACACACACCTTTGCGCGTTTGCGCCTTTGCGTCAACCCGAGCGGGCAACCTTCTTTGCGCTGCCTCGTCCCTACCGCCGCACCCACATCCCCATGGCTCGTCCCGCCCGCGTTGTGATGCCATGCAATTCGTACTGCTCGTTCAAATCAAAGTCGGGTTGGAAATAGTAGTCCCAGAGGGCGGGGATGTAGGTGACGCGCCGCACGTTGAGCAGGTAGTCTGGGTCGCGTTTTTCGTGGCCCGCGACCCCACTCCCCATGCCTTCGATCGCCAGGCGCCCGATATGAAGATCCGTCAATCCGTGCATGTCAATGATGGTACGCTCGCTGTAAAAGGCGACCGCTCCGGCCCCTGCTGCCGCCATCGTTGCCGTTGGATCGTCTTGATCTGCGAGCCACCACCCGAGTTCGCGCCAGATCCAGACGCTTTCGTCAAGCCCTTGCATAATGATGTCGGTGTCACTCCGCATCGTCCGCGTGACGGCCAGGCTCCCCGCGATCAGTAGGCTGATGATCAGGACGCTGGATACCATCCTGGGCGCGAGGGCGTCCCGCGCTCGGGGTGCGTTCGAGGGCGTCAGCACGCTGGGCGCGAGGGCGTCCCGCCCTCGGGGTGCGTTCGAGGGCGGGACGCCCTCGTTCCCAGGCGAAGGGTGAGCACGTCCCACCGGCTGTAGGCGCATGATCTGGGCAAGGCCATCGGCAAGCAGGATCGCAAACCATGGCACCAGCGGGACAAAAAAGCGCTCGCCGCGGAAGTGATCACCGCCCACTATGATGATATAGATGGTGTAGATGACGACCACCAGTAGCATATAACTGCGCCACGATTGCAGCGCGTGCCGCAACCCTGTCACCCACGGCACCAGGATGATCAACAACAACGGGCCGCCCAGCGTGAGCGTGAACGCCCCGACATACGCCAGGCCACGCCAGATCTGTTCGCGCCCACCGCCGGTTTTGGCATAGAAGGTGTTCGGCAGCAGATCGCCATAGTAGCTGAAACGCCAGAGCAGATAGGGCCCAAAGAGCAGGGCAAACGCGCCGACCAGCGGCAGCACGGTTGTCGCTACATAGGTGATGCGTTGTCCCCCTTCGCTCGCCTGCCCCGGTTCCTCTCGCTGTCGCCGCGAAGAAGAGAGACCAAACCGACTATCTATGATCGCCTTGACAAACAGATGCGCTGCCGTCAACGCAAAGACCATCGCGCCTTCGGGGCGTGTCAGAGCCGCCAGGCCAGCGATCAAGCCCGTCACTATGGCGGTGCGCAAGGTCACCTGTTCCGGCCAGAGATAGGCGCATGCGACGGCAAGCATCAGTACGGCAAAGAAGCCCGTCTCTAACCCCGAGCCGCGTCCCGTGTAGAGCAGAACGCTCTGGCTGGTAGCGACGATCAGTGCGGCAACGAGGCCCCACGGCGCCCCGATCAAGCGGCTTGCCAGCGCAAAGGTCAGCAGCACCAGCACCACACCAAGCACCACGCCAGCCAGGTGGCTCCAGATCACCAGATCCCCGCCGAGGCGCAAGCCAAGCGCTGCCAGCATTGTCCAGAGAAAATTGGTGTACCCTTCGACCCGTTCGCCAGGGTTATAGACCAGGCCATGCCCCTGCACGAGATTCTGCGCATAACGAAACGAGATGAAGGCATCATCCGAGAGCCACGGCGGCCAGATGCGCCCGCTCAAGACGACGATGAGCGTGAAGAAGCTCAGGAGCAACGTGTGGACGAGGGGGGCAGGGGGGTGAGGGGAAACAGGCATCAGGGCACGATCCGACAAAAACTCTCTCGCTGCAAGCGTGGAGGACTGTGCAAGCACCGCTGCAACGAAAACACTGATCAAGCCAATGGTGCCGAGGCCAAGCAATGGCACCACCGGCGGTCGGGGCAAGGCGACGAGGGCGACGCTGGCGCTGGCGGCCAGCGTGATCAGCGCCAGCGTCGTTGGCGCTGGTACCCCCGCGAGCCGCAACGCCCCCCAGAGCAGCAGCAGGCCCAGGGCGGTCGCGCTCGCTCCACGCAGATCAAGCTGGGCCACTGGCACCAGGCGCAGATCGGTGAGCACAACCCCGAGCGGACGCGGATTTTCACCAGACGCCACAAACGTCGGCGTCTGCAAGGCTAACCAGAGTTCGGCCCCCTCGCCGCTACCCGGCCCGAGCAACATCCGATACGTGCGAAACTGGACCTCGGGGGTGGCCTCGGCGACCGGACGACCACCGACGAGCATGGTAAAGGGCTGCGGTGCTTCGGGATGCTCGGCACGCAGGCGGATCGCGGCCATGTAGGCCGGGGCGGCATAAAAAGCGCCCCGCATCTGCAACAGCGGTGCCCCGGTCGTCCAACGATACGTGTAGCCATCCGGGTGTACTTCTGGGCCATAGACGCCATCAAGAAACGTCGGCCCGAGGTCAAGGTGGCCGCTGGCAACCGGCGCAAAGGTCGGCGGACGCAACCCGAGCAACAAGACCGCAAGTGCCGCGAGCAGTACCAGTACAAGTGGCAAGCTACGGCCAAGGCGAGACAAACCCGAGGTTATGTCGCGCTGCGTGGCTTGTGTAACAATCGAAAGCTGATCAGAAGGCATGGGCGAAGATAGCCCCGTGATTACTTACGTAATGTAAACATCACATAGAGCGGATCGCTGCGATCAAAGCGTTCTTCGAGGGGATGCACAATCAAGGCCAGCAACAGATCTTTGAGCACAAAACGCCGCCAATAGCGCGTCAGGCGCGTCTCGTGATAGCGGCCATTGAGGATCGAGCGCCCGAAACCCTCGAGCGGACTGATCTTCAGTGCGCCAGGCGCAACATAGACCCGATGCAGATCGGCCTCGGTATAAAAGCGAAAAAACGAGCCGGCTTTCCCCTCCTGCACAAATGCATTCGGGCCAGCGGGAAGAAATTTCCTGATCCCCTTGAAGAAATCGGTGCGACCCTTGCTGGTATAGGGCAAGGTCAGCGCCGCCAGGCCACCAGGGGCGAGCACGCGCGCCAGTTCACGGCCAACGGCCTCATCATCGGGAATATGCTCGAGCGACGAGACCGCCGCAATGCGCTGGACACTTTCGTCGCGGATCGGCATCGCCGTCGCACTCGCCACAAGAGGAAAGAAGCGCCCATCGCCTCGACGTGCCGTGGCGCGTCGCTTGGCCAGTTGCCAACGCACCCGATCGGCATCAAGTTCGAGCACGATCACATCAACGCCCTCTTTCGCGAGCATGTGGGGATACGACGACGTGCCCGAGCCAAGGTCAAGCACAAGATCACCAGGCTGCACTTCGAGGGCCCGGGTGGCCCACGGATACTCGATCAAGCGCCAGAGGCTAAAATCATTGACGGTCTCACGCAGAATGCGCCAGCCGTTCAGGGCAATCTCGTAGGCAACTGTTCGCCACGCAGGCAAGCGCACCGCACGTCCTGGTTTTTTCACCGCTTGAGCCATCCGTTCCTCATTCAATCGCAATGCCCATCACCGCAATGCTCAATTGTCGCCCGGATTGGTCAGGCGAACTGTCCGCCGGGGCGTTTAAGTATACCACAGTCTCACCAGGCGGCAGGATAAGCCGCAGGTGCCGCACGCTCCGTTCACGGGCGACGTCGATGGTAAACGGAGGAGCGTCACCCACCTGGAGCGTCAGCGGGCGCACCTGGGCAAAGGCTTCGAGGTCAAGCGAAAGCCGTACGGGGCGCGCGGTCGCCTCGGGGTTGAGTAGAAAGAGTTGCGCAGTGGGTTCCATCCAGCGCCAGCGGGTTCCCCGGTCTTCTTCCAGATCACCCCAACCGCTGCCCAGGTAGGCCAGGGGACGTTTCACCGGCGGCTCGGGCACCGGATAGAAGGTCACTTCCGCATCCTGCACACCTGGCTCTAGCCCCATTTCGTCAACCAGGTCACGCATAAAGGTCAGGGTTGTGCCCATCGAAGCGTGGTGAAAGACGACCGAATGGATTGTATAGGCGGCAAGCGTTTCACGGGCCAGTTCGGGCCAACCTGGGGTCAGGATATCGTCACGGTACACCTGACCAAAACGCAGTTCGCGCACGCCAGGCGCATAACGCCCAAGCGGATAGGGCGGCTCGCGCCCGATAAAGCCGCCCACAATCGGCCAGCGATGCGCGGTCTGAGACCAGAGATGTTCGCTATTCGAGACATTGAGATGCACCGGAATGGGCAGCAACCCGCCCGTGCCATCAGGCGGCGGCATCGTCAGATAGGCCTGGGGCATCGGGCGTTGAAAGAGCGGCAGCGACCCTGCCCAGCCATCAATGAGCAGCACGGCAACCAACAGACCAGCCGTGAGCCACTGTGCCCCACGCCGACGCGCACGCCGCAAAAGGTGATAAGTACCCGCAGCCGCAAAGAGTGCCGTCGTCAAGATCGCGATCACAACAAAATGATTGGGGCGATGGCTCGAACGCACCCCCGGCAAATCGTGGATCAAAGCATAGGGGCCAGGAATCCCCGTATGCCACCCAAAGAGCATGATCTCGGGGCCGAGCGCCATCGCCGACGCCAGCACCCCGAGCACCAACCAGCGCCACTGCGTCCGCCAGGTCGTTGCGACCCCAACCAACGCCAGCGCTATCCCGACCAACCCGAAGGCGACATTCCAGAGGATCTCGCCGGGATGGAGGCTGGTGTAAAACACCGTCACCGCCTCGCCCCAGAGCGGATGATTGGGATTAGCGAGCCAGAACGAGATCAGATCGGCCAGCGCGTGTTGCTCGGTGCGCGTATCACCGAGCAACTCATCGCCCTCCCGGATCAAATGGAGCAAGCGGGGCGTCATCAACAGAAACCAGAGCAGAATCGGCACCAGACCCCAGGCGAGCAGACGCAGATCAAGGAACCATCCCTTGATAGGCAAGCGCAGCTCAGCCGTTGAAGGCGACCCTGGCTCACGCGGTTGCAACGCCCAGAGACCAGCCAAGACACCGGCTGAAATCAGGGCAAAGAGGCCATAGTACCAGGTACCCAGGCCAACCCAGAGCAACAGCAACCCACTGAGCAGCGCCCAGAACCAGGTAGGTCTGATCAAAAGCTTCAACGTCGCCAGCGCCCAGAGGGGCACCCACTGGATCGAAGCCACCTCGAGTTGCGCATCAAGCACCTTTTGCATATGAAACGGCGCAAAGGTATAGACCGCGCCTCCAACGAGCGCCGCATACGCAATCAGATGCAGGTGTGCAGGGTCAGGAAAGATCAGGCGCAGCGCCGTGCGGATCAAGAGAAAACTAAAATAGCCCCCCAGCACAAAACTGAGCAGGATCAACAGATTATAGGCCGGCAACGGGCCAGCCGTGAGCGTCACCGGCAACGCCAGCAGACCCTGGGGCAAACTGAGCGTCTGCCAAAAGATGTCGAGGCCCTGGGGATGAAAGAGCAGCGGCGTCACATACGGATTCTGCCCCGTCGTCAACGCCTCCGCCGTCCACCAGACATTCCAGATCCCCAGGTAGGCATCCACCTGACCAGGACCAGTTGCAATGACATGGGTCAGCGCATGTAACGGCATCGGCCAGAGCACAAAGAGGCTCAGAACAAGATAACAACCCAGCACAAGCAGATGGAGCTTTAGAGCTGAGACAACCTTCGGCACACACGACTCCCACCACGTACACGAATACAGCGCCGTATTATACCATTAGGGCCGAAGCACACGCCACCCACGCTTGAGCTCCACCACAGCCGGGACTGGCGCGTGCTTCCAGGGCGATTGCATCATACGAAACCGGATATAACAAGACGCCCTATCAGGGCACCCGCAAGGGGTGCCCCTACAGGCCGGCCGGGCCGTCGTGGTGGTGTGCGCGGCCCCGGCGCAACCCGGCGGGGGCCGGGTCCGGTGTACGGGCACCCCTTGCGGGTGCCCTGGCGGGTGCATACACGGAAGATGCATCAGCCCTGCGATGCTTCGGCCTTACGTTGACGCCTCCCAGGGCGTGTGGTATACTCTGCGCACGGCGACATCGTTTACGAGGCAAAAGCACACCATGGCATCGATCTTCTCGCACCAGTTTCTGCGCATCCACAGCTCACCAGTGAGCGGTATGCGCCTGCGTCGAGACCGTCGTACCAACTTCCAGTCGGCTTTCTGCCCTGGCTAATTGTGCTTGTTGACCATTGGGGATCAGGCCAGCTTTGCTAGAGCGCAGGGCTGGCTCTTTTAATGTCCTGGAGACAGAAGCAACAAATGGAGCGTACCATGACAAAGGGTGAAGTCAAAAAGGTGGTTCTGGCCTATTCGGGCGGGCTCGATACGTCGGTGATTGTCCCCTGGCTCCGCGAGAATTATGGGTGTGAGGTCATCTGCTTTTGCGCCGACCTGGGCCAGGCCGATGAACTAGAGGGCCTGGAGGAGAAGGCGCTCGCGAGTGGGGCGAGCAAGTTGATTGTGCGCAACTTGCGTGAGGAGTTTATCCGCGACTATATTCTGCCGACGATGCAGGTTGGGGCCATCTACGAGCGCAAGTACCTGCTCGGCACGTCGTTTGCGCGCCCGATTATCGCCAAGCATCAGGTCGAAGTCGCCGCGCTTGAGGGAGCCGATGCCGTCGCCCACGGGGCCACCGGCAAGGGCAACGACCAGGTGCGCTTTGAGTTGACCTATTTTGCGCTGAATCCCCATTTGAAGATTATCGCCCCCTGGCGCGAATGGACGATTCGCAGCCGCCAGGATGCACTCGATTACGCGGCTGAGTATAATGTCCCCGTGACCGCCACCGCCGAGAAGATCTACAGCCGCGACCGCAACCTCTGGCACCTGAGCCACGAAGGCGGCGTGCTGGAAGATCCGTGGAATGAGCCCGAAGAGGATATGTTCCAGATGAGCGTTAGCCCACAGGCGGCCCCCGATGAGCCCGAAGAATTGACGATCAGCTTTGTGCAAGGTGTGCCCGTCGCGGCCAATGGCTGCCAGATGGGCCTGGTGGAACTGGTTGATTACCTCAATGTTGTCGGTGGCAAGCATGCGATCGGGCGGGTTGATCTGGTGGAAAACCGGCTCGTCGGCATGAAGAGCCACGGCGTCTACGAGACTCCCGGTGGTACCATCCTCTATACGGCCCATCGCGAACTCGAGAGCATTGTGCTCGACAAAGAGACGCTGCGCGCCAAGGATCGCATTGCGCTCGACTATGCCGATCTGGTCTACAATGGCCGCTGGTTTACCCCGGTGCGTGAAGCATACGATGCGTTTGTCCAGACAACGCAGCGCACGATGACGGGCGACGTGCGGATGAAGCTCTATAAGGGCAATCTGATCGTCGTCGGGCGGCGCTCAGCCTTCTCGCTCTACAACGAAGACCTGGCGACCTTCGGCCCTGATATGGTCTACAATCAGAAGGATGCCGAAGCCTTCATCAAGCTCTATGGTCTCTCGATGAAGGTGCAAGCCTTGATGAAATAGGGTGGATGTTTGGGTGTTGCGTGGTGGCGGTTGCGCCGTCACCACGCAACACGCAAAAGAAAGTGGCGTATGACCAATCTCTATCTGATTCGCCACGGCGAAGCGTGGGCGAATGTGCAACCAATTCTGGCCGGAATGCAGGGTGACAAAGGATTGACCCCACGGGGGGTCAAACAGGCCGAGCGGCTGCGTGATCGCCTGGCCCACGGCGAACTCAAGGCCGATGTGTTGATCGCCAGCACGCTGCCACGGGCACGCCAGACCGCCGAAATCATCCAGCCAGCACTGGGGTTGCCGATCATCCTGGATGATGAGGTGCAGGAATTGCGCCTCGGCGAAGTTGATGGTATGACCAACCAGGAAGCGTGGGCGATCTTTGGCCCGCCTGACTTTGAGCAGTATCCGCTGCGCCCAATTGCCCCCGGCGGCGAGAGTTGGGGCGGCTTTATGCTACGGGTTGCCGAGGCCTTGACCAGAATTACCCGTGAACACGCAGGCAAATCGATTGTGCTTGTCTGTCATGGGGGCGTGATTGACGGGGCGTTTATGCATTTCTTCCAGATGCCCTCGAATGTCTTGCCACCAACCGATTTTCACACCCGCAATACGAGCCTGACCCACTGGGAACAGGTTCATCGGCGGGGGCGGCTGCTCTGGCGCTTGAATAGCTATAATGATATTGCCCATCTGCACGATATCGGCGCAACCGAGTCGGTGCGCTGGGAAGATACGGATTTGCAAGCACCTGGTGGGCATCCGGCATCACCGGTACCAACCGAGTAGAGGAATAACGGACGGTCATGGATACATGGATCGAAGATGGTCACCCCACGTCGCCATTGGGCTGGCGGGCCGCAACCCACGACTGTGGCATCAAATATCGCAACCGTGATGATCTTGCCTTGCTGGTGAGCGAACGCGCATGTACAGCCGCCGCTGTCTTTACCACCAATCTGGTCAAGGCAGCCCCGGTACGCTATGACATGGAACTGATGACGCGCAACCCCACTGGGTTGCGTGCGCTCGTCGTCAATGCGGGCAATGCCAATGCCTGCACCGGCAGCGAGGGCGAGGTAGCAACATTGACCATGGCGCGTACGACCGAAGAAGCCCTGGGTTTGCCGGTTGATACGGCGTTTGTGATGTCAACCGGTACCATCGGCGTGCCAATGCCGATCGCCAAGGTTGTCACCGGGATTCAAGCCGCTGCACAGAAGCTTGATGCGGCCAAAGGGCCGGCGGCGGCACGGTCGATCATGACGACCGATACGCGCCCGAAACATGCCGCCCTACGCGTGGAGCTTCCTTCGGGGTATACAATTACCCTGGGCGGGATGGCGAAGGGGGCCGGCATGATCCATCCGAATATGGCAACCATGCTGAGTGTGGTAACAACCGATGCCGCTATCAGTCGTGAGGCGCTTGATGCCGCGCTGCGCCAGGCGGTCGAGGTCAGTTTCAATAGCATTAGCATTGATGGCGATACGAGTACCAACGATACGCTGCTGGTGCTCGCGAATGGCGCGGTCGGCAATGCACCAATTACCGACCTCGCAAGCTCCGATGGGGCGAGTTTCGTGGCCGCGTTGACGGCGCTCTGCCAGTACCTGGCGCAGGCCGTGGTACGCGATGGCGAGGGCGCAACTCGCTTTGTGACGATCACCGTCCGCGGTGCAGTCAGTGTCGCCGATGCACGCCTCGCGGCGATGACGATCGCCAAATCACCACTAGTCAAAACGGCGCTCTATGGGGCTGATCCCAACTGGGGACGGGTACTCTGTGCGATGGGGTATAGCGGGGCACACCTTGATCCCGAACGCGTTGTGTTGCACTTTGGTGGCATGCGGGTGCTCGAACGGGGCCTGCCGCTGCCCTTTGACGAAAAAGCCGCCAGCGACCTGCTCAATGTGCCCGAAGTGAGCATTGAGGCCGACCTTGGCCTCGGTGAGGGTGAGGCAACGGTCTGGACATGCGATTTCAGTCCGGAATATGTTGCCATTAACGCCGAGTATCGTACATGACCCGCCTTGATCTGGCGCGCGAGCTACTCCGCCGGATGCATACAACCTACGGTGATCAAATTGTGCTCGGTGGAAGCCTTGCGATCCCAGGCGAAGACGATCCCTGGTCAGGGTTGAAACTCTGGTTTGTGGTTGAGAATAGCCTGGTGTTCCGTGAACGCCATCTGCTTTTTCAAGAGGTGACGGTGGCGATGCTCGTAACCGAGCGTCGTCACCTTGAAGCCGAACTGGGTGGCCCCGGTTTGCAGTGGGCGACGATGATGGGGCGGCTCGATCAACTGCAACCACTCGTGGGCGACGCCGACCTTGTGGCCCAATGGCGCACCCTGGGGATGCGTCTTGACCACGAAGCCTTTTTGATCGGCGTCGCAACACATTTGCCCGCCCTGGTCTTTCAAGCGTATGGGCGACTCCGCGCGGCGGCGGCACGCAACGATGAACTCGATGCAACGCTGGGAGCCAGGTGCATGACCGAGGAGTTATGTCAAGCACTTTGTCTAATCAACCGACGCTGGGTAACGGGCGAAGGGTACCCGGCCCTCGAACAGAGCATGGCGTTTCCGGTGCGACCCGAGGGTTACGCACACCTTGTCAAGGCCCTGCTGACGGCGCAGCAGTTCAGTGAGCTTGTGCCCAGCGCAGGCGAACTCATGGCCGCCTACTGGCGCTTGTTGGTCGCACAAAATATGAGCATTCAAAGATATCAGAAGATCGAGCAGATCTAAGGACATACGCATGGAACACAAACTCTGGGGGGGGCGCTTTGCCGAACCGACGGCAGCGACAATGCGTCGCTTCAATGATTCGTTTCGCTTTGACCGCCGCCTGGCCGAGGTCGACATTGACGGGAGCATCGCATGGGCTGGAGCGCTGCTCGAAGCAGGCCTGATCAATCGCGAAGAGTACGAAGCGCTTTGTCAAGGCTTGGAACTGGTACGCCGTGAATTTGCCGATGGCAGCTTTGAAGCGATCGAAGGCGACGAAGATATTCACACCGCCGTCGAGCGTCGGCTCCACGAACTGGTGGGTGTTGTCGCGCTCAAGCTGCACACTGGGCGTTCGCGCAATGATCAGGTAGCCACCGATATGCGCCTCTTTGCGATCAGCGCAGGGCGGCAGATCGATCAGCGCCTGCTCGGGCTACAACTCGCCCTGCTGACCCAGGCCGAAGCCCATGCCTCGACGCTGATGCCGGGCTATACGCACCTGCAACGGGCGCAACCGATCACCTTCGGGCACTGGTGCCTCGCGTATGTCGAGATGTTCGAGCGCGACCGTCAGCGCGTCCATGAAGCAACAGCGCGCGCCCGCACGCTCCCGCTCGGTGCGGGCGCACTGGCGGGGAACAGCCTGGGCATTGAACGCGAACGGCTGACCGAGGCGCTTGATGAGTTTGACGCAGTGGCTGGCAACTCGCTTGATGCGGTCTCGGATCGTGATTACGTAGCCGAACTGCTCTTCACCTTTGCGCTGACCGGCGTCCACCTCAGCCGTCTCGCCGAAGATCTGGTGCTCTACAGCAGCGCCGAGTTCGGCTTTGTCGAACTGGCCGACGCCTACAGCACCGGGTCAAGTCTGATGCCGCAAAAGAAGAACCCGGATAGCATGGAACTGCTACGGGGCAAAAGCGGGCGGCTCGTCGGCAATCTTGTCACCCTGCTCACCGTGCTCAAAGGGCTGCCGATGACCTACAACAAAGACATGCAAGAGGACAAAGAGCCCTTCTTTGACAGCCTGGACACACTTGATCTGAGCCTTGAGGTCGCGGCGGCGGTCGTAGCGACGATGGAGGCCCGGCACGAGCGGATGCGGGCAGCGCTCGATGATGCGATGCTCGCCACTGACCTAGCGGATGACCTAGTGCGTCGCGGTGTGCCCTTCCGCGAGGCGCACGGCAAAGTAGGGCGTCTGGTACGGCGGGCGCTTGAGTTGCACCTGCCGATGCGCGAATTGCCCCTGGTTGAATATCAGGCGGTTCAGCCGGAACTTGACCATACCGTCTACAGTCTCTTTGATATGGCCCAGAGTGTTGCGCGCAAAGATAGCCTGGGCGGCACGGCACCGGATCGCGTCCTTGAACAGTGTGCCCGCTGGCGTGATCTGCTTGATGAGTAAGGAGCAAGCCCACCCATGACCAGTCCGTTGTATCAGCCACCGGTCACCTTGCCTCGCCTGAACGTCAGCCCCGACGCAGCCGTCATCATTCGGCGCGCGCGGGTTAGTGATATACCGCGGTTATACGAGATGATCAACTACTACGCCTTGCGCGGCGATATGTTACCTAAAACGCTCGATCAACTCTACAATCGGGTACGTTCCTTCAACGTCGCCGAAGCCGACGGCGAAGTGGTCGGCTCGGCGGCACTCAATATTACCTGGGCCGACCTGGCAGAAGTGGTGAGCCTGACCGTGCATCCCGACTTTCAAGGGCGCGGACTAGGCCGTTATCTGGTCGAGCCACTCTTTGACGAAGCCCGTGAACTGGGCATCCCGACGATCTTTGCACTCACCTTGCAAGTGGGCTTTTTCAGTCGTCTTGGCTTTCGCGAAGTGCCGAAGTTACGCCTACCGCACAAAATCTGGCAAGACTGCAACACCTGCTTCAAGCAAGATCGCTGCGACGAAGTCGCGATGGTGCGTGAAATCCCCTTAGCGCGTGGGTAAAA
The DNA here is from genome assembly GCF_002532075.1 of Candidatus Chloroploca asiatica. Taxonomy (GTDB): domain Bacteria; phylum Chloroflexota; class Chloroflexia; order Chloroflexales; family Chloroflexaceae; genus Chloroploca; species Chloroploca asiatica. The sequence goes on along the minus strand of NZ_LYXE01000104.1, from coordinate 8,260 downwards.
AGCCAGCTGCACTGGCCTTCTACGCACGCGCCGAGGGGCTTGGCCCAAGCATACGAACCAATTATGCCCGCTGAAGCAAAGCGTGAATCGTCTCCACTAACAGAGGAAACTCAATCGGCTTGGGAATAAAGGCGGCACAGCCCGCATCAAGCGCACGCTGGCGATCTTCCGCCATCGAATAAGCTGTCAGCGCGATCACCGGAATGTGGGCCGTCTCGGAGCGAAGCCGCAGGCGCTGCATGGTCTGCCAGCCATTCAATTTGGGTAGGCCCATATCGAGGAGGATTAGATCAGGCTGTACCTGCTGCACCATGCGCAATGCATCAATGCCATCTACTGCCGTGGTGAGCTCAAAGCCTGAACGTGTGAGATAAAGCACAACCATTTCGCGAATGAGTTCATTATCTTCAACAAGAAGGATGCAGGCCATCACTACACTCCATGAGTTTCGACTGGCTCGTCTGTCTGAGCTTGACCAAACATAGGCAGTTCAACGATCCAACCAGTCGGGGCAAGGATCTGACGCAAAAACTTGACAAGATCGGTTGTGTCGCGGGTCACCAAGGAAGGAAGCACCACGCCCGGCTCAGCCGAGCCCTGTGCTAGTGCGTGTGCCTCGCGCACCTGAGCAGGCGCATCAAACTGGGTATCGGCATGAGCCGAATCAGGAAAGAGCATCGCAACTGGAAGAGAACTGGTGGACGGATCCTGTTGGAGGTGGTGAAGGAGCGCCGCCCGCTCAAAGATAGCGAGGCGCATATCAAGCAGGATGAGATCAGGCAACAGAACGGCAGCAAGTTCTTCGCCCTCAGCCGACGAGCCTGCCATTTCCACGTGAAGACCCACATGGGCAAGGAGGCGTGGGATATGCTCGGCCAGCGTTGCATCCTCGCTGACGCAGAGCAGCATCTGTGTTTCGGTGCCCGCCACGGGGTCAGGGAACGACGAAGTGAGCGCCACTGCCGGAACTGCGGGCAAGACGCGTGTTCGCAACGTTTCAGCCACCTCGGGGGCAAGCACCCGCGGCAAGATCAGGGTAAAGGTCGAGCCGACACCGGGCTGACTCGTCACCGTAATCTCGCCGCCAAGCAGATACGCGAGGCGCTGACTCAACGCCAAACCAAGCCCCGTGCCACCATATTTGCGTGTCGTTGACGCGTCGGCTTGCATAAAATCTTTGAAAAGCATGGGTATCTGAGTGGGACTCATGCCAATGCCGGTATCGTGCACCGCGAAAGCGATCTGCTCAGAGGATGAGCCAGCGTCACCGGGCAACACCGTAACTTCAAGGGTAACCGTGCCTTGATGGGTAAACTTGCACGCATTGCTGAGGAGATTGAGCAAAACCTGACGCAGGCGCATTTCATCGGTCATCATCACACCCGCCCGTGGATGCAGCACCATGCCGATAGCATTCTGGTTCGGTTCAGCAAGAGGGCGTAGCATCGCAAGGATCCCCTCGAGCATTTCAGGCAGATTCAACGGTTTCAGCTCGACGTGCATCCGGCCCGCCTCGATCTTCGAGAGATCCAGCACATCATTGATAAGAGCGAGCAACTGTTGGCCGGCACTCTTAATCCGGCCCAGATCACGCATCACTTCTGCAGTAGCCGCATCTTCAAGCGAGAGGGTCAAGAGTTCGGCATAGCCAATAATCGCAGTGAGCGGTGTACGCAACTCGTGGCTCATCGTCGCGAGAAACTGGCTCTTGGCGCGATTCGCGGCATCAGAGGCATCTTTGGCCTCGCGGAGAGCCTTTTCGATCTGTTTACGCTGAGTAATATTGCGGACAATCGCCTGGGTCGCAACCGTCTCACCTTCACGAAACGGCAAGACGACCACCTCGGTCTCGATCACCGAACCATCAGGGCGCACCAGCATGCGATCACGCAAAACAGGTGTACCATCAGGCTGAGGCACAAGCGCGCCAAGTGTCGCATCAACCGGCTGCCCAACGAGTGGTTGGGGGGGAAGGTGGCCCAAGAGTTGACTGGCGGCTGAATTGGCATAGCGCACCGTCTGACCATCGTGGACAATAATAGCATCAGGCGACAACTCGGTCAATTGGCGATAGCGCTGGGAACTCTCGATGATGCGCTGTTGGGCCTGCATCAAACGTTCAAGCATGGCATTGATAGAGGTAGCAAGCTGGGCGATTTCATCACGTCCCTTCACCGCAACCCGCGCCTCGGGCTGATTGGACTCAATCGCCCCCACCTGATCCCGCAACGTAATCAGGCGCCGCAAGACCGTGTGCTCGAGCGAGATAAAAATCAGCAACCCAAAGAGCAACCCGATCCCAACCAACGTCAGCATATACTGGCGCGAAGTCTGCTGCCCAAGTTGATACACTTCGCGCGGCAACTCGACCGTCAGCAACACACCAGACCCACCATAGAGATCATCAAGCTTGGTGGCCCCAATAATTGTTTGATCATCGCGTGGATAGATCGCGATTGGCTCGCCGGCTGCAAGTTCAGCCGTTAACGGGGCAAACTCATGGTGGATCGCAGGATCATCAAAGCGGGTCAGCGTAAAGGGCAGGCGCGTCAACTCAGCCAGGCGCGCAAGCTCAAGGCGATTGAGATCCCGCGCCATCAGCAACGTCCCAGCGGGCGGCCCCTCACCGAGACTGGTGAGGATCGGTTCAGCCGCGAGCAACCAGAGACGATCCTCAAGCACGAGTAGGCCAGCTAGCCCATCGGCAGGCTCGTCAGGCTGCAAAAACTGTGCATTGCGGCCATCAAACCGACGTAGCACAGCAGGTGGCTCAACCTGTTCGCCCAACTCTAAATCAAAAACTTTTTCATAAACAATCTCACCATCAATATTAACAAAAGCAACATATGTGATATTGTTATTTAGAAATGTAGAATCTGCAAAATTATTTTCGATAAAAGCTTGATCAGGTTCACGAACAAACGCAAACGAGTCGTCCCAGGCGGCATAGTCACGGGTAACACGGGTCAGATTAGCAAGATTGTTCGTAAGTGCATTAACAACCTGCTCAACGCGGATCGCGACCGTACGTTCTTCGACTTCAGCAAAACCCTGTCCAATAATTGAACCGACCAGCCACAGCAATGCACCCAGCAACAGCCCAAACAGCAGGAAAGTCGCCAGCAAAATGCGCATGCGTAAGGATGCGAGGTTCATAGGGTAGACTTTTCGTACTCAACACCATCCCAGGACACGTTTGTAAGCATTATACACCGGTGATGTTTCCAAAAGCATACAAGAAGATTACACTGATGCATCGACACGCTCAACGTGACCCAGTGTGAGGCATCGGTAACATACCCTTGCGGCCATGCGCACGACCAACAAAACACCAGAAAATACAGCTGACACACTGCTGATAAACGAATGTTTTCTCGTGTTTTGCAAATCTGGGGTGCGTTCGAGGGCGGGACGCCTTCGCTCCCAGGAATATCGGAAGACGTACTAGTTTGACAATATGCGTGACAGGCTGATCTATGGTGCCTTGATCGGCCTTGGGCTTCACCTGGATCGAGACGCCAATGTATGTTGCCAAAGGCTACGCCGAATACGGCTTTGCTCCTGGGTTAGCGATTCGGTTGCCGCACCACGACCAAAGGTGAAGGTAACAATACTGAGTATATGCAAAAAAAGGCATATACTACCCATATGAACAGCACAACCGCCGAGCGCCACGCGCACATCTTCAAAGCATTGATGCATCCCGTCAGGCTGCAGATCCTCGATCTGCTACGCAACGACGAACAGTGTGTCTGTCACCTCGAGACCCAGTTGGGCCAGCGACAGGCCTACGTCTCGCAGCAACTTGCCGTGCTGCGCAAAGCGGGGCTGATCAGTGACCGGCGCGACGGCTTGAATAGCTACTACCGCATCACGCAGCCTGAGGTGCTGACCATGCTCGACACGGCACGAGCCATCGTTGGGGGTGACGAAGCACCCGAAACAAGCCTAGCCGTTGACTGCCCCTGCCCACGTTGTAGCCCGGCGCTTGAGCGACCCACCTATCCACTACACTTATTGTCTACAGAGGAGATCCCATGTTGAACGTCAAAGTGCTCGGCTCTGGCTGCGCCAACTGCAAACGGCTCGAGCAGCGTGTCCAAAAAGTGCTCGCTGACCATGGTTTGGAAGGTGAAGTCGAGAAGGTGACCGACTACGGCGAGATGATGCGCTGGAACATTCTGAAAACCCCTGGCCTGGTGGTTAATGACGTGCTCGTCGCCTCGGGCCGCATCCCTAATGAGGACGAGATCGCCGGTTGGTTGGCAAAGTGACGAGTATTTGCGGGGGCCATGCCCCCGTATCCCCGCCGGGGTACTCTGGTCAAAACCCTGTTTTGTGTCAAATATATTCAAAAATCCGCATATTAGGAGTTATCCGCAATGGCTCAATCATTGCCTTCACCCGCCAAAGCGCAGCGCAGCGCTGACACCCGCGCCTGGCTGATCGTCAGTGGCGTCACGGTGCTCTGGCTGATCGCCTATAACAGCGTCAAGCCGCTGGCTGACTGGCTGACCTTCGCGCTCTTGGGGCTTGCGCCTGGCTCGCGGCTAGGCGATGCGGTCGCTTTTTTCCTGTACGATGTGCCGAAGATTCTGCTACTGCTGACCGGTATGATCTTCGCGATCAGCACCCTGCGCACCTTCTTTAGCCCAGAGCGCGTGCGCCAGACCCTGGGCGGCAAGCGTGAGGGCGTCGGCAACGTAATTGGGGCCGGGCTTGGCGTGCTGACGCCGTTCTGTTCGTGTTCGGCGGTGCCGCTCTTCATCGGCTTTGTCAAAGCTGGCGTGCCGTTGGGCGTTACCTTTTCGTTCCTGATCGCCGCACCAATGGTTGATGGCGTCGCCCTAGCGCTCCTCCTTGGTCTCTTTGGCTGGCAACTTGCCGGGCTCTACCTCGTCGCTGGGATGACAATCGCGATCATTGCCGGCCTTATCATCGGCCGGATGAACATGGAGCGCCATGTCGAGGATTTCGTCTGGGAGATTCGTGGCGGTGACGGGGCAGTCGCCGAGGAGAAGTACACTTGGACACGTCGCTTCGACGAAGCCTGGGAGCAAGTGCGCGAGATTGTCGGCAAGGTCTGGCCCTATGTCGTGATTGGGATCGCGATAGGGGCAGGTATTCACGGGTTCGTGCCCGAAGATGCCTTGGCCGGGATCATGGGGAAAGAGGCCTGGTGGTCAGTACCCGCAGGGGTCATCCTGGGCGTGCCGCTCTATTCGAACGTGGCCGGGGTCATCCCAGTGGTTGATGCGCTGATGGCCAAGGGGGCGGCGATGGGCACCATGCTCGCCTTTATGATGTCAGTGGTCGCCTTGAGCTTGCCCGAGCTGATCATCCTGCGGCGCGTGCTCAAGCCACGCCTGATCGCGACCTTCGTGGCGATCGTGGCGACCGGGATTATCCTGGTCGGCTATCTCTTTAACCTGGTGATCTGAGTGCAAACACGGGTTCAAGGGCGTGCAGGGGCAGCGCACGGAAAGTACGGCGCAGCCCCTCGCCCTGACCGAGACCGATACCCAAGAGAGGAAACTAGTATGCCTCGTACCCCACACTCATCGCCATCCACCGCCCCCCATCGCACGCGCATGCGCTGGTTTGTGGGCCTCTTCCTTGTCGTTGCAGTGCTTTTCATAATCAAAGGGCGCCTGGAGCCACCGGCTAGCGTCGTCGCCACCGACCCCGTCGCCCCGGCAGAAGCGCAATTCGCCCAGGCACAGGCGGAAGAGCAACCAATGCTGCTCTTCTTCCACTCGAATAGCTGCGAGTCGTGCGTGACAATGACCCGAACGATTGGCGAAGTCTGGCCGGCCTTTCAACCCCAGGTCGCGCTGGTCAGCGTGAATGTCTACGACCAGCAGAACCAGGATCTGCTGCGCACCCAGGGTATTCGGGTCATCCCGACCATGGTCTTCATTGACCGTCACGGTGAGCGACAGGTAGAAATCGGGACGATGCGCCCGGAGGTGCTTGAGCAACGCCTGGCGAGCCTCGCGGCGGCAAACTGAGATGAGTCTGGAACATCTAGCCCTTGATGGTTCGCTTTTTACTTACGTGCTGATCTTTCTGGGCGGCATTGTCACGAGTATCGGGCCGTGCAACCTGGCTTCGATACCGCTGGTGATGGCATACGTGGGTGGTGGGGCCTCCGTGTCGCGCAGGCGCGCCTTTGTCCTTGCGTTGAGCTTCGCGGTTGGCATGGCCGTCACCTTCATGCTTCTCGGCGTGGTTGCGGCGCTGGTGGGTGGGCTGATGGGCGGCTGGCGCGGCTGGTACTACCTGCTCGCCGGGATCTGTTTCTTGATCGGCTTGCAGTTGCTCGGGGTGATCAACCTGCCTATGCCGAACTGGTTCGGCACCTTGCCTTCCCGGATCACCTGGCGTGGCCTCCCCGGTGCCCTCGCCCTAGGCCTGGCCTTCGGGCTCGTCGCCTCGCAGTGCGCCACCCCGGTGCTCGCAGCCATTCTGACCACGGTCATGGTTCGTCCAGATGGACTGACCTATGGTGCCTTGCTACTCTTCATCTATGCCCTTGGGCGCGGCGTGCCTGTCGTTGCCGCCGGAACGTTCGCTGGAGCACTGCGCCAGCTTCGCGACCTGGGTTCCTGGAGCATCCGGATCGAGCAACTGAGCGGGGGCGTGATCCTTGGCGTCGGCTTGTATCTCCTCTGGATCGCGTGAACGCAAGGATCTGGTCATCGCTCTCTATCTCATCAGCGCAGAGCGATCTCCTTACTCCGTCGCCCCGTCACGCAAGCGTGCGACAAACGCGGCGTGCTCGGGGCTCGCCAGGCCGCGCTGCAGGGCAGCGAGCATGGCGGCCAGGTCGCCCCGCCAGAGCGCAGCCGGATCAAGCCAGAGCCCAGGAAAGACAGCGCTGCGAAGCAGGCCCTCGCTATCGGGCGCTACCGACGTGTAGACACTCTCACGCAGGGCAAACCAATGGACTTCTTGCTCGTAGGCGCTGAGCACCAGGTATTCGGCGACCCCGTTGCGCGCATAGGCGCGCCGCTTGTCGTGCAGATCGTAGGCCGCACTGCTTGCGGCGACCTCAATGATCAACTCGGGCGCACCTTCCAGGTAGTCATCCGGGCTCACCCGTGAGCGGCCACCTCGCTCGGGGAGTAGGCGCAGCAAGACATCCGGCTGCACTTCGTTCTCGAAGTCTAGTCGCACCGTCGCATTGTCGGCCCCAATGACGCCGGGGGTAGCGGATTCGTATGCTCCCAGCCATGCGATGAAGAGATAGTGTGGACGTCCATGATGTTTAAAATGCACCGGTGAAGCCACGTAGACAACTCCTTCAACTAACTCGGCCTTCTTGAGTTCGGGGTGGGCACGATAGATCTGCTCGAAAGCTGCCTGTGAGAGCCGGTCGCCCGAGTTGAGTGGCGGAACATCGGTGGTCGTCACCCCTGGTTGTCCACGTTCATCCTTCACGAAAACAGCCATCTGTTGCTCCTCGTCAGCGCATATAAACCTTGCCGTCTATCTTTATTTTACCACGGCGCTTGCAGGGGTCACATGCTCATGCCTAAGACCTCACAGGTCTTGAAGACCTGTGAGGTCTTAGATTAAATCTACACCGCAGACAGATCTTCTTCCATTATGCTGAACATATTGCCCTCGGTGTCAAGACAATACGCGATGTAGCCCATCCCTGGTACGGATGTCTTTGGCATCGCCACGCTACCGCCATGAGCTACGATCTGTTCCACCATGGCATCAACCGACGCAACATCAATGGTGTTGATCACCCCAGGCATCGTTGGCGACTCGCGCCGCATGATGCCGCCATCAATGCCGGGTTGCTCACGCGACCCAGTCGCGGTCAGCCAATAATCCACGGGCCCGTCCCATTTGTTGATCTGCCAACCAAACACATCCGTATAAAACTTGCTCGCACGTTCCGGATCATCGGCACAGATCTCAAAATGAACCACACGGGGCATAGCCTTGCTCCTCTCTCTGCTTGCTAAAGATGGCAATGTGAGGGGGGGATGTTTCTTTATTTTAGCACAAAAGATCTATTTTGTCAAGAATGTCCATAGTCTACCTCAGGGCGATTGCATCATACGAAATCGGATACAACGGGGCACCCGCAAGGGGTGCCCCTACAAGGCCAGGGGGCGGATCCGGTGTAGGGGCACCCCTTGCGGGTGCCCTGGCGGGTGCCCTTTGCGGGTGCCCTGGCGGGTGCCCTGGCGGGTGCCCTGGCGGGTGCCCTGGCGGGTGCCCTGGCGGGTGCCCTGGCGGG
>NZ_LYXE01000103.1 GCF_002532075.1 Candidatus Chloroploca asiatica | reverse complement strand
TCCATCGTGTCCTCCTGAAGCGTTCGATCATTCCTTCAGAAGGATACACGATGGGCTACCACTTTGACGTAGCCCTACAACATGGCGCTGTAGCGCGACACCGCTGGCGCGACTTTGAGCGGTCGGCGTGTGCCGACGGCCAGCAGCGATCCCAACGCCTGCCAGCGGCGCCGCTGAAGCTGGGCGTTGGCTGGCAATTCCGATGCGCTCGATCAGGTCACTCCCTCTCTTCCATGTGGTACAATTGCCATGTCGTGACCAGTGGTGCCAGTCGTTGATTGAGCCTATGAAATGGGTCAGGGCAGATGCGTATCTATTTTGACACATGTAGTTTACAGCGTCCGCTTGACGAGCGCAGCCAAACTCGCATCATGCTTGAGGCAGAGGCGATACTTGTATGAGTACCACCGCCTATCTGGCCTTAACCGAAATAAACGAGATTGCCGTACGCGTGCTGGTGCAGGAACTCGGCATCGCGAACACCGCACGCTTTATCAACCAATTCACACGCGGTGTCGGCGATTCTCTTGCCGAAAAAGATCGCCTGTTTGGTCATATGACCGTGGCCGAGCTTGCTGCAGCAATTCGTCAAACAACAACGCCGCCCGGATCAAAATAACCGGAAGGAGATGGAGCGTTGGGCGGCGGCGTAACGGGTTGGGGGCACACAGTGGAGTTCGTGCATCAACGGCGTTACGCATCCATCACAACGCCCCCGGCGGCAACAAATACCAGAGCACGCGGTTGCCCCACGCCGTCAGGCTTTGCCAAAAGAGCCAGATGAGCAACAGGCTGACGGTAAGCTTGCCGGCTCGGCCCCGTTGCCAGAGCCACGCGCACCCAGGGCCGCTCAGCAGCGCAACCAGCGGGGCAATGAAGACCATGTGTTTGTTCCAGAGCCCGAACCATTGCTCGGCAACCGAGGTGGCGATCAGCAGCGCGGCGTAACCGAGCCCCAGGTGGGTGATGAAGCGGTTTCGCCAGTTCCAGACCAGCACGATGAGCACAAGCCCGGCGAGCATCACGGGCCAGAGGCGAAAGTGCGCCACGAGATGCTCGGGAAAGCTGTTGATCGGCGTGCCAAAAAAGGTGTCACTGCTCCGCCCGACGCTCCCTTCGCTCGCGATGAGCCCAAGATAGGCCGGGATGGTGCGCTGAATGAGGGTCAGGGTGTAGCTGCGGTAGACGATGACCCAGCCGACCAGAAAGGCCAGGCCGACGGCGGGAAGCAGGATCAGGCCTTGACGCCGCGTGCGGCTTTCGCCCAAGAAAAAGAGGCTGCCTGCAATGGCGACGATGAGAAAGGGTATAAAGGCAAGATGCGTGACGTAGGCAGCGATCGCGATGCCGAGCAGCAGGATGGCGCTGCTCCAGCGAAGCCACGTCTGGCCCTGCGGTGCCGGTTCGAGCGCCCATTGCAGCGCAACCAGGGCCATCAGGGTGAGCCAGATGCCGATGGTGGTCGGGAAGCTGCCGTCGTGAAAAAAGAGGTAGCCGACCGGCAAGCCGGCGTAGATCAGGCCGCCCCACGCGGCCCCCCAGCGCGGCTGTGGCCCCTGACGCATCAGGGCAAGAAACAAGAGCGGGAAGGTGGCTTCGAGCAGGGCCGTCACGATTTTGACGGCTTTGATCAGCTCAAAGGGGCTACTCCAGACGACGGTCAGCGGCAAGAGCAGATAGTAGGTGACGAGGCTATAGGGCACTGGTTCACGGGTGCCCCATTCGTACTGTTGCTCGAGCCGCTCGCGCACGACCGCTTCTTGCCCGTCGGCAATCAGCAGCAACTGATTTGCGCGGAGGCCGTGGTCAATGTTGATAAACTGCGGGTGCAGCATCCCGGTGAGCCGGAAGACAAAGATGAGCAGCACGGCGAGCCGTACCAGGACCAGGGCCTGGGCATTGGGCATCGGTCGGTGTTGGCGGAGATCGGGGAGGCGGAGGGTCAATGCGAGCACAAGGGTGTACGTAAGCACCTCAACCAACACGGGCAGCGCCAAGGCAGCCTGCAGGCGCAACGCAATGCTCGTGCTACCGCCCCCCGCGACCAACAGGCCCGCCCCAACACACAGCAACCCACTGAGACCCAGCGCGATCCGCGTTGCCACCCCGCTGATCCGCAGGGCTAGCAGGCTCAAAAGCGCCACGAGACCGAGTTGCAACGCCATCCCTGAAGGCGGCGGCACCATCCCTTGTTGACGTGAGGAAAGCGTCAGCTGGTCAAGCGAGACGCCAAGCAAGCGCGGGTCATCGGTAACCCGAAAGCCCGGCACCTCAAGGTTCAGCACAAAATCGCCGCTGGCCGGATCGCTCAAACCCGCTGGCACCAGCAGCCACACCTCTTGCATGCCGTTGCGTACCTGCATCTCGGCAAGCACCTGCGCCCCGCTACTCAGACGTACCACCCGTTCGGGGGGCGCATCAGGATAGCCAAAAAAGCGCAGGCGCACCTCGAAGGGGGCCGAACCAACGCCAGGCACACGGATCTGCGCCTGCTCGGTCGTCCAGCGCTGAAAGCCAAACGCCCCCGCCTCGGGCGGATAGACGCCACGGAAGCTGAGGGGCGACGGATTAGCGGCAAGCGACTCGTTGACCGTGACCGGGAACTGGTAGCCAGCCGCAAGGGTCAGCCAGGCAAAAAAAGGCACCACCAGCAAGGCCAACCAGAGTTGATCGATCAGCCTTTTGTGGGAAGAAGAACCGGCTGGCCTAGTTGCCTCCCGCCCACGCACGGCCTGGAGCAACGCGCTTGATCTGCCCATCCAGTTCAGGTTCCCTCGCCGGGCTCGTCAGGCGCACGGCGTTGCTTCCAGCCATTCCAGTGCGTACGTTCGCTGGCCGGGGCACGTTGCGCCGGGCGAAAATCGTCGCCGGTATAGTAGGCCACCGGCAACAGCACGGCCTGGGTCAGATGTGCCGGAAGCCCCAGCAACGCCGCGACCTCGGCTTCTTCCTGCAGGTGCAACGTCGTCCAGACCGAACCGAGGCCACGGGAGCGCAGAGCCAACATAAACGACCAGGCCGCCGGCAAGATCGACCCATAGAGTGAAGCCTGGGCCGTGACGCCTTGCTGTTCGACGCGCCCCTCGTAACAGAAGAGCACCATCACCGGAATTTCATGAAAATGCTCAGCCAGATAGATCGCCGACGCTTGCAAAGCATTCGTCGGCGTATAACGCCCCCCGTGCGGACCTTGCGGCGCGCCAAAATAGGCGGCAAACGAACGCCGATATATCTCGGCGATGCTTTGGCGCAGGGTCGCATCAGTAATCACGACAAAATGCCAGCGCTGGCGATCCGACCCGCTCGGCGCCTGAGTCGCGATCTCCAGACAGCGCTCGATCACCTCAGGTTCAACGGGGCGGCTCAGATCAAGTCGTTTGCGCACCGAACGGGTTGTCGTAAGCAAATGATCAATTGTCGCAAGATCAAACATAGCTTCTCTGCAACCTAAATAAAACCACGTCCGGCACGCTTCGACAGACGCGGATCGAGCGTCCCGGCAAACGCCTTCAGACTCTCGGTATCAAGCGCATCAAGCGCATCGAGTTCATCATCGGTCAGTTCATAGGCGGCACACGCGCTACGTGCGCCTTCAATCAACTGCTGACAAAACTCAGCATCGGTAATCGCCCGCCCAATAACCTGCTGCACAACATCCAATGACATAGAGAGCATCCTTTGGGATGGTGTCTAGAGTATACACCATCTTGCGGGAACCCGTGCCCGGATGTATGGCCACACCATCGCCCGTGCCCGGCATCGCCCGTGCCCAGTGCGGGGCACAGCAAACTCACGCACCCGAAGAAGCCTCACTCGTCGCCAAAGCAGTTGCTAATTCCTCGCCATGCGATTTGAGCCCCAGGCTCAACAGGAACATCACGCCCATGCAGACCGCCGAGGCGAGGTAGGCGATGGCAAGACCGGTCATCCCGCCGCCCCAGGCATCGGCAATCACGCCGAGCGTTGCAACGACGAGCAGGTTGCCAACGCTAATGCCTACGTTCACCAGACCCTGCGCGGCCCCACGCTCTTCGAGGTTGACTTCGTTCAAGACAATCGTGCGCAGCGTGCCCCCGACGATAATGCCAACCCCAAGGCCAATCAGCATGCTGGAAGGCAAAAAGATCCAGAGCCCTGCCGTTTCAGTGAGGCCAAGCAAGGCCGAGCCAAGGCCGGTCGTACCAAAGCCGATCAGCATGACCAGACGCGAGCCGAGGGTATTGAGCAGGCGCCCAAAGATCACCGAACCCGCCGATGATGCAATCACCAGAGGCAACAAAAGGAGTCCGGCTCGCTCGGCGGCAATGCCAAGCCCAGCGACGGCGACCGAGGCGATGTAGATCACACTCCCCATGCCAAAACCAGCCCCGCAACAGAGGATGTAGGTCAGGCGAAGCTGACGTGAGTAGAAGAGGTGCAACGGTACAACCGGGCTAGCGGCGCGGCGCTCGACCATGATCAGCAACGGGACACAGAGCAACGCCAGGCCAAGCAACGCCGGCCAGAGCATCAAACCAAGCGCGTTGTCGAGCACCCGGTTGATCCCGAGCACCAGACTGGTCAGCATCACGGCCACCACGACCACCCCGGCCCAATCGAGGGGTGCCGGGTTTGCGGCCAGTTGTTTGGCGGGCAAGTTCCGCAGGCCGAGCCAGATCACGACTGCCGCGACCGGCAGGTTGATCAAAAAGATCCACTGCCAACTCAAGACCAGCAGAATCAGCGACGCTACCAGTGGCCCCAACAGAAAAGCCATGCCAAAGGTCGCCCCTAGCATACCGAGCGCCTTGCCCCGTTCTTCACGCGGAAAAGCATCGCCCACCATCGCACTCGCGGTTGGCGTCACGCCACCCGAAGCAAAACCCTGGATCGCTCGCCCAAGCAAGAGCACCGTAAAACTTGGAGCCATCGCAATGATCAACGACCCGAGCGCAAAGCCGGTAACACAAAAGAGGTAGACCGGGCGCCGCCCGTAGCGATCACCCAGGCCAGCCATCAAGGTCGTGCTGCTGAGCGTTGCCAGACTAAAGATGATCGTAATCATCCCGATCTGACTATTGTCAACCCCAAACACCTGGCGCAAGGCAGGCACCGCAGGCGCAACGACTGCTGTATCGAGCGCCGCCATAAAGACCCCGACAAAAAGAACCAGCATAATCCGCCGACGTGAGAGCGCATCAACTGCGGCATCAAGGCGCTGAGCGTGCATAGGAACTCCGTCCTACAAGCTGTGAAGGAAGATTCCTGGGGGCCGTAAGCCCCAAACCCAACGCCTATTATAATCAATCTTACGCTATAGTCAATCTTGACTATAGCGCAACTCACGCCAACCCCCAGCGTTCGCGGACGCGGCGTTCGATGGGGGCAAAGAGGATCTGGTCGATCGTGACACCGACGATAACAATCATCACCATGACCGCCATCACCTGGGCCGCATCGTTCAGGTCGCGCCCGGTCTGCAGTAGGTTGCCAAGGCTCAGGGTATAGTAGAGCAACTCGCCAGCCATGAGTGAGCGCCAGGCGAATGACCAACCCTGTTTGAGCCCGTTGAGGATCGCGGGAAGGGCCGCAGGCAAAAGCACCTGGGTATAGAGGCGTACCCCACGTGCGCCAAGGTTGCGTGCCGCTTTCAAGTAGACCGGCGGCGTATTCTTGACGCCGGCTTCGACGCCGAGCGTGATCGAAAAGAGCGCCCCGAGCACAACCACAAAGATGATCGCCCGTTCGTTCAACCCAAACCAGAGGATCGCCAATGGCAGCCAGCACACACTCGGCAACGCTTGCATGCCAAGCACCAGCGAGCCGACGGTCTCCTGGATGAGTTTGTTGCGCCCGAGCAGCAAGCCCAGCACGAGGCCAAGCGAAAGCGAGATGCTGTAGCCGATCGCGAGGCGACGCAGACTCACCAGGGTCGCAGGAAGAAAGAGCCCCTGAGTAACTCCTTCCCAGAGTGCGTTGGCGACGATCAGCGGCCCAGGAAAAAGATATGGCGGCCAGATTTCGAGGCGGACGATGCCTTCCCAGATGCTCAGCAGGATCAGGTAAAAGATGAGCCGTCGGATCCACGGCATGACTCTGGCCCGACCGAGATGTGGTTGTTCGGCAAGCATTGTCGTCATCTCACCACTCATCGTTTGCCTCCTCATCGGGACGTTGACCAGCGTGCAGCACCGCGAGGATTTCGCGGGCCTGGTCAATCGTCTGGTGATGTTCGAGGCTCCGCGGGCGAGGCAGGGTGATCGAAAATTCTTGTATGATGCGTCCAGGGCGCGGCGAAAAGACAAGCACCCGATCACCGAGCGCCACCGCTTCCCGCACGTTGTGGGTCACAAAGAGGATCGTCTTGCCGGTGGCCGCCCAGATCGTCTCGAGTTCGATCTGCAACTTATCACGGGTCAGCGCATCGAGCGCCCCAAAGGGCTCGTCCATCAAGAGTACCGCCGGATTGAGCACGAGCGCACGGGCGAGCGCGACCCGCTGCCGCATGCCGCCCGAAAGCTGATGCACATAGCTATGCTCAAATCCACTCAGATGCACCAGTTCCAGATATTCGCGGGCCATGCGCATCCGCTCGGCTTCAGGCATACCGGCCTGCCGCAAGCCAAAGGCGACATTATGCTGCACATCAAGCCACGGAAAAAGCGCCGCTTCTTGAAAGAGCAAGACCCGGTCAATCCCTGGGCCTTGCACTTTGCGCCCACCCGCCCGAATCAGACCACCCGACGGCGGTTCAAGCCCGGCAATGATGCTCAAGAGCGTGGACTTGCCGCAGCCACTCGGCCCGAGCAGGCAGATCAGTTCACCCGCTTTGACCTGCAGATCGACCGGGGCAAGGGCTTCGACCATACGACCACGGGCGAGAAAACGCTTGCTTACGCCAACAATTTCCAACGAGATCCCACCCGAAGGCTGATCCAACGCATCAGCCTTCCCAGCAACCGCTTGCCCGTGCTGCGCCACGAGGTGTCGCTCTGCCATGTTTCGCTCCAATCGAGGCTATGGCAGCACCATTGGTGCCAGCCCCTGCCCTCCAAGCACCTTGTTCAGCAATGCAAGGTCGTAGATATTCTGGAGATCGGGCTCCGTTGCCCCCAGAAAGCCAAGTGCGTAGGCATGATCCGCTGCCAGCAAGAGGGTTGCGGGCAAGGGATCATAGGTAAACTCCAGGGTCGTGAGCGAACGCTTCAGCACCTCTTCGGGAAGTGGCCGTGTCGTGATGCGCTCGATCTCCTGGTTGATCAGCTGCGCTGCCGTTGCAGGCTGCGCTTGCATGTATTGTACGGTATCAACGTGCGCACGCAAGAAGGCTTCAACCAGATCGGGATGCTCACGCAGAAAACGGGGATGCACGACCAGAACCGTGCTGATAAAACGGCCTTCGGGCCAGAGCGAGCGCTCATCGATCAAGACGGTGCCACCCGCTTCCAGTACCAGCCGCGAAACCCACGGTTCCGGCACCCAGGCCCCATCAAGATCACCTTTGCGAAAGAGCGTCAGAATATCAGGGTTCTGGCTCGGCAAAATGGTGACGGTGCCGCCACGATCCGCCGGTTTGAGGTCGTACTGCTGCATCAGGTGGCGCAGGGCGACATCCTGGGTGCCGCCATACTGCGGGGTCGCGAAACGCTTGCCAGCAAAATCGGACGGTCCATTGATGCCCGCTTCGGGGCGCACCACCAGTGCTGCGCCACCCTCGGCGGCCCCGGCAATGATGCGCACCGCCTCGCTGTTGCTGCGCACATAGCCATTGATCGCCGGGTTCGGCCCGAGATAGCCAAGGTCAACCTCGCCGGCAAAGAGCGCCTCGACCAGCGATGGTCCAGCATTGAAACTCGTCGTCACCAGCGTCACCTCTGGGCCAAGCGCCTCTTGAAACGTACCTCGTGCAACCCCAACCAGCGCGACCCCGTGGGTGACATTCGGAAAATAGGCCAGGCGCAGCCGATCGCCCGCAGGCAGACGCTGCCCGCTTAGCGTGCATCCTGCCAGCAGCAAGAGTACCATCAACCAAACGAAGTGTCGCCGTCGCACCAGGGACAAGCCCACAGGCTTTAGCCGTAGGTTCATGACGGCGTGTCCCGAGGTTCACAGGTCACGCCAAAGAGCGCACAAAAGTGGGCCAGCACCCGCTGCTCAACGTCGACCAGCGCTGGCGCCGTGCCAAGCAGCGCCTCCAGCGAGGTCACGGCCCGATCGCTGATGCCGCACGGCACTATCTGCGCAAAACCAGCGAGATCCGGGGCAACATTCAGCGCAAAACCGTGCGACGTCACGCCGGACGCACTGAGCCGCACACCGAGCGCACAGATCTTGGCGGTGCCTCCGTGTACCCAGACCCCCGTCAGACCGGCGACGCGTTCGCCCACCAGGCCATAATCGGCCAGCGTGCGGATGATGACCTCTTCGAGCGTGCGCACATAACGCCCGAGATCGGCACCGTGGTGGGAAAGCTTGAGCACAGGATAACCGACGAGTTGGCCGGGCGCGTGATAGGTCACATCGCCCCCGCGGTCACTGGCGACCAGCGCAAGGCCCCGTCCCGCCAGTTGCTCCGCCGAGAGCAACACATGCGCAGGGTCGGCACGCACCCCAAGCGTAATCGTGGGCGGATGTTCGAGTAACAAGAGCGTATCAGGCACCTCGCCCGCCGAACGCGCCGCCACCAGACGCCGCTGCCAGGCCAGCGCCTCGGCGTATGGCACTAACCCGCCACGGATCAGATCCATCCGGCGGAGGGGAGCATGGCTCGTCATTAGCGTAAGACCCCTCGTTTGCGCAAGCGCCCCAGCACAAACTCCTCGACAGGAACACCCGTATCAACCGGCAGGTAGACGATCCCCCGACCACTGCAAAAGCTCTCGATCTCATCTTGCCACGCCGCAAGTTGCTCGCGGTAGCGGCGCAGCAGATCAAGATCGGCACTGATCTCGACGGCTGGCCCGCCCTCGACATCAATCAGGCGAAAATCGCCATCGAGTTCAGGCGACAATTCCTGAGGGGCGAGCGTATGCATCAGCGTAATCTCAAACGGGCGCGACGACAGCGTCTTGAGGGCCTCTTGCCAGTTGGCATCAAGCAGATCCGAGCAGAGCAAAAGTGGCCCTGGATTCCGGGCCGTCTGCATATAGCGCCGACAGGATTCGGTAAGGTTGCCGCCCCCACTGACCCCTAGGCGTTGGAGAAAGGTGAAGAGCCCAATAGCCCCCCGTTTCCCGCGCACACTCGGCATCTGCACCGGCGTCGCGCCGGCCGCAAACGCACTCACACTCACCCGGTCAAGATTGCTCAGCGCAATATAGCCAAACGCAGCGGCAAGCTTCGTCGCATACCGCAGCTTGTTCGGCGTTCCCCAATCCATCGAGGCACTCGTATCCACCAGCAGATGAACCGTCAACTCTTCCTCAGCCACAAAGAGCTTGAGAAAGACCCGCTCCATCCGCGCATAAAGGTTCCAGTCAATCTGACGGATATCATCGCCGGGCGTATAGGGGCGAAAATCGGCAAACTCAACCGACGAACCACGGCGCGGACTGCGACGTTCGCCCTGAATCTCACCCGCCATTGCCCGCCGGGTCAAGATCATCAGCCGATCGAGCTTGCGCAAAAAACTGCTCTCGAGCAGCGGTTCGGTCGTGGTCATAGGGCCAGCCTATTCCTCTTTAATCGCCTCAAGCACGCCTTTAACCACCTCATCGGGCGAAACGCCCTCGGCCTGCGCCTCAAAATTGAGCACCACGCGGTGGCGAAGCGCTGGTAGCGCGGCCAGCTTGAGATCGGCAAACGAGACGTTATAGCGGCCATCAAGCAGCGCCAGGATCTTGCCGGCGAGAATAAGCGCCTGCATGCCACGCGGCGACGCACCATAGCGCACATATTGTTTTGTGACCGACGAAGCCTCACGGGTCTCGGGATGGGTCGCCGAAATCACCCGGGCCGCATAGGCGAGCACATGGCTCGCAATCGGTACCGTTCGCGCCAGATCTTGCATCTCGACAATCATCGCCCCACTGGTCACGTGGCGGATCGTCGGCTGACGTTCGCCCGTGGTACGCTGCGCAATCTCAACCAGTTCAGCCGTGGTCGGAAAAGGCACATTGACCTTGAAGAAAAAGCGGTCAAGCTGGGCTTCCGGCAGCGGGTAGGTTCCCTCCATCTCGAGCGGGTTCTGGGTCGCCAGCACAAAGAAGGGCGGCGCGAGCTTATGGATCGTCTTGGCGACACTGACCGTGCGCTCTTGCATCGCCTCAAGCAGCGCCGACTGCGTCTTGGGCGTCGCACGGTTGATCTCATCGGCCAGCACCAGATTGGCAAAGATCGGCCCCGGCTCAAACCGGAATGTCTTGCGTCCCTGCTCATCTTCGCTGATCAGCGTCGTCCCAATAATATCGGCAGGCATCAGGTCGGGCGTAAACTGGATGCGCGAAAAACCACAATCAATCACATCAGCCAGCGTCCGCACCAGCGTCGTCTTGGCAAGACCGGGCACGCCCTCAAGCAGCGCATTGCCACCGGCCATCAGCGTCACCACAACCTGGCGGATCAGTTCACGCTGCCCAACAATCACATTGCCCACCTCAGCTTCGATCATCTGGGCACGCCGACGAAATTCATCAGGACTAATCCGATTGACCGCCGCCGCGGTCTTGGGAAGAGCTTCACTCATAGATGTTTACCCTTTAGGGCGGGAAACCCACCCGCTTTCAGCGGTGGGAGGAACGCCCCTGCTTTCGCCGCTTTAGCGCATTGGGTTGCGTCAAACAGCTCTTTCTGGCACAATTGTGTTACGTGCAAAGGCACAAGTCCGGCTCGGGCCGGTGGACCCGGCTTCCAGGCACATGTCCAACGAAACTTTGCGGGTTCCATTGGGGAAATCTCCGATAGGTAAAAGGTTGAAGGTCAGATGTTCGCATCTGTAACTGCTGTTGGGTTCGCCCGGCAGGGCCTCGGTAAGCAGGCCGTACTGCTCGGATCCTGGCGTCTTGCCAGGAGCGCCAGGGCAAAGCCCTAGCCTTTAGGCTTGGGTAGCTTACTCTGTCAATTCCTTACAACGTCCTTGCCAAACAACGTAATCGCCTGGCAAGGACGTTTGCATCTGCATCTAGACGTTTAAGACATGGTTCAGAATTGGGTATGCTGGCTTGACAGTATCGTATGCTGATGCGCTCACCTATTTCCTAGTTGCTATTTCCTAGTCTAAGGCTCAAGCTGCGAAAAATAGTCCCGGACAAAATCCTTCAAATGGGGAGGAATATATCCACGATCGAGCGCTTCGCTGGCGGCCTGGCTATATTCGGGGAAGATCTGCTGATAGGGGACGACCGACGGACTATTCGTGCCCGGCAGCGTACTCTGCCCCGGTCGCGTCTCGGTGGTTCCGCCTGAACCCTGCTGACCCTGGACAAAATCGGGGTCGCCCTGCAAGCCCGATGGGCGGAAGGGCTGATAGACCAGGCCCTCGCTGCCTGAGCCACTGCCTTGCTGACCTGAAGGTCGGTTTGGATCAACATTGCCCGGATTATTGCTCTGCCCGGCCCCAAGGTTATCGGCATTCGAGCCGCCACCACCACCGGG
This sequence comes from Candidatus Chloroploca asiatica, assembly GCF_002532075.1. Lineage (GTDB taxonomy): Bacteria > Chloroflexota > Chloroflexia > Chloroflexales > Chloroflexaceae > Chloroploca > Chloroploca asiatica. Next base: position 33,942 of record NZ_LYXE01000103.1, on the reverse strand, counting down.
TTGTTGCCCATCCTGGCCCTGGCCCTGGCCCTGCTGACCCTGCTGACCCTGCTGGCCCTGCTGGCCTTGCTGACCTTGCTGGCCTTGCTGACCTTGCTGACCTTGTTGGCCTTGCTGACCTTGTTGGCCTTGCTGACCTTGCTGGCCTTGCTCACCCTGTTGCGCCTGCTGGCCTTGCTGACCTTGCTGACCAGCCTCAGCGACCTCTTGACGTGCCCCCTGCACTTCGGCAAGCGACTCCTGCGTACTCTGCTGGTTCGCCAGCGCTTCTTGAGCCTGACGCACCTCATCCGCAGCCTGAGCAAGTTGCTCGGCGGCGCGCTGGGTATCGCCCTGTTCAAGCGCCTGCGACGCCTGCTGCAGATTCTGGGCCACCTGAGGATTCGCCGAGGACTGCTGGGCTGCCTGCTGTCCGAGTTGCTCGGCCAGTTCGGCGCGTTCAGCGTCACTCAACTGGTCAAGCTGGCGAGCCAATTCTTCGAGTTGTTGCGCGGCCTGCTCCACACTCGGTCGCTGCCCAGGCTGGTTACCCGCGAGATTCTCTAGATTACGCGCCATCTGTTCAAGCGCCGCCCGCTGCGCATCGCTATTTGGGTCAAGGCGCTGTTGCAACCGCGCCTCAGCCGCCGACAGATCCGCCAGAGCCTCCTGGCGATCACCGGGGTTATTACGCAACTGCTCTTGCAACGCCTGCAACTCGGCGAGAATCTGCTCACGATCTTCAGGCGAGAGTTGCGTATCTTCAGCGATCTGCTGCTGCAACTCGGCCAACTGCTGATCAGTCTGCTGTAACGCCGCTTGCACCGCCTGACGTTCGGCAAGCACAAGATCCTGGGGATTGGGCAAACCAAAGAGTAACAGAAGCGCGAAGGCAAGCGGAGCGAGCGACCAGAGCAGGGGGGTACGGGCGACCCGCAGCGGCAACTGCCCAGCCTTGAGCGCCTGAGCGACACTGCCTGCATCCTCCTGTTGCCGTTCACTCAACAGATCGTGCGCATCGCGGTCGTGCAACTCGATAGCGGTCGCCAGACGCTCACGCAGGCCAAGGATCAGGTCCACGCGGCGGGCGACCCGCACCAGCGGCAGCGGACGGAAGAGGCCATAGCCAAGGACGATGAGGAACCAGATCAGGAGAGGGAGCAGCGCCCACAACAGCAAGTTTGCAATCGGCACCAACCGCCCGAGCAACGCCACCCCGGCCATCGCCAGCGTCGCCACCCAGAGGCTCTGACTGGCAAACCAGAGTGTATCGCTCAAGCGGAGGCGCAACCCGAGGGGGCGCAACTGCTGCCGCACCTGATCATATGGTGACACGGTACTCAACCCTCTTTTTTCCAGACGTGCTTTTCAACAATTTGACGGGTCAAATTGCCATGATCCCAGATCTCAACCACACGTTGACTAACAATTGTCACCGCCCCGAAAACAGCCTCGGCTTGCGGCAACCCATGCGACGGCGTAAGCGTCGTCGTTTGCGGAACAACGGCAAGACTCGTCGGCTCACTACGGCGTCGCAACCACGCGATCCCCGCCTCGACCGCAACAGCGGCGAGCCCCACGGCAACAGCTTTGCCCACCTGGCGCACCTGCGTGAGCGGGATCGTCTGCCCGGCGATCACCAGGGCATCAGACGGGCGTTGCGCCAAGGCATGCTGCTCAAGTGAAGCCCCGCACGCCCCACAGAAACGATTTTCCATTGGATTGCCATGCTGGCACACCGGACAGATGCGCTCGACCATCTGCTTTTACCCCTCGTTTAACCTGACACCAACGAACGACCCCTTCTTTGCAGTATAGCACCGTGCGAGGGCGCGGCGCAAATCTGTTCAGCGTTTTGGCACAAAGCGCGCCATAATCGCCCCAAGCTCATAGAGCAAATACATCGGAATGGCCAGCAACGCCAGATTGATGGGATCGCCCGTTGGCGTAATCAACGCAGCAATAATCACGACCGCCAGAAAGGCAAACCGGCGATACTTTGCCAGTTGGCTGGCAGTGACAACGCCAAGAAAGGCCAGCACATAGATGATCACAGGCAACTCAAAAACAATGCCGTTGATCAGGAGTAAGGTCGTAATGGTGCGAATAAAGTTAGCAACTGATGGTTGACTTTCGATTAATTCTGAGCCTGAAAAGCCAATCAGAAAACGAATTGCCGTTGGCACCGTAATAAACCAACCAAAAGCAAGACCAGCCACAAAGAAAAAGGTCACAAACGGGAGCGAGATATAAATAATCCGTCGTTCGCGTTCGTTCAAACCAGGCACAATGAAGGCCAGCAATTGATAGACAATCACTGGCATCGCCATAATCAGGCCAACCGTCAGGGCAACCGTCATATAACTGGTGAACTCTTCGGTTGTGCCAACCGACTGCACAGGCGGGCGATCAGTCAGGGGCGCAAAGGTATTGATAATGAGATCAACCAGCTTGAACGGCCCCATCACCAGAAAGACCCCGAAACCGACCCCAATGAAAATCCCGATACTCGCTCGCACCAGGCGCATCCGCAACTCTTTGAGATGCTCAATGAGCGACATAGCGCGCTCATCTTCAGTCGAGCTACCCGAGGCGGGCGGCTTTGTTCCTTGTTCTGTCTTGGTCGTCACCGTGACAACGTCTCCTGCGCTTGTACTTCACCCTCTGGCGACCACGACTCGCTCAAGAGGCCCCGTTCACGCAATTCAGCAACCAGATGGTGCAGTGCGATCGTCACAGCCTCAAGCTGTCCCACTAGTTGGGCGTGCTCTTCAACACTCAGCGTTACCGTCGCTGGCTGTGGCTCAGGCTGTGCAGGTACCTCATGCGAGTCAGACGTCTGCGGTTCAGTAATCGTTCCCTCGACTGGTGCAACAGAAGCCCAGTCTTGCACTGAGTTGAGCACACCCGTAGGCTGAGTTGCCGCCATCCGCGCCGGGCGTGGTGGGGTCGGCACACTCCCTGCGGCAGGGGCAGGCACAAGCGGTGGTGGTGGCACAGCGAGTTGCTCACTCACCGTCTGGGCAGCCTCGGCAAGATCATCGGGCGCAACCACACCATTCGAGTGTGCCACCTCGGTCAGGTTCGCCACCTCAGGCCCTAGCTCCGCCACGGCGCTCGTCTCACGCGGAGGCAGGATCGTCTGGGCGGAATCGCCAGCCATCAGATCGATAGCCTCGGCAGGCGTAGGCGCCGAGTCGGTCAAACGTAACATCGGGCGCAACTCATCGCGGATGTTGGTCAGATCAGGTGAAATATCGAACTGCTTGCGCGTACGCACCAGCTCATCACGCAGGCTCGCAATCTCTTGCTCAAACTCAGCGCGCACCTCATTGATCATCTGGAGTTCAGGTGACTGCTGTTGCCAGGCGAGAAACCGGGCCACCTGCTTGCCCGCGAAGCGCCCTAGTTCAGGCAATCGCTCAGGCCCAAAGATCACCAGAGCGAGGCCAGCAATAATCAGCAACTCGGTCAAATGAATATTAAAAAACTCCATCGCTGCCTTTCGTCTCTAGGCTTGCTCTGCTACCATCTTACCATAGCATTTGACGTACATCGGTGAATGTGCGAACATAAAAAGAAGACCATAGGCGGCGTCATTCCGCACAGCTTCCAGGAGACTCTTTGCTCATGATCGAACTGCTGGGCGAGGCCTACGCCTACTATCTCGCCAATCAGACGCGCTTCTGGACCGAGTTTGGACGCCACCTGACCTTGAGTGGAGCGGCCCTTGGCATCAGCATTCTCGTGTGCCTGCCACTGGGGATCTGGGCTGCACGTCACGCAGCCAGTGCGCAGTATCTTATCAATGCAGTTGGTACGCTGCGCCTTGTTCCCAGTCTGGCGATCCTCTTTCTGGCCCAACCCTACCTTGGTACTGGTTTCACCCCGGCTTTGATTGCCCTCACGGTGCTGGCCCTCCCCCCGATTTTGATCAATGTCTATGCTGGGCTGCTTGGCGTTGAACGTGCCATTGTTGAAGCTGCCCAGGGCATGGGCATGACGGTGCAGCAGCAGTTGCTGCAGATCGAACTGCCGCTCGCGTTACCCGTCATTCTGGCGGGAATCCGGATCGCAGCGGTTGAAGTTATTTCAAGTGCGACGCTCGCCGCCTTTATTGGGGCCGGTGGGCTCGGCATTTTTATTACCCGTGGCTTTGCCCTCTTCGAGCCACGCATTATGCTGGTTGGTGCCGTGCCTATTGCGCTGCTCGCCCTAGGCAGCGATCTGCTGCTTGGTCAGGCCGAGCGATGGGCAACGTCGTATCGTTCATAAGGAGACATGGTGATGAGAACGTTGTTGCGCGCATGGCGTCCGGGAACGCTGATCCTGCTGTTTGTGCTGGTGCTGGCTGCCTGTGGAGGACAGCCGACGGCTGGGCCGGGTGATGGGCAACCAGCCAACCCGACGGTCAAGATCGGCTCAAAGAATTTTACGGAATCACTGCTCGTAGGCGAAATGTACGCCCAGATGCTCGAAGCCAATGGCTTTACCGTCGAACGCAAACTCAACCTGGGGGCCACACCAATTGCCCATACAGCCCTGACCAGTGGCGAGATTGATCTCTACCCTGAGTATACGTCAACCGGTCTGCTCGAGGTCCTCAAACAAGAGCCCATCGCCGATGCGGCTGGCATTCTGGCTGCGCTGCGCGAAGGCTATGAAAGCCAGTTCCAAATCACCTGGCTCGAACCAGCCCCGTTCAATAATACCAATACCTTTGCCATGACCGAAGCACGGGCTGCCGAGTTGGGCGTGACGAGCTTTTCAGACCTGGTACCCTTCTCGGGTGAATTGCGGCTCGGTGGGCCGCCCGAGTTTCCCGAGCGCGAAGATAACAAAGCCGTGCTCGCGCTCTATGGCTTTGATCCGAAGTTCGGCGGCGACAACTATGTGCAACTCGATACCGGTGGGTTGCGCTATGAGGCGCTCGTACGTGGTGATGTTGAGGTTGTCGTCGCTTTTGGGACGGATGGGCAACTGGCCGGGCTCGGCTTGCGCCCCCTGGTTGACGATAAAAATGCCTACCCAATCTATCAAGTGAGCCCCGTGATTCGTCAGGCAACCCTCGAGGCCAATCCGACCATCGCCGATCTGCTCAATCGCCTCTCGGCATCGCTAACAGGCGAAGTGATGTCGGGGCTCAACTGGGAAGTTGATGGGCCAGACAAACGCGAAGTGCCCGATGTCGTGCGTGATTTCCTGACCAGTCAGGGCTTGATCTAAAGGTTCATCTTCCTGCTGGGAGCGAGGGCGTCCCACCCTCGCTCCCAGCAGGAAGATGAACCTGCACATTAGATCTAAGGGTTCCATCCATGAGCATGCTCGTTGCTGACGAACTGACCAAACAATTTCCTGGCGAAAGTCAGCCAGCCGTTGATGCAGTCAGCTTTACGGTTGAGCCAGGTGAATTCATCGTCTTGCTGGGTCCTTCGGGATGCGGCAAGACGACCCTGCTCAAGATGATCAACCGGCTGTATGAGCCGACGAGTGGCCGCTTCTTCATTGAGGGCGTGGATGCCCGCGATATGCCGGTCACCGCGTTGCGGCGGCGCATTGGTTATGCCATCCAGCAGACCGGGCTCTTTCCGCATCTGCGCATCGCGCAGAATATCGCGGTGGTGCCCAGGCTGCTCGGCTGGTCGAACGACCGCATCGAAGCACGTATCGATGCGTTGCTCGACCTCGTTGGCTTGCCCCGTGAGTTTCGCCAACGCTATCCACGCCAACTCTCGGGCGGGCAGCAACAACGCGTCGGCCTGGCCCGCGCCCTGGCCGCCGATCCGGCGATGATGCTCATGGACGAGCCTTTTGGGGCGCTCGATGCAATCACGCGTACGCGCCTACAAGATGAGTTGATGGCGATCCAACGCAAATTGCACAAGACGATCCTCTTTGTGACGCATGATATCGAAGAAGCCTTGCGGCTCGCTGATCGGGTGATGGTGATGAAGGATGGGCGGATCATTCAGTTTGCCCCGCCCCTCATGCTCCTCGCTCAACCAGAAGACCCCTTTGTGGCCGAGTTGACTGGTGCGAGCGATCTGCTCCGTCAGTTGAGCCTGATTACCGTCGAGCGAGCCCTCGCGCATCCTGGTCTCCAACCGTCGACCGATGAGACTGCTGACCTGACGCCGCTGCATCCGCAGGATGACCTGCGTTTGGCCTTGACCCGCCTGCTCAGCGTCGGTGACGAGGGGTTGGTCGTCGTAGAGGACGGGCGCATGTGTGGCCGGTTGACGCTGAACCATCTGCAAGCAGTGCTACGAGACACGGCACTTCTGGGAGCGCAACGATGACCTACCTGATCCAGAACTGGCGCTCGGTCGGCAGCCTGCTCGGCGAACACCTCTGGCTCACGCTCTCGGCGCTGGCGATCGCCCTGGTCATCGCCGTGCCCACGAGCATTCTGCTCGTACGGGTTCCACGGCTGCGTGGGCCAGTGCTCGGGTTACTGGGGATACTCTACACGATCCCTAGTCTCTCGTTGCTGGTCTTGCTGATCCCACTGTTGGGTCTGGGCTACTGGCCAGCGGTCGTCACGCTGGTCATCTATGCCCAACTGGTGCTGGTGCGCAACCTTGTGGTTGGCATGACCGAAATCGACGCCGCGATCCTTGAAGCAGCCAATGGCATGGGTATGAATGGATGGCAACGGCTGATCATCGTTGAATTCCCGCTGGCCCTGCCGCTCATGCTCGCCGGGCTTCGCATTGCAACCCTCTCGACAATTGGCATTGCCACGATTGCCGCCTTTATCAATGCTGGCGGCCTGGGGGTGCTGCTCTTTGACGGTGTCCGTAGCAGCAACCAGGAAAAAATTGTCGCCGGAGCGCTTGCAGTCTCCCTGCTCGCGTTTGGGGCCAACGCCCTGCTGCGCCAAGCCGAACGCTGGTCACGGCGCGGGTTGGATGCGTAACCACAGGATATACCGTGAGCTTCCTGACGATCCTCGAAATCGCGAGCTATATAGTCACCATTATTGGCCTACCCTATGCCATTGTGATCTATCTCCGCGAACAGCGCCTGGCCGAACAACGTGACGAAGAAGCCGTCTATCTCGCCCTGATTGATGAGTACGTCCGCTTTCAAAAACTCATTCTCGAGCACCCCGATCTCCACCTACGCATGATCGGCACAGCGCCGCCACTGAGCGACGATCAGCAAGAACGACGGCTGATCATCTTTGACATCCTCGTCTCGCTCTTTGAACGAGCCTACATTCTCGTCTACGAAGAGGAGATGCCCCCCCGTCAGCAGCGTCTCTGGCGCTCGTGGGAGGGCTACATGCGTGAATGGTGTCGGCGCGAAGAATTTCGCACCACGCTGCCGCTGCTGCTTGAAGGCGAAGATAGCGACTTCGCGACCCACATTAGCCGCATCGCTGCCCAGGAAGCCGCACGCAAGCAAGCGGGGTAACCGTCTGCCTCAGCGGTAGGTGCCACGTTGACGGCCACGACAAAAGCTGCAATCGCCCGATAACGGTCGCTATAAGGGGTTGACTTTCACCATGGGATAGTGCTATAGTAGCAACCAGTACATCAACGGGGTGCCAGGATCGCGTCCCTTCGATTGTGTGATCCTGATGGGGTTGGAGCTACCCAGCTCGACCCTCTCTTTATGCTAATGCAGGTCATACGATGGCATAGGGGCCAGAGTGGGGTAACAAACTCGCTCGGGCCTTCATCGTTCTTTGGCATTGCGATGACATAATGATCGTGGTATGCTGAAGAGTCTATCCTTGCGCCGGGTGAGCGTTGATATCGCAAGTTGGCAGGAAAGGCTTGACAGCATGTGTATGATAGAAGTACATACGACTGCTGTTGGCAGCACTTGATATGACGAGTGGTGTCAAGCGTTTCCTGGAGATTAGGATGGTAACGCAGCACAAACTATCCACACAGGAGTCGGGTCTGATGATCGAGCGGCTGTTAGAGCTAGCCCGGAGTCGAGGGTATCTCACGTATGGTGAGATCCTTGAAGCGTATCCGCAACCAGAATTTGAAGTTGCAGAGGTTGATCAACTCTACGCTAGATTGCAAGCTGAAGGCATTAAAGTCGTTGAGTCGGCGGCCGAACTGGAAAAAATCACCGAACTCAGTGATGAGGAACCTGTCAGCGACCTGCATGATCTGGCTGACATTGCGTTTGATGATCCTGTCCGGATGTATCTCCAGGAGATTGGACAGGTGCCGCTGTTGACTGCGGCTCAAGAGGTGCAACTCGCCAAGGCGATGGAGTCTGGCGATGCGGCAAAAGTTGCCCTCGAACGCGAAGAGTATGTGACCAGTCGCGAGCGCCTCTTGCTTGAGCGTGCTTTTGCCCAAGGCCAGGAGGCACGGCAACACTTGATCCAGGCCAACCTCCGCCTGGTGGTTTCGATTGCCAAAAAATACACGTCGTATGGCCTGACCATGATGGATCTGGTGCAAGAGGGCAATATTGGCTTGATGCGTGCCGTCGAGAAGTTTGACTATACCAAGGGACATAAGTTCTCGACTTATGCCACCTGGTGGATCCGTCAGGCGATTACACGGGCGATTGCGGATCAGAGTCGCACGATCCGGCTTCCTGTGCACATGGGTGAGGCAATTAGCCAGGTTAAACGCACGAGCCACAAGCTCCAGCAGTCGATGCAGCGTGAACCAACCCCAGAAGAGATCGCTGAGGCGATGGGCATCAGCGCGGGCAAAGTGCGCCGTACCCTCGAAGCGAGTATGCATCCGCTCTCCCTCGAAATGCCGGTTGGGCAGGAGGGTGAAGGACGGATGGGCGATTTCATTGAGGATGATCGCATCTCGACCCCTTCTGAGGCCGCCGCCGTTTCGATGCTGCGTGAGCAGATCGAAGAGGTGCTGCAAAAACTTCCCGAACGTGAGCGCAAGATAATACAACTGCGCTATGGCTTGAAGGATGGGCGCTATCGCACGCTCGAAGAGGTTGGCGTTGAGTTTGGCATTACCCGTGAGCGCATTCGCCAGATCGAGGCTGTGGCCCTGCGTAAGCTGCGCCATCCTCACCTGGGGAAGAAGCTGCGTGGGTACCTTGATTAGGGCTGTCGCCCTACAATCCAGTGTTTTACTCATCGAAAAAGCCAGCATAGCTGGCTTTTTCGATGAGTAAAGCAAGGGTTCTAAGGAGTTTCTATGCGGACAACGGCAAGGTTCTGGTTGCTCGTGCTCTGCGTCGGTGGGCTGGCCTTGCTGATCAGTCGCCCAGCGCTCGCGGCTGAACTGGCGAATACCGAGGTCTATCGCTTAGAGGCTGGTCAGGTCGTGACCTCTGATTTGATCGTTACCGCAGGTGAGGTCTATATTGATGGAACGGTTGAAGGCGATCTTGTCGCCTTCGCTGGTCTTGTTGAGGTAAATGGGAGGATTGAAGGCGATCTGCTCGCGCTCGCGGGCGAGGTGCGCATCAATGGCGTTGTCGGTGACGATCTGCGCGCCGGTGCCGCCGGGGTGATCATTCATGGTGAGGTCGGTGACCACGTGCTCGCTGCAGCAGGTGGAGGCGATGGCCCCGCAGGTTTTGTCCCACCTATCGGTGGACGAACGGTGCAGCAGGGCTTTGTCGTGGCATCCGATGCTCGGGTTGGGGGCGGCGTGATCGTGGCTGCCGGTGGGGTGCAACTTGAGGGCACTGTCGGCGATGATGTTCTGGTGGCAGCCGGTAGCGCCGTGCTCGCAGGCACGGTAGAGGGCAATGCGCAGTTGAGCGTGGGCGCGTTGGACGTCGCCGACACCGCACGCGTAGCTGGTCAGTTGACGTATACCGCGCCTGAGGAGATCAGCCTCCCTGATCAGGTTGCCGCCACGATCCGCTTTGAACCAGAGGCAACGAGTGCGACGACTGGAGGTGGGTCAAATCTCTTCAGCCAGACACTGCGCTTGCTGTTAGTGCTGCTTGGCTTTACCGGTGCCGCATGGTTGCTGTTGCGTTTTGCGCCCCAGACCCTGGCAACACCTGCGGGAGCCATTATGATGAGCCCTGGCAAAGCCCTGCTCTATGGCCTCGTGGCCGCACTCTTGCTCGTCGTCTTGCCCTTGCTCTCAACCCTGATCGGTGTCATCTTGCTGCTCTTCTGGGGGCCTCTGCCTGCGATCATGTTTGGGTTCTTCTTAACCGGTGCCATCGTGCTTATCTGGACACTCAGCCCACTCGTTACGGGTCTCTGGCTCGGGCAGGCCATCTTCCAGGCGACCGGGCGCTATGCGAGCCGCCTCGCGACGCTGATGCTGGGTGTTGCCGTCATTGTTTTGCTTGGCATGGTGCCGTTCCTGGGATGGTTCGTCTATCTGCTCAGCTTCCTCTTTGCCATTGGCGGTACACTCCTGGCGCGAAATGCGGCCCTGGCACGACGCTCTGAGTCGATGATAGGGGCACCCGGCTAGGGATCTACACGGATGCACGCAAAAACGGCCAGCAAAGCTGGCCGTTTTTGCGTGCGCGCTCCCCTCCAAAAGCTAGGGGACAAGATCCAGTTGCAGATCCTGTTCGACCGTGGTGCCAACCACCACCGTCACGGTTGCGCTGGCGACGACACTCGTGTAACGGCGCACCGTGAGCAACGGCGTTGCTTCGGTGTAGACATCCAGCGTCACTTCCCCAGCCGGCAGACCAGCCAGGTCGTACTGGCCGAAGTTGTCCGTGACCACACTGCCGACGGCGTTGCCGTTGACGCGTGCCACCACCGCAACGCCGGCCAGGCCTTCGCCCGAAGCTATGGCACTAACCCGGCCACTGATCGCGCCACCAGGCTCAAGGGCGATGTCACGCCTGGTTGTGCCCAATGAGCGCGGTACAAGGAAGGAGTCCCCATCAACACTCTGATAGAGACGCGTCGTTGCATTCGGTGAGAGCCGGGTCGTATAGCGGACACGGTATGACCCACTATCAATGGCCGGTGAGCTATATGCACCCGTTGCATCGGTGAGGCTCGCCCCGATGACGCTTCCAGTGAAGTCGTCCTCGAAGATCACGATGACCTGGCTCAGCGGTGCGCCGGTATCAGCGGCAGTCACCGTGCCAATGATCTGATGGCCGCGATTCAACGTGATATCGCGGTTGCTCAGATTTTCGCCTGCGCCAAGCAGAACCGGATCGAGAGCGCTGTTGAAGAACGCCCGCACACTAGCCGCAGGCGCACGACTCGCCAGGAAGCGCACGGTATACTCGCCCGCCTCGAGCCCGCCAATGCGGTAACCGCCGGTTGCATTGGTACGCGCCAGCGCACGGATGATGTTGTTGCCATCCGTGGCTACAACCAAGACACCAGCAAGCCCATCAGCGCCATCGCCGCTGACGGTTCCCGCGATGCTGCCACCGGCAACCAGTTCGGCATCAACATTCGAGACCAGCAGGCCCTCGGTAACGGTCACCGGGTTGCTGGCATAGAGTGCGCCACCGTAACCGAGGGTGGTAGTCACCGAGGCAAAACTGGTCACAAACTGCACACGATAAGCACCAGGGAGCAGCGGCTTGCTGACATAGGTGCCATCGGGATCGGTCTGAGTCACGGTGACAAACGGGAACTCAGCCTCATTGGCCCCAAGGCGGGCCAGGACAACAATGACCCCACCGAGCCCGGCCTGGCTATCGGCAGCCTTGACCGTACCACGGATGGCACCGGTTTGGGTCGAAGCCGGCAGAGCGATAGGCGGAACCTGGCTGATCTCACCCGCCGTCACCGCGACATCGGCCAGCGTTGTTGAGCCAAACGCCCCACTCTTGCGGATGGCGCGCTGATCGAAGCGCAACGTGTACGTCCCTGCCGGGACATTGCTCAAGGTATAGGTACCGGTATCATCGGTGAGTGTCCCGGCAACCGGGTTCTCGTCAGCATCAACCGCAGTCACCCGCACAGCACCCACGGGCGTACCATCGGCAGTCACGGTTCCACGCAAAGCACCCACTGCCGGCACGAGCAGATTGACTTCGGGCGTCAGATTCGGCTCGGTGACCTGCACCGGATCGCTGCTGATCGTGCCAAGCAGCGCCAACGCCGGATCGCCCGTTGCGCCGGGCAACGCTTTGACAGTATAGGTTCCCGTCTCTAAGCCAGTTGCAATGGTATAGACGCCATCAGTAATAGTGCGCGTGACGGTGATGATGTCACCCTGGCTATCCAGTACTTCAACGACAATCCCGGCCAACCCGGTTCCCGTTGCATCACGCACGGTACCGGCGAGACCGCCCGTTCCGGCGAGAACAGGGGTTGCAGGAATTTCAAAGGCACTCACGGGCAGCGTCAACTCAGCCCCGCCTGCCATCCCGGGCATCGTCGCGGGCTGACCATTGATCTGCACAATGAAGGGGGCCACATTCTGCACCGAACTGCTCATCCCGTGGGCCACCATGCTATAGAAGCCCGCCTGGGTCAGCCCACCCGAGCCGAAGGTGAAGCGGATATTGCCCTGGGCATCAGCATTCCCGGTGATCGAGAGAGGCATGACCCCGCCACCTGGCATATTGAGCCAGGTGCGGAACTCTTCGCCGGGCAGGAAGCGTGACCCCTGGAAGACATGGGCCGTCCCAACCGGGCCACGATCCGGCGAAACACCCATGGTAAAGATGCCGCCCGTTGTGCTCTCATCGTCATTGACAAGGACTTCCACTTCAGCCAGGTTCGAGTTACAGGTCTGGTCTGGCGTACAGCGGAAGACCGCAAAAAGGGCAATCCGCGACTGCAGCGGCGCATCACGGCGCACAAAGAAATTGATCCGCCCACGACGTTCTTCACCGGGCGCGATATTCCGCACTTCGACGGTCACGGTGCTGCCATCATGGGCAAGGTAACGATCCCCAGGTGCTGGGCTTACCGACGTAAAGGAAAGCAAGCGCGACTGATAGACCAGTTGCAGGGTGTCGCTTGCAATCATATCAGTAGTGCTCTGGTTACGAAAGCGATACTCAACCGACAGCGTTGAGCCGCGTTGCACCTGGGACAACGGTACGGGGCGAATCGTCACCTGGCGCGCAGGGAAAGGCGGTGGCGGGGGTGGAGGCGGGGGTGGAGGCGGTTCGGGCGGTTGCGGGAGCGCCGCAAAGGGGAGGTAGGCGGTCAAACCACCTGAAGCAAGCGAGCCTTCCTCAGCGGTAGTCGAGGCAACCCCAAAGGCCATCCCGACCATCCCCATCAATAAAGCAACAAAAAGCCATAACCGTAACAAACGAAACACACCATCAGAACGTAACTTCATACTCAAACTCCCAATATAGATGCTTCGACACTGCACATGGGGGGCCCCCCACAACTCCAGTTTCGCTTGACAAGGGCACACACACCGCCCCAGGCAAGCACTCCAGGAATCATTCTACCAGATATAGCCCTTGGGCCGCTTCTACCATGAGGATAGGATTGTTTTTTTGACGCCAAGGCGCAAAGGCGCGAAGGTTTTTCGCGTACCTTCGCGTGAGCTTATTTGCAAGGTATTGGGCCTAGATGGTGAGTAGTGTAAGTTGACGCAGAGGTAATCCGGTGCTATAGTAGCACGGCGTTGCATATGCTTCACAAAAGAGGTGCGACGCGGGACATTTTCCAATTGTATATTCCAGTCAGATAGCGGTTCCTCTGGTTTTATGATCAGGGTGAAAGCCGAAGCCGGTGTGAGTCCGGCACTGTCGCGCAACTGTAATGCCTCCCTCAAAGGATGCAGAGTCAGGTCGAGCGCCGCTATCTTTGCTGACCTTTCCTTCGCGTGCTTTGAGGAAGGCGGACGATTATGACTGACCCGTAGTGCAGCCACCTGGTCCCGCGATCGTGGCCCTGCCGGTAGATCTACAGCGACCGCCCGACATTTTTGTCGTGCGGTCGCTGTTTGTTTGTACCTTGAGGAGTGGAAGCAATGCATCAGGTTCGTTTGTTCGTGCTGGCCTGTGGTCTGGCAGTATGTACGTTGCTTGGTTTTGTTGGCATCGCAGCGGCCCGCGTTCCTGCCGTTGCCCCGGTGGCCGCACCGGCGGCTTTTGCGACACCCCGGACGAGTTATCCCATTCTTGATACGGCCCCGATCACCCGTGCGCTTGTGTATCTGAATGGTGTCCAGCGCAACGATGGCGGTTTTGTTGGCTTTACCCCCGGCCAGAGCGATGATTTCACGAGTGTCCGGGTGGCCTTTGCCCTTGGCGCAGCCCGCCTGCCTGGTGACTATCTGCTCAGCGACGAGGGCAAGAGTGTCCACGATTATTTGACCACCCGCGCCTATAGCTATACGCACGATCTCCAGGGGCGTCCGCTGCCCGGTCGTCTCGGTATGCTGATTATCGCGGCGGTGGCCGGTGACGCGAATCCGATGGCCTACGGGACGGATCCTACCGCGCAGCCGCTCGATCTGGTTGCCGCGCTGACGGCAACCTACCAGCCTGCGACGGGCGCGTATAGCAGTACCGCATCGCTCGGTTTTTCCAGTGGTGCCGCCGGCCCACTGAATCAGGCCTATGCGCTGCTTGGTCTGGCGGCAGCACAGCAAGCTTTGCCTTCAGAGCAAGCGCTGACCTATCTTCTTGATCTGCAAGATACCGATGGCAGCTGGGGCTTTGGGTTTGGGGGCGATGTTGATACGACCGCGTTGATTGTTCAGGCGCTGCTTGCCAATGGCGTTGCCCCGACCGCGCCGGTGATCCAGGATGCGCTCGGCTTTCTCGCCGCGAGCCAGATCGATGATGGGAGCTGGGGCTTCGATGGGTCGCCGAATGCCGACTCGACGGCTGCCGTGATCCAGGCCGCCGCCGCTGCCGGGTTCTTCCCGGTGACCTTGAGTTGGCAAGCCGTCAACGGCAATCCGCAGACGGCGCTGCTGGCCCTGCAACAGGCTGATGGCGGTTTTGGCAATGCCCTTGGCACCGCCAATGCGATCCCTGGGCTGGCCGAGGCGCCACTGCCGATCTTTGGGAGCCGCCAGCGGGCCGAACGTGCGCTCGCCTGGCTGCAAACAACGCAGACGAGCAGTGGCGGATGGGCTGCGTTTGGCACAACGCCCGACGTCGGGGCGACGCTCGATGTCATCTTGGCCGTTAGCGCGGCAGGCTTTGCACCCGACAGTGTGAACCAGCCCGGTGGGGCGTCGGCGCTCGCCTTCTTGCGCAATCAGGTCTTGACCTATACCCGTGTGATCACGACCGCTGGCGATGTCAGCACCAATCTCTTCCCGGCAGCGACGGGCAAGGCGCTCCTTGGCATCGTTGCGGCGGGCGAAGATCCAACCGCCTTTGCCGCTAGTCCTGGGGGAACGCTCAATCTTGTCACCGATCTTCAGGCAACCCTCCAACCGACTGGCGCCTATAGTACCACCGCTGTGCGTGGCTTTAGCAGCGGGGCGGCGACTCCGCTCAGTCAGGCCTTTGCGATCCTGGGCCTGCGTGCCGCAGGTGAAGCGATTCCCGACGAGGCGCTTGATTTCCTGCGCCAGCGCCAGAATGCCGAAGATGGCTCGTGGGGCAGTGTTGATACGACGGGCCTGGTGATGCAGGCGCTCATTGCCGCCGGGGTCGCACCAGACGATCCGGCGATTGCCGCGGCGGTCGCCTTCCTGCGTACCCAGCAGGATGCGCTTGGTGGCTGGAGTAATCCCAACTCGACGGCCTACGCTATTCAGGGCCTGATCGCTGCGGGCGAAGATCTGCGCAGCAACTGGCGCAAAGCTGGACGCAGCCCCTTCGACGCGCTCGGTCTCTATCAGAAGCCCGATGGCCCGCTGACCTACACCTGGGAAGAGGGTTCGTTCTTTACGCCTGGGACGGCGAACGCCTTTGCGACCTGGCAGGCGGTGCCCGCGCTGCTCGCCCGCAGCTATCCGCTGCCGGCGGGAACCGATCTAACGCAGTATGTCCCGGTTCTGCGCGGCCCCAATCCCGATCGCCTGGTCGTGCGACCAACCACGGGGCGCTGGGGCAACAGCATTGCCGTCAGCCTCCCCTTTGGCGGTGATCTCAATGGTGACGCTACTGCTGAACTCGAATGGCGTGCCGCCGGGGCAAGTGAATGGCTCACAGCGACGCTGACGCGGGCACCTGGCGTCTTTACCGCGACCCTGCCCGTAACCATGCCGCGAACCTACGAACTACGCACGATTGTGAACGACAGCGATGGCGTGCAGGCAGGCAATGCCGTAAGCACAACCCTGACGACAGTGACAACGGTTGAGCCGTTCCGAACGTATCTTCCGCTTGTGTTGCGGTGACGGGTTACCATTCACGCCCGTCCGCCCCTTCCCCAGCCCTCCCCTGCTGGGGGAGGGAGCCGGACGCCTCCCCCAAGCGGGGGGAGGTTAGGAGGGGGGCGGAAACGCGAAAGACGGTAACGTAACATTCCGCGTGTGGAAGGCCAGAAAAAACGATGCGCTACCTGTTCAAACTCACTGCCTCTATTTTTATGTTAAGCTGTCTTGCCTTGTTGAGCGGGCTTGTGCCTGCCATTCCGGCGAGTCTGGCGGCCCCGGTTGCGCAGAACCCGGCGCAGGCGGGGCTCGTCGTGCAGTTTGGCGATGGCAGCGTACGCACCGCATGCGTTGACCTTGGCGCGGCGGGGCAGATGACGGGGGAACAGGCTTTGCGCCAGTCAGGGCTGACCACCATTGTGGCCTTTGATCCCGGTCAGGGATCGGCCGTCTGCAAGATCGAACAGGTAGGCTGCAATTATCCCGCCGAGGGCTGTTTCTGTCAGTGTACGCTTGCCCCAGGCCAGCAGTGTCGTTACTGGGCCTACTATCAATGGAATAACAATCGCTGGGTCTTTTCACAGGGGGGCTCGAGTTCACGCATCCTGCAGGATGGCGATGTTGACGGCTGGTCGTGGGGGCCAGGCGGCATTGGCCTTGGCGTAGAACCGCCTGCCGTGCCTTTCGAGGAGATCTGTGTGCCACCGGCGACCGCAACGCCCACGGCGACCGCGACACCCACGGCGACTGCGACACCCACGGCGACTGCAACGCCAACCGCGACCAGCGCCGCGACGGCCACGCCTCAGCCAACCGATGCGCCTGCTGCGCCACCGCCGCCCACCGATGCGCCGGTGATCATGCCCGTGGCAACCAGTACGCCGCAACCCTCGCCAACAACCGTGACCGCAACGGCGCTGCCTGCCACGGCCACTACGCAAGCCACGGCAACGGCGGTGCCGCCAACAGCGACGCTAGCGCCACCAACGCCAACTGTCGCAAGCACGGCAACGCCCGCGTCTGGTCTCCCTGAAGTTCCCTCCATTGCACCCCCAACGCCAGTGAGCGAGGCAGCAGTGATCTCGACGCAGCCCGATCCTGCCTACGAAACGACGCCCGAAGAGACGCCCGATCAGACGATGGCCCTGATCGCCCTGATAACTCCTTCGCCCGCTCCGGTCTGGCTGCCGATGGTGCAACAGGCAGGGGCTGAACCGACAGTGGTGCGACCGACCGTCACGTTCCAGGAACCGACGATCATCCCGGTGGCAACGGCAACCCCGACCGCCACGCCTGAGCCGTCGCCAACGGCGGTGCCCACACCGACACCAGCGCCAACCAATCAGCGCCAGGGCCTGACCTGGTTTCTGGTGATGAGTGTCGCCCTTGCCGGGGCCCTCGTTGCGGCACGTTCACGCCGTGAGCAGGGGACGTGATATGCGTGACCGGTTGATGAGCGGGATGATCATCGGATTCACGACGGTGATCGGGATCATTGCCTTTCTCTATCCGTTCTGGTTGCCGACGATGGCGACGAGTGGAGGCGGGGTGGCGCACGCTGGGACAGCCCCAGTGATCCTGACGACCCTGGTGGGCCTGAGCTTTCTGGCGCTGTTGTTGGAGGCGCAGCGCGCTGCCGAGCATGCGTTGCTTGTGGCGTTGCTCGGGGTGCTCGTGGCGATGAATGCGATCCTGCGCTTTATTGATGTTGCGTTACCGTTGCCCGGCGGCTTTTCACCGATCTTCGTCCTGATCATCCTCACCGGCTATCTCTTTGGTGGCTCGTTTGGCTTTTTGATGGGCACAATGACGCTGCTCGTTTCGGCGCTGATTACCGGCGGCGTTGGTCCGTGGCTGCCCTTTCAGATGCTGACGGCAGGTTGGGTCGGTCTGACGGCACCGCTTTGTCGGGGGCCAATCCAGTTGCTCGGAGGCGTCGGGCGCTACCGCGAGGTGCTGGTGCTCGCCGTCTTTGGGGCGATCTGGGGGTTTGGGTATGGGGCGATCATGAACCTCTGGTTTTGGCCTTTTGCGAGCGGCCCGGTGGAACAATATTGGCAGGCAGGCATCGGCTTGATCGAGACGGTGCGCCGCTATCTGACCTTCTACCTTGCGACGTCGCTGCTCTGGGATATCGCAGGGAGTCTCGGCAATGGTCTGCTTATTGCCGCGTTTGGTGGGCCAATTCTGCGCGTCTTGCGCCGGTTCCAGCGCCGCTTTGCGTTTGTGTTGCGGCAAGCACCGCTGAGCGAGGGACTGTGACGCCGCGCTCGCTGCTGCTGGTGCATCCGGTCACCTGGACGATCTGGCTGGGTACGACGCTGTTGACGGTGTCGCTTACGCGGAATCCGCTCTATTTGCTGCTCCTGCTCTTCGGGCTCACCCTCGTGGCCGAAACCGAACGCCCGACGGGGCGCGCGACGCCGCTTGATCCGATCTTCTTTGCGGTGATCGCGGTTTCGTTTGGCGCGCTCTTCAATGCCGCAACGATCCGCTATGGCGATACGGTGCTGGTGGCGCTGCCGGCGTCGTGGTGGCTGATCGGTGGCCCGATCACGCTCGAAGCCGTCGTTTTTGGCATGATCAACGGGTTGGTGCTCAGTGCGCTGGTGGCCGGATTTGGCGCGTTTGGCACCGCGATGCCAATCAGCGCCCTGATCAGCCTCGT
The DNA here is from genome assembly GCF_002532075.1 of Candidatus Chloroploca asiatica. Classification (GTDB taxonomy): domain Bacteria; phylum Chloroflexota; class Chloroflexia; order Chloroflexales; family Chloroflexaceae; genus Chloroploca; species Chloroploca asiatica. Next base: position 15,138 of record NZ_LYXE01000103.1, on the reverse strand, counting down.
GCCCCGCGCCTTTTATCCGCTGGCCGTCGTGATGAGCGTCGCCGTCACCTATGTCCCGCTGACGATCCGGCTCGCCGGGCAAGTCCGTGAAGCCCAGCAACTCCGGGGGCATCAGGTGCGGGTTTGGCGCGACGGGCTGCCACTGCTGCTGCCCTTGCTGATTGGGGGACTCGAACGAGCCTTGCAGCTCGCCGAAGCGATGGCGGCGCGCGGCTTCGCCGCCGATCCGCCCTCCAATCAGGTCAGAATGATGCTCGTCGGCGGGCTGGCCGCCCTCTTTGCCGGGCTGCTTTTGCAGTTCGCCTGGGGGCAAGTCGTGGCGGCAAGTCTGACCATGCTCATCGGCACTGGCCTGATCCTCTGGGCGCTGCGTGAGTCGGGCCAGCAAGCCCCGCGCACGCGCTATCGCCTCTATCGCCGGGGCATCCGTGATATGATAGTGTTGCTTGGGGCCGGCCTGACCCTGATCGCCGTGCTGGCACCATGGCCGGGGCGGGCGAGTCTCGCCTACACGCCCTATCCGATGTTGCAATTGCCAATCTTCGAGCCACTGCTCGCCCTCGCCCTGATGGGCCTGCTGATGCCTGTGGCGGTACGCCTGGGCGACCGTTATCTACCATGATTGAGTTTGCGCAGCTATCCTATCGCTACCCTGACCAGCCGCAGGTCTGTCTCGACCAAGTGAGCCTGACGCTGCCTGCCGGGAGCTTTACGCTGGTGATTGGCCCATCGGGCAGCGGCAAATCAACGCTGCTCCGCTGTCTGAACGGGCTCGTGCCTCACTTCAGTGGCGGCGAGGTTGCGGGCAGCGTGCGGATCGCCGCTTATGATCCCATTGCCCTCGGGCCACGGGTAATGAGTCGCCATGTCGGCATGGTCTTTCAAAGCCCCGAGGCGCAATTTGTGCTGGAGCGGGTCGAAGACGAGATCGCCTTTGCGCTAGAACATGCGGCCGTGCCACGCGAGCAACTGCGCATCAGGGTCGAAGAGGTGCTTGACCTGCTCGATCTCGCGCCGCTACGCGACCGGTTGCTGACGACGCTCTCGGGGGGCGAACGTCAGCGCGTGGCAATTGCCGCAACACTCGCCTTGCAACCAGAGGTGCTGGTGCTCGATGAGCCAACGAGCCAACTTGACCCGCAATCGGCGGACGACGTCTTGCAAGCGCTGGTGCGGCTCAATCACGACCTGGGGCTGACGATCGTGCTCGCCGAGCATCGCTCCGAGCGGGTCTTGCCGATCGTCGATCTCGTTGTAGCGCTTGATCGGGCCGGGCGCGTAGTCAGCGGCCCCCCGCGTGAAATTCTGGCGACCAGTCCGCTCTGCCCGCCGCTGGTCACCGTAGCGCGTGCCGCCGGGTGGCAGCCGCTGCCCCTGAGCGTCAAAGAGGCACGTCCCTTTGCCACGAGGCAAGGGTTGGCCCAACAGGATGCAATAGCTGTGGGGAAGACCGGGGAGGCGGGGCGGGCCAGTGCAACAGGCCCCACCAGACCACCGCGTCCCTACCTAGAAATACGTGGCCTCGAAGCAGGCTACGGCAACACACCGGTCTTGCGCAACCTGGATCTGACCATTGCGGCGGGCGAAATCACCCTGCTCATGGGGCGCAACGGCATCGGCAAAAGCACCCTGCTCAAATGCATGATCGGCCTCTTGCGGCCACGGCGAGGCGAGATCCGCATTGCAGGGCGTTCCATTGCCGGGCGCGATGTTGCCGCGATCAGCCGCGAGCTTGCCTGCCTGCCCCAGGAACCAGACAGCATGCTCTTCGCCGACACCGTCGCCGACGAACTGCGCACCACCCTGCGCAACCACCGCCTGCCGGTGAACGAAGCGCTCATTGACGAACTGCTTGCGCAACTGGGGCTAAGCGAACGGCGCGAGCGCTACCCACGCGACCTGAGCATCGGCGAACGGCAGCGGGTCGCCCTGGGAGCGATCAGCATCACGCGACCGGGAGGGTTGCTGCTTGACGAACCAACGCGGGGGCTCGACTACGAAGCCAAAGCCATGCTCGGCGGCCTCTTGCGCCAATGGAGTCGGGAAGGCAGCGCGATCATCGTCGTCTCACACGATGTCGAATTTGTCGCCGAAATTGCCGACCGCGTGCTGATTCTCGGACAAGGCGGCCTGATTGCCGACGGCCCCCCGTGGAACGTGCTCGGCAACTCACCGCTCTTCGCCCCGCAGATCGCCCGCATCTTCCCCGGCCGCGGCTGGCTCACCGCCAGCAACGCCTTGCAAGGGTTGCAACAGAAATAACGCTGAAAACAATATTAAAAAACGTTAAATTCATCATACTGGATCTATAGCGGCCACAATCTCGTGCAACACCTCTGCTAAGCTTGGTGACACTCCCTCAATAATGCCTTCAGGAGTATGTTTGTGCTCGCGTGTTCCGAGATGAGGTCGGTGCAACGCATTGTCATAGCGAAATCGCAATTGCTGGGCTTCGTCCTGATAATGATAGCTATACATCACGCGCTGTACATTCGACCCAGAAACACTTAAGTACTCGCGCAAAAACAACACTGAGCCATCCTGGAAGGTGATTGAGCCAGAGAGATAGCCCTGTCCACCAGGGCGGGTTTCCATATTGATCTGAGCATGCAACACAAGGCGAGTCGCGGCATATGGTTCAAGTATGGTTGTTATCTGATCATAATATGCCTGAATCACGGTACGTGACACCTCGCAATTGGTTGATTTTCATATGCAAATCTTGTACTAAAGCATATTCACCGGCCCACTGAATATACTCATCATCACCACCGGAAAGATCTTCGGCTGTCATAGAACTCATAAAGCGTTCGGATGAAACCCCATGCTTCTCCTCAAATGGAATCAAGCGCTGTTTAGCCAGGGTAAGAGCTAGTTCAAGGTGAGCAATTTCGCGCTTGATAGCTGCATCAACCAGGGAACGCACCTGAGTCGCATCATCACTTGTCTCCAGATAAATTGTTGTCATAAAGATTACCTTATGTATCTACAAGTTCTCATATTGCCATATTTATTCCAGTTCTCATGTACACGGCGCTTCAAGCAAGGGAGTGGTGGGAGAGCTGCGCCCTCCCACCGAATGTAGGTTAGGCAACGACCTCAAGGGGGCCGTGATCATCGCAATGGTCGCCGTGAACGTGGTGCAGGCGCCCGTCGACGAGATAGTCGAAATGGTCGCCGTGGGGCACGAGCGGATGCCCACAGCCGACATGACCACATGCGCACGCAATGGGGGCGCAGCCATCGGGATTGGTTGCACTCACCGCAATCACATGCTCATCGTAATGGCCCGCGTGGGTATGATGCAGATGCCCATCGTGCAGATAATCAACATGCCCCTCGTGGCGTACCCGTACATGGCCGCAATGCTCGCTATGCACATGCGGATGGTTCTCGTGTTGCGTACAACTCATTGCGTTATCTCCTCATACCATGCCTGAAAACCGTGCTGGTTTCAGCGTACCGACTGATAGGTCTATGGTACCGTATCCTGATGCGCTGACAAGCCCTTGTAGATGAGATATCATCGCAGGAAAGCGACGTTTTATTTGGTGCGAACACGGCGCTTGAGATCAAGCGACGGCTGGCGAAAACCGAGCACATCAAGCGTGCCACGCGGATAGCTCTTGATAAACCGGGTGAGGCCATTGGGATTGCGTCGCCAGAAGAGCGAGATCAGCATCGCGGTGACGAGTAACGCAATGAAGACACCCATATTGATATCAAAGCCAACAACCGAAGCTACGGCCAGGTACGCAAAGGCAAGCAGCATCAGCAAGGCCTGCAGCGCTGGCAATAACAACAGACGCTCGCCTATCTGGCGATACGCATACAGAAACGCCACCAGATACCAGACCTCAAAGAGGATCACACCAATGATCAGATACGTCCAGACACCCACATTCATTCCTCCTCATCTATATCTATCGAGGCGTGTCGGCTTTAGCCGGCTAATGGTCTTCAAGAACTTAATCCGGTAGTGCCGACTTCAGTCGGCGTCCGGCTTAGCCGACTGAAGTCAGCACTACCATAGACACGCGCGCCAAGAACGCACCTACCCACCTTCTGAGACTTCATGATAACATATCGTAGCGAGTACCTATGCTATAATCGCCGCGTGGCAAAAGCCCGCGAGTTTTAAGGATAGCAGCATGACCGAGCGGCCCAGCATTACGGCTTTCTTTCCGGCTTTCAACGATGCAGGCACCATTGGTAGCATGGTGATCAGTGCCATCGAAACGTTAGAGGATCTGACTGACGATTACGAAGTAATTGTGGTCGAGAATGGCAGCACCGATTATACCGTACAGGTACTCGAGTCACTCGCTGCCCACTACCCCCGTCTGCGGGTCTTTACCCATCGTCAACCGCTCGGCTATGGCGGGGCCTTGCGGGTCGGCTTTGCCAGTGCCACCAAGGATTTGATCTTTTACACCGACGGTGATGCCCAGTATGACCCCCGTGAGCTACGCCTACTGCTTGCCGCCATGCATGACGGGGTTGATATTGTCAATGGCTGGAAAATCGATCGTTCTGACCCCTTGCACCGCAAGATCATCGGGCGCGTCTACCATCATACGGTCAAGGTGCTCTTTGGCTTCAAGTTACGCGATGTTGACTGTGACTTCCGGCTGATCCGGCGTGACGTCTTTGATGTAGTCGAACTTGAGTCGGACAGTGGCACCATTTGTCTAGAGTTGGTCAAAAAGTTACAGGATGCCGGGTACCGCTTTGCCGAGGTACCGGTGCATCACTATCACCGCACCTATGGGCAGAGCCAGTTCTTCAACTTTCCGCGGCTCTGGCGTACCGGCGTGCAATTGATCCAACTCTGGGGCAAGCTGGTTGTGCGGCGTCAGCATATGAAACAGATCGCCGCCCGTCGCCGCAAACTTGGTCTGCCTCAGCCGTAAAGGTTGGCGCAAAGGCGCGAAGCGCCACTTGTTGCAACTATTCCCCGCTGCGCACCGTCTCATTGACAAGTGAACGGAAGGTAGTGACGGAAGGAACAACAATGAATACGACAACCCGCTTGATGCGCAGTCGCAATGATCGGATGATCGCTGGCGTAGCCGCCGGGATCGCCCGTTATCTCACCATAGATCCAGCCATTGTCCGCTTGATTTTTGTCTTGCTGGCGCTTAGTGGGCCGGCGATCCTGCTCTACCCTTTGCTCTGGCTGATTATGCCACAAGAGCCAGCCGAGGGCGCGGGAGTGAGCCAGGTCTTTGTAGCCACAGGCAAGACGCAGCGGCTGCGTGTTGATGCGATGACGGGGGAGACCGGTGGGCCTGAACAAGAAGTGCCGATCAACAACGTCGGCGGCGGCAGGCCACACCATGAGAGTCAGCCAGCGACCCAGGGCAACCGGATGCTCGGCTACGTGTTGCTGGGGCTAGGGATCTTTATCATTTTACAGATTATCTGGCCCGGCTTCACCTGGATTGTGTTTCCGGCGTCACTGGTAGCAGTGGGAATCTATTTGCTACGCAAGTAGAGGTGGTGCATAGATCGCAGCAGGCCAGCTTTGCTGGCCTGCTGCGATCTATGGGGAACGTCGGTTAACTTTGCGAGAGCTCGCGGAGGCGTGAAAGATTGAGCAGGGTAATCCCCGAACGATCAATATCGAGCAGGTGGGCATCGCGAAACTGGTTAATCACTTTGGTGACGGTTTCGCGATAGGCGTTGATCATCTCGGCGAGTTGCTGATGGGTACGGCGTGGCACGCGCTGGCGTGGCTGGTTGGATTCAGGTTGGTCGCCTGACATCTCAAGCAAGACTGACGCGAGCCGAGCGGGCACCGATTTGAAGGCCACTTCATCAATTCGGCGGCTAACCGCCAGCCGATGTTGCCCGAGCATATCAATCAACGCACTCGCCAGACCGGGAGTTGTTGCCACAGCTTCGCGGAGCGTGGTGGACTGCACCGCAACGACACGTACAGGCAAGAGCGCCTGCGCATACGTATCATACGCGCCGCTACCTTCGAGCGCACTATGCCCAAAAAACTGACCTGGCTCAACCACTTTAAGCGTCAAGACCCGGCCTTCATTGGACAATAACTGCAGGCTCACCTGCCCGCTCTGCACAAAGTAGAGCGCGTGAGCGGGTTGGCCTGGTGTATACACATAACTGTGGCGCCTGAAGCCCTGGACGTTTCCCAGACGCTCAACAGTGGTCTGCAGCACGTGCTGCACAGGGGCGTTACCCATCAAGGCGTCCATAGGCTCTTCTCCACCATATCGTGAACGTATGCGTTGCTCTAGGTATTGTATCACAGACACCAGGATTTTGGGGCCTTCAGCCCGCAGGCACCATAGCTTTGCGCACGAAAAAGCCAGCGATGCTGGCTTTTTCGTGCGCAAAGCTACAACACCTAGACGGCAAACGCCCACTCACCCGCACGCATCACCGGCTCGGTACTGCCATCGGCATTGAGGCCATCAATGTCAAGCTCGGCTGAGCCAAGCATGAAGTCGACGTGGACAATGCTGAGGTTGCCCCCGGCAGCAGCAAAGGCTTCATCAGTGAGGTCGGAACCGCCCTCGATACAGAAGCGATAGCCATTGCCAAAAGCGAGGTGGCTGGCGGCATTTTCATCAAAGAGGGTATTGGCAAAGAGCAGACCCGTACGGGCAACCGGCGAACTGACAGGCACCAGAGCGACTTCACCCAGGCGGGCGGAACCTTCATCAGTTGCCACCAGACGACGCAGGGTCTCTTCGCCAACGGATGCACTGAGATCAGTCACGCGGCCTTGGGCGAAACGCAGCGTGAAATCGTCAATCAGATTGCCGCCATAATTGAGAGGCCGCGAGGAACGCAACACACCTTCGACGCGCTGGGCGTGGGGCAACGAAAAGATCTCGTCGGTCGGCAAATTCGGCACAAAAGCCTGGCCACGTTCACTGACCGAGCCACCGCCGGCCCAGAGATGCCCATCGGCCAACCCGACCGTCAGGTCGGTTCCAGGGCCACGGTAGACAAGCGCCTGATAGCGACGCTCATTCATATAGGCACTGCGCGCATCAAGTTCCTGCACATGGCGCTGCCAGGCCACAACGGGGTCAGGTGCATCAAGGCGACACGCGGTAGCAATCGCCTGCCAAAGCTGCTCCATCTGCTGATCAGGGGGAAGATCGGGGCAGACCTGCGCCGCCCAACCGGGCGTCGGAAACGCAATCACCGTCCAGGCCGACGCATTGCGTTGGACGAGTTCACTGACTGGTTTCGAGGCGCGTGCATTGGCCCGCATCATCGTGCTGATCACTTCGGGATCCTGGCCGGCGAGCAGCGTCGGGGTCGCGGCATGGATGGAGAGCAAAGCATCCCCGGCTTCGAGATAGCCCAGCATCGCCTGGGGCAGCCAGGTCGGTACTTCGTCAAAGGAATTGCGCGGGGCTTCCTGGGCGCGCACCAGCATCAACTGCTCATCGCCCCAGATTACATCAACGAGTCGCGCCCCGGACTGATAGGCACTACGAGCGACGGCGCGTACCAGCGCCACCGTCTGGAGATCGCCACGAATAATCAGGCGCTGCCCAGCCTGAAGGTTGAGACCAACACGAACAATCACATCAGCGTATTTGTCCAGATCTTGCATTATGCTCATCTTATTCAGCGGGAGCGGGTTCATCTTCTGCATTATAGCCCATTTTGATCCAGCCCCGCTTGATCGCATAGATCACGGCCATCGTACGGTCATTGACCTGAAGCTTCGAAAGAATGGACGTAATATGATTCTTGACCGTCTGACTGCTGATATTCAATTCACTGGCAATCTCTTTATTAGAAAGACCGCGAGCGATACAATCAAGAATCTCGATTTCACGACTCGTCAGCGGGGCAAAGAGCGCACTTGTCTGTTCATCTTCGCTGCTAGCGAGTTCACGGAACTGATGCAACACCCTACTAGCGACAACGGGCCTGGCGAGCACCACATCATTGATCAAATATTTACCGAGGGCGACTTCACGGATATAGAGGCGCAGCTTTTCGGGATGCACATCTTTGGACGAATAGGCTGAAGCGCCCACCTTAATCGCCTGGAAGAGTTGGTCATCGTCTTCATAGACACTCAGCACGATAATGCCCATGCGTGGCGCACGGCGTTTGATCACGCGGGCAACTTCGAGGCCATTGAGCCCGGGCAAATTAATATCAACCAGCACCACATCAGGATGCAACAACTCTGTCAACTTCAAGGCTTCTTGCCCATTTTCAGCCTCACCAACGACCTCGATATCCGCGGCGTCCGAGAGACTCCAGCGAATGCCCTGGCGAAAGAGGGGATGGTCATCAATAATCAGCACACGAATCGGATTTAACATAGCTATTTCACCATTGGCAAACTGACCGTCACCTCAGTACCATGCCCAGGGCGCGTCGTGACGACAAAATGGGCACCGATCAACTCAGCGCGTTCACGCATGCTGGTCAGGCCCCAACTTTCACGACCGGCACGGCGGATCACTTCACGGGGGTCAAAGCCCGGGCCTTCGTCACGAATACTCAACAGCAGGTTGCCCTGATGCAGATGCAAATGCACCGCAATCGGGGCACCCGGCGCGTGTTTCCTGGCATTTTGGAGGGCTTCTTGGACGAGGCGATAGAGCACAATTTCGATTTCAGCAGGGAGGCGGGGCAGAGGATCGATGTCAACCTTCACCGACGCATTGACGATCTCGTGGTAACGGCGGATATATTCGAGCAAGGCCCCACGCAAACCGTGTTCATCAAGTTTGGCCGGGCGTAACTCGGCAATAAAGCTGCGTACCTCACGCAGCCCTTCACGCGCATTCTCGCCCAGTTGATCAAGGACAACCCCGAGTTCAGCGAACCGCTGGCTCGCCAAGAGCGTCTGGCAACGTTCGACGCCCATCAACCCATTGGCAAGCACCTGCGCCGGGCCATCGTGGACTTCACGGGCCAAACGCTGACGTTCCTCTTCGCGCCCCATGATCACCTGCGCCCGTAGCGCCTGCGCCCATGGATCTGCCGGTTCACCCTCACTACTCCCACTCAGCGTCGCACTGCTCATCTCGATTTGGCGGATCAGCTGATCAAGTTGACGGAGGGTATGGCGCAGGGTAGCATGTTCACTACTGAGCGCTTCATAGTCTTTGCGCACCTGCTGCTCGCGCTGGGTGAAGCCGGGCGGGACTGGTTGACCGCGTTCAACAAGAAAACGCCCCTGCATCACCAGTTCATCAAGCTGGCGCTCGGCCGCACGCAACTCAGCCTCAAGCTGGGTCAAACGCTGGTGGGCCGACTGATGTAAGGTTCGCAAATGGGCAATTTGATCAGTAATGAGCGCCTGCGCAGCTTCAAGGAGCGCTGACGGTGCTGAGCTCACAACCATTTCTCCCTTGCAACAATGCTTGACGCTAGTATAGCACGGCGTTGCATGCCCCGGCAAGCAGCGGTGATACAGCTTCCCGGAAGCTTTGTGAAAAAAGCTGCACATAAAGCAAGCAAGTGACGTTATAATGGCGAGGAACAGTCTGTTCGTGAACGAAACAAAGGTTACTGCTTCATGGCTGAAATAATACCGTTGACTCCTGCCGGTGATGAGAAACCGCAGGAGCCATTCAAAGAAGGGACGTGCAAACTTCATCCGCAGACGATGTGCCCTGCGTTTGGTGCTTTGCGGGTGCTCTCGCGGATCGAGGGTGCGCAACCAGCGATGATTACCGATACCGGATGTCTCTATGGGTTGACCTTTGTGACCCATTTTTATGCGTCGCGCAAGAGCATTATTGCCCCCGCCCTCGGTACCGCCGAGCTTTCGGGTGGCCTGGTGCAGGAGGCTGCGCTTGCCGCGATCACGGAGGCCGCCAAAGAGCAGAATGTCTCGGTTATTCCGGTGCTTTCGCTCTGTGTCGCCGAGACTGCGGGGCTCGCCGAGGAGTTGCTGCCGACCGAGATTGATGGCAAGCCGGTCGTGCTCGTGCGGGTGCCAGCCTATGCGATCCATTCCCATCCCGAGGCCAAGGATATTGCGCTGGCGGCGGTGATGCGCCGGTTTCTCGATCCGAGTGCCGAGACCGAGCCGGGGACATTGGCCTTGCTTGGCGAAGTCTTTCCCGCTGACCCGCTGCTGATCGATGGCGTGCTGCGCAAGATGGGCGGGCGTTTGATGACAACCCTGCCGGGGCGTCACGTTGATGAGTTGAAACTAGCTGGACGCGCTGCTGCCGTGGCCGCCGTCCATCCTTTCTACCGTGAAACCGTGAGCCTGATGCGTGAACGAGGGGTCGGCGTCGTCTCGGGAGCCCCGGTCGGGGCCGAAGGGAGTGTCGCCTGGCTGCGAGCCGTTGGCGCAGCGCTCGACCTCGATGAAGATCTCGTCGAACGGGTGGCCGAGGAAGAGGTTGCCGTAATCAAGGGTTTCCTCGCCAGCCAACCGCTGAAAGGCGCGACGATTATGCTCTCAGGGTACGAGGGCAACGAGATGCTCTATGCCCGTCTGCTGGTGGAGGGGGGGGCCCACGTGCCCTACATCAGTACCAGCATTGGCCCGAGCATGCTGACCGCCGCCGATGAAGCCTGGCTCAAAGCCCGTGGTACCGAGGCCATTGTCTATCGCAAGGCGATCGAGGACGATAAGGCGGCGATGGAGCACTGGACGTTTGACCTTGTCATTGGGACGACCACGCTCGCCGCGCATGCCAAAGAACTTGCGATTCCGTCGGTCTACTATACCAATATCCTGAGTGTTCGCCCCCTCTTCCTTGCCGCCGGAGTGATGGGCTCGCTCACCTTTGTGCGTGATTTAATGAATCGCCAGCCGCTCTACCAGCGCATGGTCGATTTCTTTGCCCCGCCTGCTTCTGAGGAGGAAGCATAGCATATGACTATTCAGTTGATCAGAGATATTTCTGATTCGTCGTCCTACTGGGGCGCTTCCTGGGTCTTTGGCTGTTTTCCTGATATCCATATTGTCTGCGATGCCCCCATCGGTTGCTACAACCTGCTCGGCATGGCCGTCACTGACTATACCGATGCGCTGCCCCATATGGATAATCTGACGCCCACCTCGATCCGCGAAGAAGATGTGATCAATGGTACCGCAAAGGCCCTGATCCGAACGATTGATGACCTTCGCACGATTGGCAGTCTCGAAGGGAAACGCTTGGTCGTGGTCTCGACCGCCGAGAGCGAGATGATCAGCGCAGATCACGGGCGTCTGGTGGCGCAGATCGATCCCGAAGCCCGTTTTTTCTGGAGCCAGTCGCTCGAGCAGGATGAGTGGACCGGGCGGGATCGGGCGTTGCTCTTTGCCTGGGAGGAATATGGGCGGCCTTTTGTCGCCCCTGAGTCGCCGCCGCGTTCGCCCAAGCTCGTCAATATTCTTGGCCCATCGCTGGGATGCTTCAATGCGCCCGCCGACTTGCACGAAGTGCGTCGGCTCATCACCGGCATTGGCGGCGAGATCAATCTGGTCTATCCGTATGAGGGAAGCATCGCGGCGACGCCACACCTAGCTGACGCAGCGGTGAACGTCGTGCTCTACCGCGAGTTTGGCGAACCGCTGGCGCAGGCACTCGAGCGACCCTACCTTTTTGCGCCCTTTGGCGTCTTTGGCACCACCGCTTTCCTGCGCGAACTCGGTGCCCTCATCGGCACGCCAACCGCCGAAGTAGAAGCCTTCATCGAACGCGAAAAGCGTACCACTCTCCAGCCTGTCTGGGATCTCTGGCGAGGCCCACAGAGCGACTGGTTTGCGACGGTGGACTGTGCGATTGTGGGCGGGCGGAGTTATGTCGAAGGGTTGCGGCAACTGCTTGGCGAAGAACTCGGCATGAAAATCGCGTGGAGTTCGGGACGTCCGCGGCGCGACGACGAACCCGACAATATCGAGATCCGCAAACGGCTGCACACCAAAGCACCTGCGTTTGTCTTTGGCAGCATCAACGAAAAGATCTACCTGGCCGAAGCGAATGCGCGGGCAACCCACTATATTCCCTCCACCTTCCCGGGGCCAGTCGTGCGGCGCACCACCGGCACGCCCTTTATGGGCTATGCTGGTGCCGCCAACATCATGCAAGAACTCGTCAACCGTTTTTACGACATGGTCTTCAACTTCTTGCCGGTCGAGACGATCAAGCCGCCGAGCGGTCCAGGCGGGCCACCGCAAGGACCACCGCCCGGGCCACCGCCAACCAACGCAGACAAGGAGGCGGCCAGCCGCACCATGCCGTGGAGCACAGAGGCCACCGAGCGGCTCAACGCAGCCATTGAACAGGTGCCCTTCCTGGCCCGCATCAGCGCGAGCCGGTCACTGCGCCAAGCCGCCGAAAGCATGGCCCGCACCCGTGGGCTCACTGAGGTTTCACTGCCGATCATCGAAGAAGCGATCCGCCAGGGGTAACGATCACGCCTTGTGGGACGGGGCGCGGTGCGATTGCATCATACGAAACTGGCGGGCACCCGCAAGGACGGGCACCCGCAAGGACGGGCACCCGCAAGGACGGGCACCCGCAAGGACGGGCACCCGCAAGGGGTGCCCCTACTTGTGGGGCGCGGCGGCTTTGCCGCCGCGCCCCACAAGAATTAAACCTCTACCTTAGATCATTGAATCACAACAGGTCTGGTGCTACGATCAAGGTCGCAGATTGTGCGATCTTGACGCACTGGAGCGCAGAACTTATGTCTTCGTCATTCAAACGGCTGTTACTAGGCAAGCCGATTCCAACTGAGTCAGAGAACCGCGACCAGTTGCGGAAACATACCGCCCTCGCAGTCTTTTCGTCAGATGCCCTCTCGTCGGTCGCCTATGCCACCGAAGCAATCCTGGCCGTCTTGATCATCGCCGGCACGTTTACCCTCGGGCTTTCCCTCCCGATCAGCCTGGCCATCACGGCGTTACTGGTCATCGTTGGCATTTCATACCGCCAGACGATCCACGCCTATCCGGGTGGGGGTGGGGCCTATATTGTGGCCCGTGAAAACCTCGGGGTTGTGCCAGGGCTTGTGGCGGCGGGGGCACTGCTCGTTGACTATGTGCTGACGGTAGCGGTGAGCATCTCGGCCGGGGTGGCGGCGATCACCTCGCTTGCCGGAGCCCTCGGGTATCCAGGGCTGCGCGAGTATGGAGTGGGGCTAGCGCTCATTTTCATTGCGACGATCACCTTGCTCAACCTACGCGGCATTCGCGATAAAGGGTTGCTCTTTGCGCTGCCCACCTATATTTTTGTGCTCAGCATTTTAGGCATGATCGCGTATGCCTTGATCCGCTATTTCATCGTTGGAGCGCCCGATCTTCCGCCACCGGCCAGCATCGAGCCGCCGGTCAACGCCGAATTGATCAGTGCCTGGCTGATTCTGCGGGCGTTTGCGGCAGGCTGTACAGCCTTGACCGGGATCGAAGCGATTAGCGATAACGTCCAGGATTTCAAACCACCGGCAGCACGCAATGCCGCCACGACCCTGACGGTGATGATCGTGCTGTTGGTGACGATGTTTCTTGGGATCACCTATCTGGCGAACCTCTACGGGGTGACGCCAAATAGTGTCACGAATGAGACGGTGCTTTCGCAACTGGCCCGGGGCGTCTTTGGGATCGGCCCGATCTACGTCCTGCTCCAGGTTGCGACGGCGTTGATCCTGGTACTTGCGGCGAATACAGGGTATGCCGATTTTCCACGGCTGGCCTTCTTCCTGGCGCGTGATCGCTTTTTGCCCCGCCAGCTTGCCAACCGCGGTGAGCGCCTGGTCTTTTCCAATGGCATTCTGGTGCTTGGCATTGCGGCCGCGGTGCTCGTTGTGCTCTTCCAAGCGAATCCCATTGCGCTGCTGCCCCTTTATACGCTCGGTGTTTTTACCTCATTTACCCTTTCACAACTCGGGATGGTGCGCCGCAATCTGCGTACGCAGACCAACGGCAGCGAGCGAGCGGCATTGATCAGTGGGATCGGGGCGTTGCTCAGCGGTGTAGTGCTGGTGATGCTGGCGCTCACCAAGTTTATCCACGGGGCATGGATTGTGATCATCGTGATTCCAATCCTAGTTTTGGGCTTTCAGGTGATCGCCCGTCATTATACCCGCGTGGCCGAACAACTCTCGCTGACCACGGCTGTCCGTCCGCAACCGATTCGCCGCCTGACGGCGGTCGTCCTCGTCAGTGGGGTTCACAAAGGGATGCTGCCGGCACTAGAACTGGGGCGGGCGCTTGCCCCAGACAATGTAACCGCTGTTTATGTCAACCTTGAGCCAGACCAGGGCATGCGGATCAGATCCCGCTGGGAGGAATGGGGTTGCGATGTGCCGCTCGTCGTACTCGACTCGCCTTATCGTTCGCTGGTGACCCCAGTGCTCAAATATGTGCAGGAGATCGAGGGACGTTATCGTGATGACCAGGTCATGGTGATTTTGCCTGAGTTTATTCCATCACGCTGGTGGGAACATTTGCTGCATAATCAGACGGGATTGTTGTTGCGTGCGGCGCTGATGTTTCGGGCCGGCAAGACGGTGATCAGCGTGCCGTACAAACTCGAACGGTGATGGCTTGATCTTATGGATTGAGCAGGGTCATTGCGGCTTGCAGCACAGCCCGTATCCGTGGGCGGCCAATGCGTTTGAGGGCGCGTGAGACCTCGAACCAGCGGACCGCTTCGATCCCTTCCTGTTTGCCAGGGCGAAGATTGCCGGTTGGCTGTACAATAAGATAATAGGCAACGACTTTGCGCCGACGCCGACCAGCTTTGACAACGCGATAAAAGGCCTGTGACACTGGTTCACCAACCTCACCACGCAGCCCAGTCTCTTCGTACAATTCACGGCAAAGCGCGTCGTCATCGCTTTCACCTGGCATGACCCGGCCTTTCGGAAGTGTCCACATGCCACCACGCTTTTTGATGAGCAAGACTTCAATGTGCCCGGTGGACGTGCCACGCAAGGCCACGGCACCTACCGCACGAATAGACATAGGTCCGGCCTTTCAATGTATATCTTTTCAGTATACCAAGTTGGATCAAGTCTGTTTGCCAGGCTCAAGGCCTGGAGTGGGGTGTGGAGCGGCTGCGCCGCTCCACGAGATGTTTTGGTTCGTGTTGGCGGCTTCGCCGCCAACACGAACCAAAAACGGGAGTTTGGGGCGCAACCCCAACGCCGTTGCCTCAGCCCTGAGGCCTGGGG
>NZ_LYXE01000102.1 GCF_002532075.1 Candidatus Chloroploca asiatica | reverse complement strand
CTCACCGTGCCGCTGAGACTGCCCGTCACGTGCATCCCGTTGTAGGGCGAGCCGGTCGCGCTGCTACCCGTCAGGTCGAAGCTCGCCGCCCCATCTGTCAGCGTGGCGTAGATCGCCCCGCTCGTATTCGAGATGAAGGTCGTATTCGTCACCCCCAGGCTGCTGCTGGTGCCCACCCCCTGGTAGTAGATCCCATAGCCGCTATTCTCGCGCAGCGTATTGTGCGCCAGCGACGGCGTCACCCCCGCGTTGTAGATGCCATGGCCCCCCGTCCAGCCAATCGTGCTGTCTTCCACCAGCAGGTTACTGGTCAAGACCTCCAGGCTGCGTCCGTAGGAACTCCCGCCATAGCGCACTTCCACATGGCGCAGGCGGCTCCCCTGGCTTTGCGCGGTGAAGCGGATGCGTTGCCAACTCCCCGGCGCGGGACTGCTCTGGGCGCCATCCCCATTCGTATCGCCCCCCACCGTATCATCCCGCAGCGACGTGAAGAAGATCGGCTGCGCTGCCGTGCCCTCCGCCAGCAGCGTGCCGTTCACGTCCAAGCTCGTGGCATTCGCAAATTTCACCACCGTGCCCGGTTGCACGGTGAGGGTCACACCCTGGGCAAGAGTAACGCCCTGCACGAGATAGACATTATCTGCGATCCAGGTAGTATTGGTGCTGATCGTGCCATTGACCAGCACGATGCTCTGGATACTCAGATTGCTCGGGACAACCTGGTCGCCTTGAAGATGATCAGGCTCATGCAAAACCGCGCCATTGTCTGCGACCCCACTACGCATACCATCACGGGCCTGGCTCTCGGTAGCCCGGGCCGCAATGATGCACAGCACCAGCACGAACAGGCCACCTCCGATCAACATACTTAGCCAACTACGCTGCCTCATCACGGTCTCCTCTGGGCTTGCATCGGTTACGGCTGAGCGAGTAGAGCTACCATGACGCCAGGATCCATAGGGCCATCAGTGGCAACACAACAAGAGCGGAAGCAACCGGCGCATAGCTGGTTGCTTCCGCTCCTGAGATACGACAGCGTCACCCGTACCATGATGCATAATCGGCTCGCCATTGAACGCATGATCACCGGGTCAACGGGGGCAGAATGCAGTGGGGGAACACTAAACGGAGCATATCATGGCCTGTGAGTGCCCACGGTAAAGGGGATCACGCCTTTGGTGAAGATCTTTTTTTGTATGGTTATGCACAATTAACTTTTTCGCGTGCTGCAAGAAAACGGGGAGGACAATCCGGCGTAGCTGGGTTGGCCTCCCCGTCAGGGCGATTGCATCATGCGAAACCGGATACAAAAAGACGCTCTATCAGGGCACCCGCAAGGGGTGCCCCTCGTCAAAGGGTGTCACCACCATGGCCCGCTGGATGCCCGCCTGCGCGGGCATGACATGGGGATGCTGCGCGCATGACAGGGGGGACGGCCCGCCATGTCGTTCCCGCGCACGCGGGAAGCCAGGTCTGGATCCTCCTGCGCCAACCACGGCGTGGCCCGCACCGCTGCGGTTGGGGGCGGCATCAGGCAGCCTTGCGGAGGGCAGGTGAAACCCTTTGACGGGTGCCCCTCCAGGCCGGGGGCCGAACCCGGTGTACGGGCACCCCTTGCGGGTGCCCTGGCGGGTGCATACACGGAAGATGCAATCGCCCTGGCCTCCGCGTGAAGCACACTGCTCAAGTAGCAGTCATCACCGCCGTCATGTTCCACCGCAGGCGTGGCTCAAATCGGTCGGGTTCGATCACAACAGTGTAGACAATGTCACCCTGGCGACTACTCCCGATGGCTTTGATCTGGATGATATGACCAGGAAGCTCCAGATCGGGCAGGGCATCAAAGGTGAGCATCACAGCGTCACCTTCACGTAGGCGCACCACATCCAGTTCGCTCAGATCATCAGTTTCAATCTGCCAGGCCTGAAGATCGGCTAGAATCAGCGCAGGGATGCCAGGGCCGGCCACTTCGCCGATCGTCAGATTGAGTTGCGCAACACTGCCGGCGATTGGCGCGTAGAGCGTGGCGCGTTCGAGATCAAGCAGAGCTTGATCCAAATCGACCTGGGCGGCGTTGATTTCAACCTGGGCGGCAACAAGATCGACCTCGCGGGGTGCGGCACTGACCTGATCACGGTTGGCCTCGGCAAGCTCAATGCCTGCCGCAGCGACGGCGATCTGGCTGGTGCGCTGCTCGCCCTGGAGACGGGCAAGATTTGCCTCGGCCTGCGCAATGCGGGTGCGCGCCGCCGCAATGCGGTCATTGGTGGGGGCCGCCACCAAAAGCGCCTGACGCGCTTCGGCTTCGCGGAGCCGGGCTTCGGCATTCGCCAAACCATCACGCTCGTTCTGCTGGGCCTGCTCAACAGCGACCTGGGCTTGCGCCAGCGAGTGCTCGGTATTCTCGACCGCCCGCAACGCCGCCGCCTCTTGATCGATGCGCGCTTGCGGCAGATCTTCGTCATCCAGGCGATCGGCCAGTTCAATATTTTCCCAGTAGATCCGGCTGTAACTATCCTGGGCATTGCGTAGCGCATTCGCCGTCTGCTCCAGCGCCAGTTCAGCCGTGGTTCTGGCTGCCGAAAGTACCGTTCGTTGCTGATCGAGCACTGTACGCGCCTGATCAACCGCCGCCTGCGCCTGGTCAAGCTCGCTCGTTTGCGGGCCATCGAGCAGCGCCGCCAGCGCCGCCCGTGCCTCGGCGAGTTGGGCCTGCGCTGCCGCCAGATCCTGGCGCGAGACCGAACTGACCACCTGTGAACGCTGCGCCGCCGCCTGTGCAATGCTCGCCTCGGCCGCCGCGATCGCCTCGGGGGCCGCGCCAACCGCAACCTGGTTGTAACGCGCCTGCGCCCGTTCCAGGTTGACCCGTGTACGTTCAACCCGCAACTCCAGTTCACGGGTATCGAGGCGAGCCAGCGCCTGCCCTTGCGTGACCAGATCGCCTTCGGCGACCAGGACAGCCGCAACGGTTCCACTGCGTTCAAACGCAAGGTGCGCCTCGGCCACCGGAACAACGCGTGCATCGGCGATCACGGCAGGTGGCGTAGCGATACTCTCGTCAACCGGGCTTGCCGTCGAAGTTGTGGCAGGAGCAGGGTTCAACAAATCCGTTTGCGCCACCACGATGCCACCGCCAAGCAGAACCACGATCACGATCAACCCAATCACAAGCTTACGCATCTTCGTCTTCCTCTATAGTCCACCAGGCGCAACAATTAAGCCATCGGTCACCGTAATTGACCGTCCGGCCCGCTGCGCCAGATCGGTGTCGTGCGTCACCATCACAATGGTCTTGCCTAGCTCAACGAGGTGCTCGAAGAGGTGGAAGATCGCGTCCGCCGTGCGCGAGTCGAGGTTGCCGGTCGGCTCGTCGGCGACAAGCAACGGCGGATCGTTGGCGAGCGAACGCGCAATCGCGACCCGTTGCTGCTGCCCACCCGAGAGCGCACCCGGCAGCTTATCGGCGTGCTCACTGATCTCCATCTGCTCAAGCAACATCATCGCCCGTTGCCGTCGCTCACGGGGGCGCCCGATGTTGCCAAAATCCATCGGCAACATCACATTCTCGGCAACCGTCAGCGTCGGCAAGAGTTGAAAGAACTGGAAGATAATGCCAACCGTGCGCCCCCGCCAGACCGCTAGTTGCCCCTCACTCAAACGCCCCAGATCGGTTCCCGCAACACAAACGGTGCCACTCGTCGAACGGTCAATGCCGGTGATCATATTGATCAGCGTGCTCTTGCCACTCCCCGATTTGCCCACCACCGCCACAAACTCTCCCGGCTCAATTGTTATGTCAACTCCTTTGAGCGCCCGATAGGGGCCGGCTGCAGTGGGATATTCTTTGATCACCCTGGTTAGCTGGATCACTGCTTCTCTTTTCTTTCGTTTTTAGGGCTGACGCCCTAAAAACCTAGGCGTATGCTGGCGAACATAGTCAGCTTCGCTGACTATGTTCGCCAGCATACGCGGATACCTGGGCATCTGCGGCCCTGAAGCTCCGCTTCTTTGCTGGCTTTGGTCGAGCACTCACTCATACGCTAATACCTCACGGACGGTCAGGCGAGTGGCGTTGCGAGCGGGAAGATAGCTCGCAAGGCTTGCGATCAACAACACAATGAATAACCAGGCGACAACGGCAAGCGGCGCGTAGGTCCAGGTGAGCGGCAAATTGAGCAGACTCATGCCGAGTTGATAGCTCATCGCATAGCTCATCGGGAACGAGAGTAGTGTGCCAATGAGCCAGGCCAGCAGGCCAATCGTGATACCTTCAACAAAGACCATCTGCTGCACGGCACCATCAGAAGCGCCGACGGCTCGCATAATGCCAAGCTCGCGGGTACGCTCGAGCACGTTGATGCTCATCGTGCCGGCCAGACCCAGACCGCCGACGGTACCGATGATCGCCGCCATCAGCGACAGCACCCCGGTCAGCACATTGAACCGCTCACTAAGAATGTCGCGGTCTTCGGTACGCGAGCGAATCAGGCGCACCTCGTAGCCACGCTCGTTCAAACGCTGCTCGACCGCCATCGTCGCTGCGGCGTGCGCGGCAGCATCGTGGCCGGTCGTCGCAATCCGCAGGGCATCAACCCGCCCCGTCCCACCATAGGCTCGCGTGAAGGACGCAAGATTCACATAGCCCAGCGCCGGGGTTGTGGGCGGCAAAAATTCTTCGACAAAGCCGGTAATCTGCCAGGTAGTATCACGATTGTTGATCCGCAATGTTAGCTCATCGCCGAGTTGAACGGTTGGATCTTTGGTACGATAGTTCGTGCTGAGCACAATGCTCCGCTCGTCAGCCGGATCAAGCCAGTACCCGTCCGACATCCGTGGGGCCAACAGGCTCGTTGCGGCAGGCAACGCCCGCAGGTTCACCATCTCGGCGGTCGTACCATCGGGCTGCACGGGAAACGCCTGCGCCCGCACAAGCGCTTCGAGATGCGTCACCTCGGGCAGCGATGCCACGTCCTGCATGATCCGTTCGGCACGATAAGGGCGCGCTAACTGGACTTCCAGGTCGTACTGCTGCGCCGCGATGCTGTCGTCGAGGGTCGTAAAGAGCGAGACCCGCAGCGTCATGACGCTCACAAAGACGGCCCCGCCGAGCGACAGCGCAATGAGCGTACGCACAAGCCGCCCACGCCGCCGAAACGTATTGCGCAGCGCGAGAATCGTCGGGCGCTTGATGAAGGCGACCGCGCTCAACAACCGGCTCAAGAGGCTCATCCGCGCTGGCGGCGGTGTCGTATCGCCACTCAGCGCCTCGCGTACCGTCATCCGTGCAGTAGCCCGAATCGGCACTGCCGCCGAAATGATTGGTACCAGCACTGCCGCTACACCCTGCAAAGCCATAATCTCGAGGGGCCAGCGCACCCCTTCAAGCGTAACATTGAGCTGCGAAGCAACAAACAGGGCCACGCCATACCCGCCGAACATGCCAAGCGGGAGAGCGAGCAGCAACGCAAGCAGGCCAAAACCCGCCGCGAGCACAAAATAGAGCCCCATGATCTGGCTGGTACGTGCCCCTATGGCCTTCATAATCCCGATCTGGCGCGTTTGCTGGGTCAAAATTGCCGTGATCGTATTAATAATCAAAAAGCCGCTGATCAACAACGCCAGCAAACCAAGGGTCGCCAGAATCGCAACAAGCGTACCGAGCACCAGTTCAACAGGATGTTGCAACGGCGTCGGCACATCGA
This sequence comes from Candidatus Chloroploca asiatica, assembly GCF_002532075.1. GTDB lineage: Bacteria > Chloroflexota > Chloroflexia > Chloroflexales > Chloroflexaceae > Chloroploca > Chloroploca asiatica. The sequence continues at coordinate 42,628 of NZ_LYXE01000102.1, read as the reverse complement.
TCACCAGCACCTCACGGCCACTCCGTTCAATCAACCGTTCGACCTCACTGGCAACGCGCTGAATATGCTCGGCATCATCGCGCCCAGTGCTCGTCGTCATCAGCACCTGATTATCATCGGCAGGGCCACCGAGCCAGATCAACGTGTCGGCAGTCACATAGCCAAACGCCTGACCAGCAATGGCCGCCGGAGGCAAACTCAAATCGTGGGTAAGCCCCACCAGGGGCACCGATCGTGTCGGCCCATCAGCCAGTTGCAGAGCCAACACATCGCCAACCGACGCACGGGTCATGTCCAACGAGGCCCGCTCGATCAAAACGGTGCGATCAGGCGGCGGCCACGGCCCCGTCTCGGAGCGCACAAGATTGATCGTCATCAGACCATCATCAGGCACCACAAACAACTGTAGATCAACCCACTCGTCAGGGCCAACCTGCGCCCGCGCCGCCACCGCACGTTGCCCCTGCGCATCGGCAACATCCGGCAGCCGCCGAATATTTTCGAGCAACACCTCATCAAAAGGCTGCGTTGTGATCAGCGCACTCGCCGGATTGACCGCAAGATAACTCGACTGCAACTCAGCGCGAATAATCGTCAGTCCCGCCAGGATCGCCCCGAATGCCGCCACACCAATTGCAATCGAAAGCACCACCAACAGCGTGCGCGTACGATACGCAAAGAGATCGCGAACTACTTTTGACCAGCGTGGAGCCATACAAACCTTAAAAACTTTGCGCCTTTGCGCCTTTGCGTCAAAAAACCCGTCATAGCGGCAAAGTCTTGCCCCTAGACCGCCATCGTCTGCAAAAACGTCGCTACGGCATGCTCCACCATCGCCTCAATCGTGATCGTTGCCGCATCAGGCTGGGGAAAGAGCTCGCGCATGATCACAAAAGCCAGCAAAGGCCCGACAAACAGACGCACCGCAATACCGGGATCCATCTGGCGCATCCGCCCCGCCGCCATCTCTTGATCGAGGTAACGACGCAGCAAGCCAATCCCCCGTTGCGGCCCAATCTTATTCACCATCTCGGCGACAGCAGGACGGCGAAAGGCTTCACTCACCACCAGTTTGTAGGCCGCAAAGAGTTGACGATTCTCCGTCGCCTTCAACAGCGTCGAGGCAAAGAGCGTCAAAACCTCACGCGCTGGGCGTTGCATCAGATCATCGGGATGATCGAGCAAGCTGATCATGGGCACAAAATGCTGAACCACATGGCGAAATAGATCGGCCTTATCAGTAAAATAGTGATAGATTAAACCTGGCGAATTGATGCCCGCTGCGGTCGCAATATCTTTATTTGTTGCCTTCTCAAAGCCCTTCGCGGCAAAAACCTCGAGCGCACCATCAAGGATTTGCCTGCGCCGTTGCTCAAATTCATCCTGATCACGCGGGGGCATACTGCTTCTCCTCAATCTTGATTGACCAATCAATCAAGATTGTAGCACATGTTGATTGACTGGTCAATCAATTCTTCCCGCACAAAAAAGCCAGCTACGCTGGCTTTTTTGTGCGGGAAGAATTGGAAATTCAGGATGGGAGCATCTGCGCAAAACGCTCGATCGCCGCCGCCGCCTGCGGCCAGTCCGGGTCGAGCATCAGGTCGTGTGCGGCCTCAGGCACGACAATCAGTTCGGCTCGATACGTCGCCGCAGTGACCTGCTGCGCTTCGAGGCCAAAGACCATATCACGCCCGGCGGCAATGACGACTACAGGCGTGGCGTTGCGCGCCGGTCGCGGCCGCAACACCATGCTCTGCATCGTCACCAGCGGCGGCTCGGCGACCATCTGTGCAACATAGCCATGCAACGCTTCGGGGTCAATCTCGGGGCGGAAGAGCAGCTTGCGCATCGTCTCGGGCTCGCGGCGCAGCATCGCCCGCGGATCGATCTGTGCTTCAGGGGGCGTTGTCCGAGTAAGGAAATAGCGCACGCTGTCAACCGGCGAACTGCAGAGCAACACAACGCCAGCCAGCGGCGGCACCGGCCCAAAGCGCCCCGTCATGTAGAGTTGCGCGAGATACCCACCCGAGCTATGCCCAACCAGGATCGGCGGTGCCGGCAACGCCCGCACCACATTGATCAGATCGCGTCCATAATCAGACGCCGTCGTGAGCCAGTGGCGCCGTGGGCGATGACTCGCCCCATGCCCCCGTGTGCTAAAGGCATGCACCACAAAACCTCGCGCCGCCAGGTCACGCATTGCCTCGTGCCAGCACCACGCCCCATGCCACGCCCCGTGCAACAACAGCAGCGGCGAAGCATAACGCTGAACTTCAGGTTGAATACAGATGTGTTCTAACGTGTTCATAGATGGCAGCCCACAAACACAGTCTGGTCACGTCCCCAAAAACCAGCAAAGCTGGTTTTTGGGGACGTGACCAAACCTTATGCCGAGCCGATCTCGTGCGGCAAGCCACGCTCGCGGCGCAGTTCCTCGGCGAGGCGTCGTTTCTCGGCGATCATTTCGTCGGTAACATAGACCCCAAAAGAACGCAGGCCAGCCAGTTTCAAGCCATGCTTCTGCCAGAGCCGGTACATCTCTTTGACCCGGTCGATCTCAATCGTCCGCCCAAGCGTGTAATCCTCGAATTTGCCATCCATCGCCAGCAATGCTGTTTCAGAAAGACATGCGTAGGCAGTGCCCGGAGGCATATCAATATCAAAGCCGAAATCTGGCTCGCCTGGCAACACGATTTCGCCGCTTTCGACGATTAGCACGTCGGGACGACGGGCCGCATCCGCTTCTTTGACATCAGGCGGGCGGGCGACGTCGCAGATCACCGCCCCTGGCTTGAGCTTGTCAACATTGATCACCTTGCCCGTGAGCGCACTAGTCGTCGTAATGATCAAGTCGGCGTCGCCAACATAGGCATCAGGGTGCGTCGCCGCGATCACCCGTGCCCCCGGCGTCTCCTGCTCGATCTGCTGCTTCAGCAAGAGCAAGCGCTCGGGGCGCGGCGCAATCAAGACCACATCGCGCACCGCCTGGGCCAGCAACCGCGCACACACCGCGCCAATCGAGCCGGTCGCGCCAATGACAACGGCGCGAACCTTGTCGGGCCGCCCACCCTTCATCAAATAGACCGCCTGCTTGGCCGCTTCGAGCGTCGCCGCCACTGTCAACGAATTGCCCGAGGTAATGCCAATATCGGCTTTCTGGGCCACCGTAATACCTGCATCACCAACCACCGAAGTAAACGCCCCAAGGCCCATGAGTTGTGCGCCCATCCGCTCGGACATCCGGGCAGCACGAATGAGGCGTCGATAGGTAAAGCTCGGCGGACGGCGCATCATCTCGCGGGGCGTCGTGCCCAGGCTCAAGAGAATACCTTCCGCCTCCTGGCCGGTCGCAATCGAGCGAATTCCCCTGATCCGCGAAAGGTAGAGCGGTGGCATATGGGCAGCGATCCGCTCAACCACGCGCTCAGGCAAAAAACGTGTCCAGCTAAACCGGGGGTCATTCGCAATCAAGTTGGTACGCAACGGGTGGATCACAAACGCAAATTTCGGCAGCGGGCGTGGATTCAAATCTTGCACCGTCGGCGTCCACCCGGCGGCAGCGATGAAATCGAGCGCATCGGCCTCGCCCGGTTGCCCATCGGTCTCTTGCAGGGCCACCATGATCGCCTCGATCGTATCGGCAGCGAGAAACGGCCGCTCGGTACTGATGGGCGGAGTCATCGTCACCAGGGTGATCACCCCACGCTTGCGCAATTCCTCGATCTCCGCCGGCGAAGGATCATCGGTAATAATCGTCTTGCCCGTCAGATCGGCGGGCGCAAAGCGGCGAATAAACGCAAAATCACCGGCAATCACCTGGGCCCACTCAAAGAGCCCTGTTGCACGACGATCATGCCCCTCCTGTCCACGTGCGACTGGGTGCAAGATGCGGTACGGCAAAAGCGCCGTCACCGGAAGCGTGGTGGCCGCATAGAGTTCAAGCTGTTCGAGCGAGCGCGGCACGGGGAGAAAGGGAAGTCCACTATGGATCAGCGGATCGGCAAAACGTAGCTCAGGCTCATACTGACTGATCGCCGCCGCCAACTGATAGCGTTCGATGCCACTGGTCATCAACACGCGCCGATAGCGCAACAGCGACGGAATCTTGCGCACGGCCTGCGCAATCGCCCAGCGCTCGAGCGTCGCCTTGACCACACCACCATCAACGACCGGCGTGCGACGCGCCTCAGCCGCAATCTGGATCGCCTCGTGATGCGGATAACGCGCCCGGCCAACACGAAAAACCGGCGTCAAACCACCAAGCCCGATTGCGTCAACCCGCCCATCGAAGGCTCGGATTAACTCGGCAGCACGCGCTGTATTGCCGTCTACCCCAAGTCGCTCAAGTTCAATCGTCTGACCAAGAATGGACGTTGTTACACGATAATCACGGGCTGAGGAACCCAGACTGATACTTACAATGCGCTTCATCGCACAATGCCTCCGACATTATTTAGAGGGTCACCCTGTTGCTATGCACGAAGTATACCATATGAAAGCTTCCGGGAAGCTTTGTAGAGCTTCCCGGAAGCTTTCAGCAGGTAATCCATTGGTAGCAGTTTCGCGGTATACTAAGGGCACGGTAAAAGAAGAGTAGGGAAAGCACTGCAATGCTTGAGCCGGGGGCCATTCTCCAGGATCGGTATAAAATTGTTGAGCAGATCGGCAAAGGCGGGATGGGCGCCGTCTATCACGCCCGTGATCTTCGTCTGCGTACCGATGTGGCGCTCAAAGAGACTTTTTTTCAGGATGCCGTCTACCGACGGGCGTTTGAACATGAAGCGCAGGTGCTTGCCCGCCTCCGCCATCAGGCCCTCCCACGGGTCATTGACCATTTCAACGAGGGCCAGGGGCAGTTTCTTGTGATGGAGTTTATTCACGGTGAGGATCTGGGCAATCAGATCAATCGCCTCGGACGCCGTTTTGCGTCGCCGCAAGCCATGCCCATGATCCTGCGGTGGACCGATCAATTGCTCGATGCGCTGAATTATCTCCATACCCGCCCCGTCCCGGTCTTTCACCGTGATATTAAGCCCAAAAACCTGAAACTCACCCAGAGTTACGATATTATTCTGCTTGACTTTGGGCTTGCCCGTGGCGGGGTGACGGTGGCGATCGATCTTGAAGAGGTGGCTGATGCATCGGCCAATGCCCGCAAGATCTATGGCTTCACGCCGCCCTATGCACCAATCGAGCAGATGCGCGATGGCGAGGCTGACCCACGCAGCGATCTCTATTCGCTCGCGGCCACCATGTATCAACTGTTGACCGGAACCCTTCCCGTTGATGCGATGACGCGCATGACGCGCATGATCAGTGGGCAACCCGATCCGCTCAAGCCAATCCGTACGCTTGCCCCCCACGTGTCTGAACCAATCGCCCGGGTGCTCGAACACGCCCTTGCTGTGATGATCGATGAACGCCCTGCCTCGGCGCGCGAGATGCGCACTGCGCTGGCTCGCGCCCGTAATCAGGGTAGTTCCCGCGAACGTGCGCGATCACGCCAGGAAAACGCTGAAGCGCCCCCCCCCGAGCAGGAACTCCCGGTTGAGGCCGCCCCCGAACCAATCGTCGGCCTGGTGCCTGGCCAAGTGACGGCAGGCAATCCGCTTGCTTCTCAGACCGGGCCAGGCGAGAGCCAGGCGATCACCGGGTCAAGTCTTGATCCTCAAGCAACGCTCTTGCATATGCTGACAATCGGTAGCCCCATCCGTTCAGTGGCCTTCAATCCGGCGGGTGATCTGCTCGCCGCTGGCTATGACGATCATACCGCCGGGCTCTGGCAGGTCAATAGCTATAGCCCTCTCGTGACCCTCAAAGGCCATGTCAGTAGTGTGCGGAGTGTCGCCTTTGCGCCTTATGGCAATCTCTTGGCGACCGGCAGCGATGATGAGACGGTGCGCCTCTGGCAGGCCAACGATGGGGCCTTCATTCGTGAGTTGCGTTTGCCCGGGTGCCCGGTAGAGAGTATTGCGTTTAGCCCCGATGGGACAAAATTGCTGATTGGTGGCTGGGGTGGTTCGCTCGCCCTCTGTGAGGTTGATCACGAGTATGTGCGGATTATCAAGACCCTCGTCTGCCCGTTTGTCCATAGTGTCGCGTTTAGCCCCGATGGCACCCTGATTGCGGCTGGAGGCTACGATGGGGCGGTCTATCTTTGGCAGGTGAGCGATACGTCGCCCTTGCCTTCGTTGAGCGGCTTTCCTACCTTCATTCTTCGTGTTGCTTTTAGTCCTGATAGCGCCTATCTCGCCGCCAGTAGCAATACGAGTGTCCAGGTCTGGCGGATGAGCGACCAGAAGCCAATCGAGTTTTTTCAAGAACATCGTGGGCCTGTCCACGCCATCGCGTTTAGTCCTAATAGCCAGTTGTTGGTCACAGGAAGCGAAGATAAAAAAGTCTTTTTCTGGCGCCTCAGCGATGGCATCCGCATCCCTGTTGCCCTAGAACATCGTGCGGGCATCGCCTCGCTCGCCTATAGCCCCGATGGCAAACTCCTGGCAACAGGATGCCACGACGGGCGTCTGTACTTATGGACGGTAGGCGTCTAAGTGTCGCCATGGTGCAATGGCACGGCAAGGTGGAATGACCGTGTGATAAGGCACAACTATGAGCCAGAGAACCCACCTGAGCCTGCAACGCAAACTGTTCCTCGCCTTTGTCCTGGTCATGCTCATTCCGATTGTTGTGCTCTCGGGCTATGTGCTGGTGCGCGTGCGCGCCATGATTGTGCAACAGGTCAGCACCGATCAACTGCGCCTGCTTGAAACTCAGGCGACGCTGCTCAACGGTCAATTGGTCACCAGCGGAAGTGACCTGATTATTGCGCTCAAGTCGGCTGAGTTGCAACAGTATGTCGCGCAACACGACAATCCTCAGTCCCTCATCCAGAGTTTTGCCACGTTCCTGCGCCAGTCACAGGGGCGCTACACGGGTCTCTGTCTGCTCGATGTCGCGGGCAATGAAGAGGTCTGTGTGCGGGCCGCTGAGGGGGCCTATCTGCCCGTCTCCGAGCTCCGGAACCGTGCAGATGCACCGGGCTTTCAGCGTACTCTCCTCCAGGCGCAGGCCAACCCCGGGTTGCCGCTGACGATGACCCGGATCCCGTTCGACACCAATGAGGCACCCCGCCTTGATCTTGCGACGACCTATCTTGATGACTCAGGTGCCGCGATCGGGGTTCTCGTTCTCGAAATGCCGCTGGAGCCCTTGTTTGCCACCCTCCATACCGAGACACCAGACATCGAGGTTTCGGTCGTTGAATACGATGGCACCTTTCTCTTTGAGCAGAATCAGCTCACAACCTCAACCGAACAGGTCCGTCGGCTTGATCAGATCCATCCAGAAAGTGCGGCGACGATCCTTGGGCAAAGCGCGGGCATTCTGATTAAGCCAGTTGATGCCCCGGGCAAGTTGCTTACCTTTGCCCGGGTGTCCCCATCAAGCCGGAGTCTGTTGCAATGGACGCTGATCTACGAGCAGCCGATCAACACACTGCTCGGCGGGGTCACTGAAACGTATCTCGTTATCGGGTTGATCACCGGCCTCAGCATCCTTGTGGCTCTGAGTGCCGCCCATCTGCTCTCTATGACCATTGTTCGCCCCATCCAACACCTGGCAGCCGCCGCAGAGCAGATTGGAGCCGGCAATCTGTCCATTCCTATTCCGCAGACTGGCCCCGCCGAGATCCGCGCGCTTGGGCAGACGCTCGATCAAACGGTGAGCCGCCTGCAGACAGCCCTGACGACAGCGGAACAACGTCGGCACGAGGCCGAGGCCCTTGCCTCAGCGATGCAGATGTTGAGTGCGAGCCTCAACCGCGAAGAGGTGCTGGGGCTGATCTTTAGCGAACTGCGCAAGGTTGTGCCCTATGATAGTGCGTCGGTGCAAGCGATTCAGGGCGATACCTCGATGATCATCGGCTGCTATGGCCTTGACTACGCCGAGACTCTGATCGGCGTACGGTTCAGCCTGCAAGCGGGAACGACCCCCAACGCCCAAGTTGCCCATAGTCGCACGCCGTTGATCCTCAATGATGCCATCCAGAGCTATCCGCACTTCAACGACGATCCGTCGATCAATAATCCTGTCTGCGCCTGGATGGGGGTGCCGATGCTGATGGGGGATCGCTTACTCGGCATCATCACGCTCGACAAGTACGAACCCGGTTTCTACACTGTGGAACATGCCCGCCTCGTGGCCATCTTTGCGACCCAGGCGGCGATTGCGATGGAGCATGCCCGCCTCTACGAAGAAGTCTCGCGTGAACTGGCCGATCGCCGCCGTGCCGAGGCCGCGTATGCCCGGCTCGCCGCGATTATCGAATCAACCAACGACCTCGTTGGCATGGCCCGTCCGGATGGCGAAATTCTCTTCCTCAATACCGCTGGGCGTCACGTGCTCGGCATTTTGCCCAATGAAGATCTTGCTACGATGCGTGTGGTTGACCTCTATCCACCTTCACGTTTGACCTGGCTGCGTACCGAGGCGATTCCCACGGTGATGCGTGAGGGGATCTGGTCAGGCGAGTCGATCATCTATGCCCGTGATGGTACCGAGATCCCCGTTGAGCAGGTGATTCTCGCGCATCGCACCCCCGATGGGCAGACCGAGTTTATTTCAACAATTGCCCACGATATGCGTGAACGGATGCGCGCCGAAGAACAACTGCGCGAAAGCCAGAAGATGGAGGCCCTGGGCCGACTGGCCGGCGGGGTAGCCCACGATTTCAATAATCTGTTGACGGTCATTATGGGCGAGGCCGATCTTATCCTGAGTGACCCACCTGACGATGAGGATCTCCGCACCTCGATCACCCAGATCCGTCAGTCAGGCGAACGGGCCGCCACGCTCACCCGCCAGTTGCTCGCCTTCAGCCGTCGCCAGGTGCTCCAGACTGAAACGATTAGTCTCAACGAAGTTCTGACTGATATCGAACAACTCTTGCGAAGTTTGATCGGTGAACGGATCCAACTTCAGATCAGCTTGGATCCTGACCTTCCGCTGGTACGGGCTGACCCCGGGCAGATGACGCAGGTCGTGATGAACCTGGTGATCAATGCACGCGATGCGATGCCCGATGGAGGCATGATTACGCTGACAACCACGCAACGCGCGATTACCCCCGCAATGGAAGCCGAGTATGCCCCTGTAGAGGCCGGCACCTATGCGGTGTTGACCGTACGTGATACCGGCCAGGGCATGGATGAGCAGACTCGCGATCATATTTTTGAGCCTTTTTTTACTACTAAATCACGTGGCAAAGGGACTGGTTTGGGGTTGGCAACGGTGCATGGGATTGTCCGGCAGAGTGGGGGCAAAATTTTGTTTGCGAGCCAGCTCGGTCAGGGAACACAATTTGTGATCTACCTTCCCGTCGTTGCCACCGCAGAACTACCGCACATGGCGTCACCCAATCCGACGGCTCAGCCACGCAAGACCAAACCCTGCACCATTCTGCTCGTTGAAGATGATGCGAATGTGCGCGAATTGACGCGCCAGTTGTTATCCCGCATGGACATGGTGGTGCTCGAAGCCAGTGATGGTGAGGCGGCGCTAGCAATCATTCGCAGCCATCCTACCCCGATTGACCTGCTCCTCACCGATGTCGTGATGCCTGGCAAACTGAACGGGTTTCAACTCGGCGTTGCCGTCCAGAAACTCTGCCCTACCATCCGCACCATCTATATGTCTGGCTATAGTGACACGGCTCTGCGCCAACAAGCGCTGGCCGACCAGGCGATTTGCTACCTCCAGAAGCCCTTCACCGCCGATGAACTCGCCCGAGCTTTGCACACGATGGTGGCGTAAACGCTTGCACCGGTCTCGGCTACTCAGGTATAATGCGTAACAGTGCCAGGGGTTCTGGCCCCTCTAGCAAGGAGAAAGTATGTTTAAGTGGCTCAAAAAGCTCGTTGGTGATACCAACGACAAAGCCATCCGTGAGCTCCAACCACTGGTTGAAGAGATAAATGAGCTTGAACCTGAGTATCAGGCGCTGTCTGATGAGGCCCTGGCCGGCAAGACGGCCGCGTTCAAGGCGCGTCTTGCCGAGGGCGAAACGCTTGATGAGATCCTGCCCGAGGCGTTTGCCACGGTGCGCGAGGCGGCCCGGCGGACGATTGGCCTGCGCCACTATGATGTGCAGTTGATCGGTGGCATTGTGTTGCACGATGGCAAAATTGCCGAGATGAAGACCGGTGAAGGCAAGACGCTCGTCGCGACGCTGCCGCTCTATCTCAATGCCATCGAAGGCAAAGGATCCCATCTGGTGACGGTCAACGACTACCTGGCCCGTGTCGGTGCAGGCTGGATGGGTCCGATCTATCATTTCCTCGGGCTCAAGGTGGGGTTCATTGCGCACGATCAGAGTGCGATCTTTGACCCGACGTATGTTGATCCCAATGCCAATGCCGAAGATACGCGCCTCATTCACTGGCGACCTGTGCCCCGGCGTGAAGCGTATGCGGCTGATATTACCTACGGAACCAATAACGAATTTGGCTTCGATTTCCTGCGCGACAACATGGCGTATGAAAAAGAACAGATGGTGCAGCGCGAGTTGCATTTTGCCATTGTTGACGAAGTTGACAATATTCTGATTGACGAAGCGCGTACGCCCCTCATTATTTCGGGGCCGGCCCAGAAATCCTCCGATCTCTATCGTCAGATGACCAGCGTAGTCAAGAATTTACGTCGTTCAAGCGTGACGCCCAAGCAGATCAAGGAAGAGGGCATGGAGCCCGATGGCGACTTTTTCATCGAAGAACGGACCAAAAGCATTACCCTCACCGAACAGGGCATTGAGAATGTCGAACGCCTCTTGAAAATCCCTGATGGCGAGAGCCTGTATGACCCGCTGCATTTTGAAAAGACCCATTTTGTCGAGAATGCGCTGAAAGCTCAGTTTGTCTTCCAACGTGACCGTGATTATATGGTCACTTCTGAAGGTGAGGTTGTCATTATTGATGAGTTTACCGGTCGCTCGATGCCCGGTCGCCGCTGGTCTGATGGGCTGCATCAGGCCGTTGAAGCGAAAGAGGGCGTGCTCGTCAAGAATGAAAATGTCACCCTGGCGACGATCACCTTTCAGAACTATTTTCGTATGTATGGCAAGCTAGCCGGGATGACCGGTACGGCCTATACCGAACGCGAAGAGTTCGCCAAGATCTATAATCTCGAGGTGGTGATCATCCCCACGAATCGTTCGTCGGTACGCGATGATCTGCCCGATCAGATCTATCGCAGCGAAGCCGCCAAGTTCAATGCCGTGGTCAGTCAGGTGGCCGAGTTGAATGAACTGGGCCGTCCCGTGCTGATTGGTACAACCTCGGTCGAGACCTCAGAGAAGGTGAGTGAGTTACTCAAGCGACGCGGCATTGACCATAGCGTGCTCAATGCCAAGTTCCACGCCAAAGAGGCGACGATTGTCGCCCAGGCTGGACGCAAGGGGTCAGTCACCGTGGCAACCAATATGGCTGGTCGTGGGACTGACATTTTGCTTGGTGGCAATCCCGATGGCCTGGTGGAAGAGTTGCTGGCTGCACAAGGGATCACGTTTGAAGAGGCGACCCCTGAACAGGTTCAGGTGGCGACCGAAGAGGCTAAGCGGCTGACGGCGACCGAGGGTGATCAGGTGCGTGAGCTTGGTGGCCTGCATATTATCGGCACCGAACGCCACGAGGCGCGCCGCATTGATAACCAGCTTCGTGGTCGAGCTGGTCGTCAGGGCGATCCTGGCTCATCACGCTTCTTCCTGTCCCTTGAAGATGAACTGATGCGCCGCTTTGGGCCGGTCGATCGCATCAAGGGCCTGATGAATCGCTTCCTTGATGAGGATCTGCCCCTTGAAGCTGGCCTGCTTGATCGTACAATCGAAAGCGCCCAGACCCGCGTCGAAGGCTACAACTTCGATCTGCGTAAACATACCGTCGAGTTCGACGATGTGATGAATAAGCAGCGCCAGATTATTTATCAGGATCGCCGCGATATCCTTGATGGCAAAGATGTTCGTGACCAGATCCTGCAGATGATCGGCGAAGAGATCGCGGCTCTTGTAGATGAGCATCTGCCCGATGAGGGGCCCGCAAGTTGGGATCTCGAGTCGCTGCTACGCCAGTATCGTCAGATCAATCCGACCCTGCCTGAGGCGATCACCCCCGCAACCCTCAGCACAAAAAGCCGTGATGAGATCGAGATCTGGCTCGTTGAACAACTCGAGGCCGCCTATGAAGAGCGCGAACAGGCGATGGGGGCCGAGACAATCCGCTTTGTCGAGCGTCGGATGATGCTCGGCACGATTGACCGCCAGTGGATCGATTATCTGACCGCGATGGACGAGTTGCGCCAGAACATTATGTTGCAGGCGTTTGCCCAGCGCGATCCGTTGATCGAGTTTCGCAAACAGTCCTTTGCGATGTTCGATCAACTGAAAGACAATATCACCCGTGATATCGTCTATCAGATTATTGCACAGTCCTTTGCCTACGAACGCTACCTGCGTCAGCTTGAGCTTGAGCAAAAGAACCGCCTCGCCACGGCGCGGGCGGCGGGCGGCAGCAGCGAGATGCAGAATCTGGCAGCCAAACCCCAGCGCAAGCTCACCAATATTGGGCGCAACGAGCGCTGCCCCTGTGGCAGTGGCAAGAAATTCAAGCATTGCCACGAAGGCCGTGAAGAAGAGCTTGTCCATCTGATCGCCGCGCAGAGCCAGGGAGCAGAGCCCGTCCATGCCGCCGTTGCGCAGGCAAGCCAACCGCAGGCCGTGCCAGCCGGCGCCCAAGCCGAGGTACGTCGCGGGCGGCAGGTGCCCTCTAGTGTGCCTCGTGGGAAAAAGCGTTAAGGCAAAGGTTGACTCAGGTTGACGCAAAGGCGCAAAAGCACAAAGCGGCGCAGGCAGATCGATCAAATCTTCGCGCCGCTGCGCCTTTGCGTCACATATCCCGCCTTAAACGAGCAGCGAGCAGCCCGGCCACTCGCAGCGCATCGCTGAAGGTCTGATCGCGATGCCGTAGGCGGAGTTCGGCGGCGAGCAGGTCGGCGAGGCTCGGTTCTTCACAGCGGGCGAGGCGACTGATCGGCTCCATTCCAGCGATGGTCGCTGTGGTCAGCGCATACCCCGGGGTCTCGGCGCGTTCAACGCGGAAACTCGCGGTGACGCCATCGAGCGCTTCGAGATGCAGGGCAAGGAGGCCAGGTGTTGCCCCACTTGCGGCCTCAACTGGGCGTAGGTCAAGCGTGACGAGGCGGATCGCACCAGTGCCCACTCCAACCGCCGGGCGACGTAGGTAAAAGCGGATCAGATCTGGTTCAAGACTGAAGGCGTCCTCTAACGGCATCCAGTCGAGACACGACGCAAGCCATCCCGCCAGTAATAATCCCGCGACCGGGTTGTCTGCACCGCTTGGTACTTGATACGTGATCGTCACATGATCGATCCGGCGCAAATGTGGTAACAGGGGGCGTGTATCGAAAAACTGGGCTGTCAGTTCGCGCCACGGGGTGAGCGAAGCCCAGGTGAGATCACTGATCGCAAAGGTGTGCAAGGCCAACCCGCCCGATGACACGGCCCGCTCTAGCTCGGCCATCTGCACAAAGGCACTCGTTGGTTGCGCAAAGGCCTGCGAATTGACGATCACCCGGTCAACGACGCTGCGCAAACGGGCGAGCAATGGCTCGGCAAAGGGGTCAGGGTTGTTGATCCAGAGCACAACGGGCAGGTCGGGGACGAGCAAAGCTAGGATCAGCGAGACGACCTGCTGCACCGCCGAGCCACGCGCATCAAGCGTAATCTGTTCACCACAGACCTGAGGCGTCCCGCGCCTACTCAAGAGGCAATTGGCTTGCACAAAGCCGTCTAGCCGTGGTTCAGGGGCATCCGGCTGCAAGAGGGCAAGGATTGCCCGACTCGGATGGCTCGCCGTCAACTGCTGGATTGCGTCGGTCATGCGGTCGGCGTGTTCGGCATCGTGCGTACAGGCAAGCAGATTCAGCGTCAGGGCACGGATCACCGCCTGGCCATCAGGCGCCTTCTCGGCGCTCTCGCTCCAGAGTTGACGCAATTCATGCTCGATGGCCCCGATCTCAACCATAGTCATACTGGTCATTGGTCACACCTCAGTCCCGCGCTCGGAGGGCGTTCGAGGGCGGGACGCGCTCGCTCCCAGAGGGCAGAAACTCGTTGAGCATTCACAAGCGCCGCCAGGTACGCCCATCACGGGCCATGAACTCGTCGGCACTGGTTGGTCCCCAGCTCCCGGCCTCGTAATTGGGGAAGGGCTGCGCAGGTGACGCCAACCAGCCCTGGTGGATCGGCGTGATCAGCGACCAACTCGCCTCAACTTCGTCGCGCCGCGTAAAGAGCGTGCTGTCACCAAGCATGCAATCGAGCAGCAGGCGCTCATATGCTTCGGGTGAGGCCACGCCAAACGAGGTGCCATAGCGGAAATCCATCGTCACCGGGCGAATCTGGGGCTGACCCGGTACTTTCGAGCCAAACTTGAGCGTAATGCCTTCGTCGGGCTGGAGCTTGATCGCCAGCACATTTGGCTCGATATCGTGCATCGGGGTCTCGGCAAAGAGCATCGTCGGCACCGTCTTGAACTGAATCGCAATCTCGCTCACCCGGCGCGGGAGTGCTTTCCCACTCCGCAAATAAAAAGGCACGCCTGCCCAGCGCCAGTTCTCGACAAAAAGCTTCAGCCCGATATAGGTCTCGGTCTGCGAGGCCGGATCGACGCCACGCTCATCACGATAGCCAGGCAACGGACGACCGCTCAGGCTCCCGGCGTCATACTGACCACGCACGGTATAGGTCGCCACCTCTTCGGGCCTAATCCGCCGGATGGCCCGTAACACCTTGACCTTTTCGTCGCGGACGGCATCGGCATCATACGAAACCGGCGGCTCCATCGCGACGAGCGCCAGCAGTTGCATCAGATGGTTCTGGATCATATCGCGCAAAGCCCCGGAATGGTCATAGTAGCCGCCCCGGTCTTCAACGCCCAGATTCTCGGCCACCGTAATCTGCACATGATCCACCGAACGACGATCCCAGAGCGGCTCGAAAATACCATTGGCAAAACGAAAAACCATGATATTTTGCACCGTCTCTTTGCCTAAATAGTGATCAATTCGGTAGACCTGCGGTTCCTCAAAGACGGCGAGCACCTGCTGATTGAGGGCCTGGGCACTGGCGAGATCGCGGCCAAAGGGCTTCTCGATAATGATGCGCGTCCAGCCACCATGCGGCGACTGATTGAGCCCGTGAGCGCCAAGTTGACGAATAATGTCGGGATAGGCTTCGGGGGGCGTCGCGAGGTAAAAGACGCGATTGCCACCGGTACCGCGGCGCTGATCGAGTTCAGCCAGGCGTTCAGCCAGGCGCGCATACGCGGACGGATCATCAAAGCTCCCCGGCTGATAGTGGATGCCCTCGGCAAAACTGGCCCAGAGTTCGGTTTCAACCGCACCACTCCGCGAATTGGCATTGACGCCATCGAGCAACACCTGGCGAAACTGCGCATCATCCCAGGGGCGACGCGCAAAGCCCACCACCGAAAAGCCCCCTGGCAACCGGCGCTCGCGGGCAAGGTTATAGAGTGCCGGCACGAGTTTGCGGCTCGTCAAATCGCCACTGGCTCCGAAGATCACAACCGTACATGGTTCAGGGGTACGCCCAATACGCAACCCGTGCCGCAAAGGATTGGGCAGATCTGACATGGTTACCTATCTGCCTGCTTGACCGCGTGACCACCAAACTGATTGCGGAGGGCCGCCAGCACCTTCGCACTAAAGCTGTCGTCCTGCCGTGACCGGAAGCGGGTCTGCAGCGAGAGCGTAATGATTGGCGCAGGCACATCAAGATCAATCGCCTCTTGCACCGTCCAGCGACCTTCGCCACTATCCTGCACATACCCCCGGATCTTGCTAAGATCCGCATCATCGGCAAACGCCCGCTCGGCCAATTCAAGCAACCACGACCGCACCACACTCCCCTGGTTCCAGAGATGGCTGATCTTTTGCAGATCAAACTCGTAGCGCGACTTCTCCAAGATCTCAAAACCCTCAGCGTAGGCTTGCATCATCCCATATTCGATGCCATTGTGGATCATCTTGACGAAGTGCCCCGCGCCCACCGGCCCGCAGAGCAGATAGCCCTCGGGCGGAGCCAGCGTCTGCAAGATCGGCTCGACATAGGCAAAAGTGTCAGGATCGCCACCCACCATGGTGCAGTAACCAACCTGAAGCCCCCAGATCCCACCCGAGACCCCGGCATCCATAAAACGCAGGCCCTGCGCGGCAAGTTGCTCACCGTGCGCAATGCTCACTTTATAATTATTGTTGGCCCCATCGATCACAATATCACCAGGACTCAGCAAGGGCGTCACTTGGGCAAGATGCTCATCGGTCGCCTCGCCTGCGGGCAACATCAACCAGACAATCCGCGGCGAAGGAAGGGCTTCGACCAATTCTTCAAGCGTTGTCGCCGCAATTGCGCCGTGTTCAGCCGCAAGCTCTTCAGCCTTCGCCACGGTCCGATTATAGACAACCACACGATGCCCACCCTGAAGCAGGCGGATCGCCATATTGGCCCCCATACGGCCCAGGCCGATCAATCCAATCTCCATTGCAGTCTCTCCATATTCTGTTTGGTGCTTAGGGATTATTATACCATCGCCATCTGGTGCGCGCAGTGACGATACCGGGATGTTGCATCAGCACACGATGCGCCGGCAGGCGCACCACCACGAAGGAAAACGGGGGCGTGGGGGAACCAAGTTCCCCCACGCCCCCGTTCCCTATTCACTCACCCCCGGATCAACCGCAACAGCGCCTCGTTGAGCATCGCATAGCCTGCGGCACTCAGGTGCAGTTCGTCGTCGGCATAACGGCTGGAGACAAAACCGTCTGGCCCGCAGAGCACGGCGGCGCTGTCGAGCAGTTGCACGCCGTCGGTTACCAGGGTTGGCAGCCGCGCATTGACGGCCAGAATCGCGGCCTGAACCTGCGAACTGGCCCATGGCCCGCGGGCCAACGGGAAGATCGTGGTGAGAACGACCGGCGCAGCGATGCGCCGTGCCTCGGTGGTGACCGTTGCGATCGCGGCAAACACGGCGTGTTGCGTGGCGAGGCCCGGCGATCCACCTGCGAGATCGTTGACGCCAAGCTGCAGCACGATCACATCGGGGTGCAATGGCTCGACCATGCGGGTGAAATGGCGCGCCAGGTAGGTCGCACTGCCGCCCGGCACCCCGGCGTTGAGAAAACGTAAACCGTCCAGGTTCGGTGTAAGCCACCAGTCCGCCCGCGAGTCGCCAAAGAAGACGACGCGGCGTACGGGTGAGGGTTGTGGAAGTGATGATGGTTGCATAGAGTTATACCATTTCCGGCTCAGCCAGGGCGATTGCATCTTCCGTGTATGCACCCCACCAGGGCACCCGCAAGGGGTGCCCCTACAGGGCCGGGGGCTGGGCCCGGTGTACGGGCACCCGCAAGGGGTGCCCCTTACAGGGCCGGGGGCTGGGCCCGGTGTACGATTGAATATTCATAAGTCGGCACTCCGCGTCGAGGGTCAAGCTGATCCGGCCCTTTTGAAACCATGTCTTTACGTCAAAAAAGCCGTCTTATGCGATAAAGTAGCGGGCCTATACCCAGATCCGCTCGGCGGGCAGCGCCCCCCCTACCTGATGCGCATACGCAGCGATCGCAGCGGTCAGCGCCGCACTCGCGTCGGTTACGTCATCTACCGTCAGCCCGAGTTGGCTCTGGGCCAATTCGACCATCTGGCTCGTGTAGGCCGCAATCGCAGCCAGTTTAATGTCAAGCGTTGCGTCTATCGCAATGATTTGCTTATTCAACGTTATGTCAACTCTTGCACGTCGCTCGGCGAGGGCGCCGGGACGCATCGCATATGGGATGTCCTCATAGTAGATGAGGTTCGTCCCTACCACGGTACGCGCCGCAGTATAGGTCAACAGATGATCGACATGTGCCCCGATCCCCAGTGGTGCATAAAAGGCCGCCTCGGGCAGACGCTCGCGGAGAGCGATCAGCAGCGTCGTGAGCTCGGCATGCAAGGGGTCGTCGGCAGCAGGCTGATGAAAGAGGGTTGTCCGACTGGTGTAGGCCGTCGGGTGACGATAGATGGCATCGAGACAACCAGCCCACAGGCCATCAGCGCCGAGCAATGCCAGGGCTGCCTCGTCCTCACGGAGCCGGGTCGCCACAACCTCGGCAGGACTGAGCCCCCAGGCGGTATGAAAGGCCTGCGCGAGTTCACTGAATGAACCTTCCGGCGACGGCGTTGCGGTGCAGAGGGTCACGACAAGCACGCGCTGCCCCGCACGGTGCTGCGCACTGATCGCCCCGCCACACGAGAGCGCTGCGTCATCGAGGTGCGGCGAGAGGTAGACATGGTTGTAGGTGTGGCTTAGTTCGTTCAGGGAATGGAAGATCATGTCCTTATTCCTTGCCTCAGTCGTCTGTCAACGAAGTGGTCTAGTACCAAACTCAAAGAAGCTCACGCGAAGACGCGAAGGGTTACGCTCACCTACGCAAAAACCTTTGCGCCTTTGCGTCAAATCTTTGCGTCAAATCATCGGGAAGCTTCGTTGACAGACTACATTAGTGTGTCAACGTAACTTTGTTCAGCCCACGTGGCGTAGCCGGATTAAGCCCGCGGGCGATCGTAAGATGGTGGCAAAAGAGCTGGGCAGGGATGATGCTCACAAGCGGCATCAGCCACGGTGCCACGCCTGTGGGCAGCCGCAACCCCACCGTTGCTTCTTTCAGCGTCGCTGGATCATCCGAAAGTATCAGCAACTGCGCCCCCTGGTTTGCGCGCATCCGTATGAGCAGGTCACGCACCGGGGCAAGACCAGGATCGGTCGGGGCGACAGCCAGTATCGCAAAGCCTGGCTCGACCAACGCAATTGGCCCGTGCTGAAATTCTGCGGTTGAGTAACGTTCGGCAATGACATAGGCCAGTTCCTTGAGTTTGAGCGACCATTCGAGGGCGGTCGCAAAGTGAAAGCCGCGCCCCAGCACAACACATTCACGCATCGCCCGAAAATGCTCAGCTGCCGCCACAATCTCAGGGTCAAGCAGCAGCGCCTCGGCAGCGGCGGCCGGTACCCGCTCTAGCGCCACCCACATCGCGGGGTCGTCGGCGAGCGCGGCGGACAGCATCGCAAAGAGCATCAATTCACCCGTGTAGGTCTTGGTTGCGGCCACCGCTCGCTCGGGGCCAGCCTGGATCGCCAGGCTCAATTCGGCAGCCTCGGCTAGCGGCGACTGGGGATCGTTGGTAATCGCCAACGTCAAGGCACCCTGCCTTCGGCCTTCAGCCAGGACGGCGACAATGTCAGGTGACTGCCCCGACTGCGAGACGCCGACGACCAGCGCGTTGGCGACCTGTGGCGGGCGTTCGTAAACGGTAAAGAGCGAGGGAGCTCCAAGGGCAACCGGGAGACCATTGAAAGCCCCGAACACATACTGCCCATAGATGCCAGCATGTTCTGAGGTACCACGGGCCACGAGATACACATATTGTACCCGACGCGCACGGATCGCGTTGGCGACCGCTGCGACCTGCGTGCGGGCATGATCAAGCAGACCCTGCAGCACGGCAGGTTGTTCACGAATTTCTTCGAGGAGAGTCATAGATTTGTTTCTTTCACGTTAGGCGCTGCTCTGCACTGGTAAACGACCTGGTGCATCCGCACGGCCAAAGAGGGTGTCAGCAAGCGCGGTGAGCGCGGGCAGAGCGATGCTGTAGGTACAGAGACAGGTTGGGGCTGCCGGGTAGACCATGGTATCGTAGGGCAGCCGCAGCGCTGCCGCAACCACAGGCACCCCTTGCTGCACCAGCGCCTCGACCAGCGCCGCCTGACCGGGCCGCGTGGTGGCGTTGATTGTCCCGATGATCACGAGATCATAGTCGGCCAGTTCCGCGCTTAGCGCAGCCACCTCAGCCGCCGATGGGTCTGCTGCGATGACGAGTTCATCGGTGTGCGCATGGTAACGACGGATCGCCGCGCCCAATGCGCAGCGTTCGTAGCTCGAGGTATCGGCAGGCGTCAGGTCGGCCAGTTCAGGCGTAACCACAACCAGACGGGCCTCGGCAGGCAAACGCAACGGCAGACGACCAACCCGATCGCGCACCAGCGTGATCGCCCGCGCCGCGACCTCAGCCGCAAGCGCCTGATGTGCGGCACATCCGACGACCGCCAGATCGGGTTGCTCCTGGGTCGCCAGCCAGCGCTTGAGCGCCGTCACCCGCTCGGCGGCAGCCTCCAGGTTCGCCGGGGCGAGGTGACCAGCCTGCGCCGCGGCCAGCAGGGTCGCATACGCCTGCTCAGGATCGTTCGGTTCCGCCAGCAGCAACAGATCGACGCCAGCCGCTGCCGCCTGCACCAATCGGTCGTTCCACACGGCTTCTGTGCCAAAACCCGCCATATTCAGCGCATCGCTGATCACGACCCCGCGAAAACCCAGGGTTCCGCGCAACAGATCTTCCAGCACCCCCGGAGCCAGCGTCGTCGGCACATCAACCCGCCCGGTCAGCGCCGGCACCGCCAGATGCGCCGCCATCACCAGCCGTGCGCCAGCCGCAATCGTCGCCGCAAAGGGGGCCAGTTCAAGTTGCTGCAACCGCGTCAGGTCGTGCGGCACCACGCCCAACCTATGGTGCGTATCGACATCGGTATCGCCGTGGCCGGGGAAATGCTTGGCCGTTGCCGCCACGCCGCTCGCTTGCAAGCCCTCAACCATCGCCGACGCAAGGCGCCCCACCAGCGCGGGGTCATCGCTAAACGAACGAACCCCAATCACCGGATTGGCCGGATTGCTCTGCACATCAACGACCGGGGCAAAATTGACGTTGACCCCAAGCGCCGCCAGTTCGCGGCCAAGTGCCGCCCCGACCCGCCGGGCCAGTCCTGCATCACCCGTCGCGCCCAGCGCCATGTTGCCCGGAAACGCCGTCGCCCCCGCCACCGCCTGCAACTGCCCACCCTCTTGATCGGCACAGATCAGCAGCGGCAGTTGCCCTGCCGCCCGCGCTGCAGCCTGGAGTGCCCCGGTGAGCGCCCGCACTTGCGGCGGTGTCGCCAGGTTGAGCTTGCGAAAGAGCGTCACGCCTCCGATCGGGTGCTGCCGCACAAATTCCAGCAACGCTGCCGGAGCCTCATACCCCTGAAACCAGAGCAAGAGCCGCTGGCTGATCTGATCTTCACGTTGCATCGCTTCTTCCACTTCCGCTTGAAGGTGCCGCAAGGTCATATTTACCCCGCTAACCGCAGGCTCACAATCTGCTTGGCCCTCATCACCACGTCAAACACACCCTCGCGCACTGGCACCGGTGCCTCAACCGGCTCACCCGCCAGATTCACCCGCTGGGCCTGGCGGATCGTCGTAGGCACATGCAACGTCGCCGTGATCGCAGCCTCTTCAGGGTTGAAGATCCGTACCTCCAACCCCAACGCTGTCTGCGCGAGGCTACTCAAGACGGCCCCCCCGCTCAGGCGCAACAGGCTAGCGCTGAGCGGCAGGCGTTGCGCCGGTTGCATAACGGGCCTATCGCCAGCCGTACACTGACTCGTGCGCAATCCAGCGGCCAACTGCTGCGCCAACGCGCCGAGGGCGGCCCGGTCAGGGGCGTCACTCAGTGGCACCAGCCAGTAACGTACGGAAAGTTGCTCGCCCAACAGTTGCCCATCCGGCTCTCCGTCGGTCAACACGGTGCGCCCGGTACTCCGATAGAGCGTCAGGGCGAGCGGGCGGTCAGGCCGATCGAGCACCGCCGTTTCCAGTTGACCCGGCGCAACGACGGCCAGGCCGCGCCCTGCTGCGTAGACTGCGCTCCAATTCTGTTGGGGGCGGCCTTCAACTTCCAATTCACGGTAGGTATGCGCGTCGGCACGCACCGCCACCGGTCGTTCGAGCACATCAAACGCGCCATCAGCCAGATAGGTGACGGCGTCTGTGCCACTCGGCAACAGGACGCGCAACCGATGGTCACACGCCGTGTTGCGCACCTTCGTTGCGACTTCCACCCGCGCACAGCCGGGCCGCAGACTCACCAGCGTATCAAGCTCCAGCGTTGTCAGCGTCTCGGCGCGCGTTCCACGCACGAAATCAAAACGCTCGGGCACACGTAGCGCCGTCCGCAGGCGGAATGTCGTCACGTATGGGCCGTTATGTACCAGAGCCACGCTCGTCGCGGCCCCACACGAACTATGCGCCGCGTCGGCAACGGCCAGGCCGTGGAACCAACCATCGCCAATGTCGGCGCAATCTTCAAAGCTCAACAGGTGTTCGTAGGTAGCCCCATTACGACGATCATGCAGGTGCAAGGTTCCATCAGGCGCGATAACAACCTCAAGCAACTCGTTCGCCATCGCACGAGCGCTGGTCGCCAACCCACGTCCGGGATGGCGCGTTGGCTGGGCGATCGGGCGTGGACTCTGGTGGGGCAGCAGCGGGTCGAGCGCGCCAGGGTGCACGGTGAGACTCACATAGCCAAGGGCCGGCAGGGCCAGCGGCAGGCTCACGCGCACCTCATTCACCTGAACTCCCTGCGGGAACTTGTGCGGATCGAGGCGCGTTCGTGTCACCCCGAGGCGCTGGCTTAGGCGCTGATACGGTACCTCGTTCCCCACCGGATCGTAGATGCGAAAGGCCGGCAGATCCTCAAAGCCAAAGAACTCGGTGAAAGCCGGCCAGGTATGCGGAAGATCGAGGGTAAGCTCAACCGTCTCGTTCAGCGGCTGAGCCAGCGGGTTAAAGACCACCACCCGCACCTCGTCGGAGGCCACATCGCCCTCAATTGCCAGCGCGATCACCCTGGTCGCCTCGGTAGCAAGCAGATCGGCAATCTGGCGGCACTGGCTAAAGCGGTAGTGCATATCGCGATGCACCAGATCAATGCTACAGCCGCCAAGCGAGTCGTGGGGATGGTTCTGGAGCAGCCAGCGCCAGGCAATTTCGAGCAACTGGTGCGGATAGGGCCTCCCCAGCGCACGCGCCGCCCAGACGCTGAACGGCTCGGCCCAGCGGGTGAGCAGCGTCTCGCAAGCGGCATTTTCCTGCTTGAGCGGCACGCGACTCGCGAGCACGCCCGGAATGAGCCAGGCCTCGTTCTCGGCCCGCGGCGGCAGACCCGGCTCGCGCAGTTCACCAGTGATCGTCGCGGTGATCGCCGCAGGATCAGCGAGCAGGTCGTCAAGGTACGCATCAAGGCTCGAAGGGATCAACGCAAAGGGCGCACCGGCATCCTGGCTATAGGCCGTCACGGCCTCATAAACCGTCGCATCCCAGGCCAGATGATCGCCGCCATCAAAGACGAGCAGTGGCGCAACCGCCGTCACTGCGGCCTCGGCAGCAAGGTAAGCCTCTAGACGCATACGCGCCTCGGCGGTACTGACGCGCCGCCCCGGATCATCGGCAGCGCGCACCTCAAACGCAAAAGCCGAATAGCCCCCGCGGCCAAAACGGTAGGTGGGCAAAACCGTACCATCGGCCCCACGCCAGTGAAAATGCCGCCCCGCCGCAAAGTTGACCCCGCGCCAGAGAAAAACCCCGCGCAACCCAAAGCCAGCAAAGATCTGCGGCAACTGACTAATATGCCCAAACTGATCACAGACCCAACCCGCCGACGAGGGCACCGCCCCAAACCGTCGCGCCACCTCGCACCCATAGCGCAGATTGCGCACCAGCGCCTCACCCGACACCAAAAACTCATCCGGCACGGTATACCAGGGGCCAACGACCAGCAACCCGGCGCGGGCCAGCGCCTCAACCTCGGCGCGGCGCTCGGGGCGCACCTCGAGGTAATCCTCGAGCATAATCACCTGGCCGTCAGTCGTAAACGGCCCATGCAACTGGCCTGTTGCCAGCGCCTCAAGCACTTCATCGAGCAACGCCACCAGCGCCGAGCGAAAATGCTGCAGCGGACGATACCACTCACGATCCCAGTGGCTCGAAAGAATATAATGCGCACGTCGTTGCATACAACCCCTGGCCGCTGCCTACCCCTTCACCGCACCCGAAAGCCCGGCGACAAAGTAGCGCTGCGCAAAAATAAAGGCGATCAGAATCGGGATGATCACCATCACCGCCCCAGCGGCGATCAGGCGAAAATCGGCGGTAAACATCCCCCGGAGGGCCATCAACCCCACTGGCAACGTATACAGTTCCCGCGTACGCAGCATCAGTGACGGCCAGAGCAGCGCGTTCCACGACGTGACCGCCGTAAAGACCGCCGCTGTCGCCAGCGAGGGCCGGATCGTCGGCGTCAGCACCGACCACCAGATCCGCAACTCATTCGCCCCATCGATGCGCGCCGCATCAATCAGATCATTCGGCACTGTCTTGTACGCCTGGCGCAACAGAAAAATATTGAAAGCGCTAAAGACACTTGGAAAAATCAGTGCCCAGAGCGTATCGTAGTACTGAAAGACCTGCACTGCTAAAATATAACCAGGAATAAAGGTCAGTTCTGCCGGCACAATCAACGTCGCCAACAACAGATAAAAGATTACTTCGCGCCCGGGAAAGTTCATCTTGGCAAGCGGATAGGCCGCTAGCGACGAAACCGTCACATTGAGCGTCACGGTTAGCGCAGCCACAAACAGACTATTCACAAAAAAGCGCCAGATCGGCAATTGATTCCAGACGCGGGTAAAATTCGCCAGCGTTGGCTCACGCGGTAGAAACTGCGGTGGAAAGCCAAAAACTGCGTCACTCGGCCCCTTCAACGCCGTCATCAGCAACCAGAGAAATGGCAACACCGTCACAATACTCGCCAGCAATAACAAGCCATACCAGAAGAGATTGCGCGTCCACGCGGGACGAACGGAGCGTATCCGGCCTGTGGACATCGGCTCAGCAACTGTGCTCATCCAGATCCTCCTATCCTTCCCCTCGCTCAAGCATCCGCACATTAATGATCGAGAAGGTCAGGGTGATCACCAGCAAGACCATCGCAATCGCCGAGGCGTAGCCAACATTCTGCAAGCGAAAAGCCTGCTTCCAGAGGTAAAACACCATCGTTGAACCGCTATTGAGAATGCCACCCGTCCCATTCGTGAGCACATAGATCTCATCGAAGACTTTGAGCGCACTGAGGCTCGAAATCACGGCCACAAAGACAATCGATGGGCGCAATCCTGGCACACTGATATGCCAATGCTTCTGAAATTCATTGCATCCGTCGATGCGCGCCGCATCATAGAGATCCTCAGGGATCGATTGCAACCCGGCGAGAAAGACGACCATATAGTACCCAACACCCATCCAGGTCGTCATCATCATCGCGATTGGCAACGTCCAGGCCGGCTCGGTCAGAAAGATGATCGGCTTTTCGATCATCCCCGCCGAGAGCAGCATGCCATTGATCGGTCCGCCACTTCCATCAAAAAGGAATTGCCAGGCGATCCCAACCGCCACCGCCCCCGTAATCACCGGGATATAGTAGAGCGCCCGAAAGACCCCGATGCCCAGTAAGGGGCGGTTGACAATGATCGCCAGGGTAATCGCACTCACAATGATCACCGGCGTCACCAGCAAGTAGGTAAACGAGTTGCGCAACGAGAGCCAGAAGACCCCGTCACCAATCAGACGTTGGTAATTGGCCAGACCCACCGGCTGAGCCGGGCGCAAAATGTTGTACTCAGTGAAACTCAGATAACCAACACTCACTAACGGATAGAGCGTAAAGGTCGCCATAAAGAGCAGCGCCGGCAGCAAAAAGAGATACGGGGTCAGGCGCGAGCGTAACGTGTTGCTCATGATTATTCTCGTTTCCGCCCTTAAAACCTATGGGATGCTGGTCATTTTTGCCAGCATAAGCGCGATCTTTGAGGGCTTATGTCCTCACCCCCGGCAGTTTGTGCTGGAAAAAGCGAGCGTAGCTGGCTTTTTCCAGCACAAGTTCAATCCATCCCCGCGTATGCGGGGGATGTAGGCGAAAGCTACCGAATCAAGCCATTGGCCTGCTGTACCGCGTCGCTCAGGACGGTCTGCGGATCGGCACCACCAAAGATGGCCCCCTCAATCGCCTGGCGGACAATGTCGTTCACTTCAGCCGGACGTGGAATTTCGGGCAAAATGTTCTTTTGCTGCGAAATAATGCCTTCGGCCAGCGGGCGGATCTGATCTTCGATCGCGACTGGCTGTTGCGTGAAGAAGGGATCTTCGTAACTCGCTGGCGTCGAGGGGTAGATCGCGACGAGCTTGGAAAATTCGAGCATGCTCTGTGGGTTCGAGAAGAAGGCCGCCAGCGCCGCTGCTGCCTTGGGATACGCGGTGCTCTGGCTTACGACAATCGACATCGAGACGGGAGGCAAGGCCCCCGAACGCCCAATTGCCCGCGGGGCCAGGGCCAGGTAGCCATAGCGACCAGGGTTGCCCTCGCGTACGAGACGGATCAGTTGCGGGCCGGTTACATAGAAGGGCATCTGCGCCGCAGTGAAACGCTCCAGGCCAATGCGGTCATCGGCGTCGTTCAACAGGATCAGGTCACGGTGGATCGCCCCGGCCTCGTTCAGATCAACATAGTCCTGCAACCACTGTACCGCTTCGGGTGAGTCGAAGGTGAAGGCGGTGCCGTCGGCATTCATCACTTCGACATTGCCCTCGTAGGCCATTGTCTGCAACAGGTTGCCGGTCTGCATACGCAAGCCACACGGGATGCCACTCGCCTCGTAGAAGTCGAGACAGAATTGCTTCTGCTCGTCGAAGGTCGTGGGCAGATCGTCCATGGTATACCCGGCGTTCTCGAGTACGTCGGTGTTGGCCAGATAGGCGTCAACCGCCTGGTACCAGGGCACCTGGAAACTCGCACCACCAACATTGGTCTGGTTGAACAGATCAGCGAAGTACTGCGCCTGCACTGCTGGGGGCAACACTTCGCTCATGCTCAGCAGTTGATCGTTCTGGGCAAATTCTTGCACCCAACCCGTCGGGACGTTGACGACATCGGGGGCATTGCCGGCAGCCAGGCTGTTGCGGTACTCTTCCTGGAGCGTGGCCTGACGATCTTCCCACTTCACCGTGACGCCCGGATAGGCTTCGTTGAAGCGGGCGATGGTGCTCTGGATATACTCATCGAACGTCGGCGAGAGGAAGAAGGTCCAGAAGGTGACCGTGGCCCCTTCCTCAACCTCCATCACGGCCTCGGGGTTTGGTCCAGGGGTTGGGGTGACCACCACTTGCTGTTCCACAACCTCGGTCTGTACGACAACTTGGGTCTGCACAACAACCTGGGGTTCAGCGGGGGCCTGGGCCGCCGGGGCGGCTCCGCCACAGGCAACCAGGATCATGGCGAACATGGTCAGAAAGATGGTGAACGCAACACTTCGCTTGCGAATCATAGGACTCTTGCTCCTCATACTTTGTGGTCGGCGGTACGTTGCTTGGCAAGGGGCCTACAACATCAAGGATGTCGTCCCCCGCACGCCTGGCATCGCACGACAAAAAAACAGCCAGTAACTTGGTTCCTAGGTATTTGTTTCTCCTACGTGGTGAGTGACCATCACCCCCTTTCTGTAGCCGTTCAAACAATGGCTTCCAGGTCAAAATCAACCTCGAAGGTGCGCCCCCAGGGAAACCGGACACTATCCAGATCGAGGCGATAGCGTTTGGCAAAGTCTGGTAACGTGGCGAGAAAATGTGCGAGTCCTGTTGCGCTACGTTGCTGCGCTAGCTCGGCCCACGCCGGGGTGATGGGATCGTGGTGGCCGGTCTGCTGGGTGAGCCAGGCTCGCACGTCGGCGCGCACCAGATGTTGATAGCCCCAATCCTCGACCAGGCGGTGCAGCAGCAGTCGTTCGTGGGCAACCGCCCCGGCCGGTGTGCTGATCAATTGGGCGGCAAACGCCTGCGCTAGCGTGGTGCCAATCGTATTGCCAGCGGTATTCCAGGCCCCGTAGGCCGTCAGTTGGGCCAATGCGATCCGCTCACTCAGCACCTCCATCAGCGCCGGGTCGGCCCCATTCGGGTAGGCGACATCGGCAATGGCAACCGCCTGCCCCATCGCCAGTCGGCAGGCCGCTTCATCAGCAAGCCTGTTCAATGCGGGGAGGCGTGCGGTCTTCTCCTCTGCTGCATGCGCCGCATCCCACTCGGCCCGTCGCGCTACCGGTGCATTCACCCCCAACCAGATCGGCGCGTCACGCTCGACCAAATGACCTCTCGCAGCCGCCACTTGGCGCGCCACGGTCAGCCGGATCGGGCCATCTTCATAGGCTGCCACCTGCTCGGCCCCTTCCAATGGCGCATACGTTACCGTCACCGCTGGGGACACCCCGGCCCGCTCATTCAATAGCCGCACGACCAGCACCGACCCCACCTCATCGGCACCGGGGTACATCAAGAGGGAAGGGGTTGCCGTGGCCTTGTGGAGCGAATCGCCCGGGTTTCCCAGCAATGCGCCCCAACTCGCCAGCCATCCCTTTTCCCGCGAGGGCAAGCCAGCCGGACTCGTATCGTCAGAACTGAGCACCAGCAAGTCAAGCGTGCCGTCATCCAGTAGGCCGAGGGCCGCAAGATTGACGGTATGGTTGCGGAGCCGCCGGGCGAGCAGATCGCGTCGGTACGTCGCCGGGATTGACGCCTCGGCTGCCGCCAGGGCCTCGTCAACCGCTTCGCCACGCCCATGCCGATCAAGCAACTGCGACAGCGCATAGAGCCGTTCACCATACGCGGCCCAGTAGTCCGGCTCTTCGACCGCATCATTCGCGTTGGAAACCCGGGTGACCACATTGAAGGCATAGATCGGCAGGCGTGGCGCGAGCGAGCGCACCGTTCGCAAGACTTCGAGACGGTTCAACACGACCGCCACCGGCTCATCAGAGATGCGCGAAGCGATCAAGCCACCATAGCCGAGTTGTTCGAGCGCCACAATGAGCCCATCAAGCTGCGGGGCCGTTGCCGTCAACCAGGCCGCCAACATCTGGGCATCGCCCGACTTGCGTCGCTTACTCAGCGCCGCCGGTGGCGGCAGCAGCACCTCGGCACCCGCAATCGCCGCCACCATCACTGGATAGCGCGTATTCGCCGGTCGCTCATCAAGGGGAATAAAACCAAACTTCATGCATTAATCCCTCATCCGATCGATCGCCTGGAGACTAAAGAGCAACGCGCGCGGCACATGGAAGAAGCCCTTGTAATTGCCACCTTTGCTCGTCAACGCCAGATCGCCCCGTCGATCGCAGTACCCAAACCACTCGCCATGCACCGGATCAACAAAATGGGTGTAAGTATAACGATCCACCCGCTCGAGCCAGGTGAGCCAGTGCGCCTCGCGGGTGAGGGTATAGGCCAGTACCAGCGCATAGATCGCCTCGGCATGCGGCCACCAGAGCTTCATCGTCGCCTCAAGTTGGAGCGTCGGACGCCCCGCGAGATCCATAAAATAGAAGAGGCCGTCGTACTGCGTGTCCCAGCCCAGTTCAAGCGCCCCCGCCAGAGCCGTGAACGCAACCTGCTGCGCCTGGGCGTCGGGGTTGCGGGCGAGCATCTGCAGCAGAATCCAGACCGTCTCGATCGTGTGCCCTGGGCTAAAGAGCCGCCCCTCGGGAAGCGCCGTCAGATCACGTCCGTCGTGCGCCACGACCTCACGAAAGACCCGGTGTGCGGGATCATAGTGACGCAGCACTCCGGCCACCGTCGCACGCAGCACCTCGTCATAGCGTGGATCATCAAGCTGACGGGCCAACTCAAGCGCCATCATGCCTACCACCAACCGATCCGCCAGTTGACTCACCGCAACCTGACCGGGCAAGACCGGACGCCCAAGCAACGTCGGCTGCTCGATCCATGCCACAATGCGCCAGAAGAGCGCCACGGCCTCATCAAGGCATGCCTGATCACCCGTCGCCAGCCCATACTCAAACAAGCCCATCTGCACAAAGACGGCCGCATACGGCTTGCGCTGAAAAAAGAAAGGCTGGCCCTCACGGGTCAGGCTAAAGAAGATCCGGCCCTCGGCGTCGCGCCCATAGCGGCGGATAAAATCCACCCCAAGCCGCGCCGCCGCCAGCCACTCGTCACGTGGTGCTAGCTCACGATAGAGCCGGGCGAACATCCAGACGGCACGGCCCTGGAGCCACATATATTTACGCGGATCATAGACCGTGCCATCGCGATCGAGACAGGTAAAGTAGCCACCGTGCTCATGATCGAGCGCATGGCGGAGCCAGAAAGGAATCACCGCGTCAACGAGATCGCGCCGGTAGCGCTCTGCATAAGCCTCTAGCATCATTGCCTCTATGTGTGATCCACGTGTTAGACCAATTGGAATTGAGCGATCCGCATCGGTAGGGCGGCCCGAGCGCCTTGGAACGTCATATGCGGCAATCAGCAATCCAAAATCTGCAATCTGACATGGTATTATGGCCGCGAAAGGCGTTCAATCCCCAATTCAAATGTCAAAAGTGGCGCTGCCGCGCCGAGCAGCGGCGCATCTGGGCCAAGGGCCACAACTTCGACGACAGTAGCCCGGGCAAGGGCCGGCAGACAACGCCGGGCCAGATTGGTCACAACCGCCTTACGCAACAGTTCACCAAGCGGGGCCACCTGGCCAGTAATCAGCACCCGCCGAATATTCAGCACGCTCACCAGACTCGCCAGCGCAATGCCGAGATAACGCCCGGCCTCGGCAATCACCGCCCGCGCCAGCGGATCACCAGCCTGGGCCAGGTGCGCCAGTTCCTCCAGCGTTGGCTCGGCCGAAAGTGCCGAGGCCTGGGTCAAACGCAACTCACGCGCCTGCCGCAGGATCGCCGCACTACTCGCCACGGTCTCCAGGCAACCGCGATTGCCACACTTGCACAACGGGCCATCTTCGGCGACCACCAGATGGCCAATCTCACCGGCCCCATTGCCTTCACCCGTATACAAACGATCACCGAGCACAATGCCCGCCCCGATGCCATTGCCAACCTTGACCACAATCAGATCGGGGGTACCCTGAGCCTGACCAAACATATACTCGGCCAAGGCCAGACTATGGCTATCATTCGCCAGATAGACCGGCAACTGACAGCGCTCTTGCACCAGTGTGCGCAAAGGCAGATCAACCCAGCCGAAATCAACGGCTCGCACCACCGTCCCGCGCTCAACATCGATCAGACCTGGCGTATTGATGCCAATGCCAAGCAGGGGATATTCCGCCGCACGTCGGAGTTGGTCTGCCACCGCATAGATCGTCTCCAGAATGGCGTCACCATCGCACAAAGGCACATCCAGCGTCACAGAAGCCCGCAACTCACCGCGCAGATTGACGAGCGCCCCCACGACACGCTCATTGGTCACACTGATCGCCGCCACCTGGCGCGCATCTGCGACCACACTGAGCAAAATCGGCGTCCGCCCGATCCCGACCGTCCCGTGACCGACCTCCTCAAGCAAGCCACGCTCAAGCAACTCGCCCACCGCGTCCGAAACCGTCGCCCGCGTTAACTGCGTCAGACGCGCCAGATCAGCCCGGCTAATCGCGCCGTACTCATAGATCGTGCGCAACAACAGCCGACTGTTGTGCTCTTTGGTGTGCTGGCGGGTCGCCTTTTCGAGCAACGGATCCACGGTTTCGCCCTGAACCTATTTAGATAGTTCAATAAACTTACAAAAGAGTGTAGCATATTTTTGGGGGCTGTCAAGCCCCCAGTTCCAAGCTTCAGGCCCTAGTCTCTCACGTGCCGTATCTCGCCCTGCCGTGACGGAATCGCGCCGGTCACATTGGCATAAAAGGCGCGGTAGACCGCGAAATCAGCGTCAATATCACCCGTCGGCATAACGATGGGGCCAAGGCCAATCCGACGCTTGGCGTAATCAGCATACCCGAGCACAACAGGAACCCCGGCACCCATCGCAATATAGTAAAAGCCGGTCTTCCAATGATCAATATACTGGCGCGTCCCTTCGGGCACAATCGCGATCCGCAGGTCTGGATACTGGGCAAATTTCTCCACCATCTGCACAACAAAATTGGCCCGTGCCCCACGTAGAACTGGCATCCCCCCCAGCGCACGCAATAGCCAACCGAGCGGTGGGCGAAAGAGTTCAGCTTTCGAGATCCAACGAAACCGAACCCCTGTGGCCCCCATCAAAAGCCAGGTCAAGATCAGATCAAACCATGTCGTATGGGGCGCACCAATGATCACACACTGCTTTGGCAACGGTGCGGCAACTTCAGCCCGCCATCCCCTGAACGCAAGCAGGATGATGCAAAAGTTCTGGAACAACGTCTTACGGCCAGTTGATGATACTGAATACGGCATTGTACCCTCGGGTGAATTTCTAGTCTTATTCCACCGGTACCGGGATCTGTTCAAGAATCTCGGCGATCAAAGCACTACTCTTGCGCCGTCGCAGGCGCGTTTCGGCGGTCAGCATCAACCGATGGCCGAGCACCACCGGGGCCATCACTTTGATGTCGTCGGGCAACACAAAGGTACGTCCACGCAGCGCCGCATATGCCTGCGCCGTCTGATAGAGTGCCAACGAACCGCGGGGACTCGCCCCAAGCTCAATCTCGGGATGGGTGCGGGTGGCGCGTACCAGTTCGACCAGGTAGCGCCGCACCTCTGGCGTCACCGCAACCATGCGCACCTCCGCCTGCATCTGCAGAACCTCCGCTGCAGTGAGCACCGGCGTCAGGTCGTTCAGCGGATTGCTTCGTTCAAAGCGCACCAGGATCGCTTCTTCCTCCTCAAGGCTTGGATAGCCCGGCTCAAGTTTGAGCAAAAAGCGGTCGAGTTGTGCTTCAGGCAGCGGGAACGTCCCCTCGAGTTCAACCGGATTCTGGGTCGCCAGCACAAGAAACGGGCGCGGCAACGGGCGGGTGGCCCCATCAACCGTCACCGTCTGCTCTTGCATCGCCTCGAGCAGCGCACTCTGGGTTCGCGGCGTCGCCCGATTAATCTCATCGGTCAACACAACCTGCGCAAAAAGCGGCCCTTCGCGAAACTGAAACTCCCCGATCTTCTGATTGAAAAACGCAAGCCCGGTCATATCCGAAGGCAATACATCCGGGGTACACTGAATGCGCTGAAACGTGCAGCCAAGCGAAGCGGCCAGCGCACGCGCCAGCGTCGTCTTGCCCGTGCCTGGCACATCTTCCAGCAACACATGGCCTTCACAAAGCATCGCGACCAACAAGCGATCAATCAATTCCTCTTTGCCCACCATCACCCGCGCTACACTCGCCCGCACCCGACCCACCAGGTCACTGAGCACCTGCACACGGTCACGACTCAATTGCTGCAAGCTCTTTTCTCCTTGATGCGAGCCCCCGCCCCCTACGTACTCTGTGGGCAAAAACCAGCTTGGTTTTGCCCACAGAGTATACACGATCCAGACAAGGTCTATGTGAAATGGTATAATGCCCCCGTGTCAGGTTCCCCCGACACGTATCATCAGGATTGCTGCCAGAGCGCAGTGGAACGTCATGCACGGCAAGCTGCAATCTGCCATAGGATAAGTAAGGAGAAGCGATGCGCTTATCAGAAGATAAGGTACGCCGGATCGCCGAGCGTTTGCATGATGAACTGGCCCAGGGCAACCTGCTTGCCTACCGCGAGTCAGTCGGGGCCAAAACTGGTGTCGGGCGCGCTGCCCGGGTCAAGGCCATCTTTGATTTCATCGTCGAAGATCTGCGCCGCGAAGAAGAGCTTGACGCCGAGGTAGAGAAGGTGCTCGCCACCTATAGCCGCGAAATCAAAGGCACTGAACGCGATATCCTCTTTCGCAAACACAAAGAGGAGCTCGCCCGCAAAAAAGGGTATATTCTGTAACAAGCTGACCGCACACAAAAAAGCCAGCGTAGCTGGCTTTTTTGTGTGCGGTCAACATTTCTGCTAACTTACTGCTTCTTGACGGGCTGGCCGGTGTAGGGGTCGTACTGCCACTCGCCCGTCGGATCAACCGGGGGCTGAAGCGTGTTCTGCGCACTGCTCTGCACGCGACCCTCCTCGGGCATCACAATCCAGAGGATCAGATAGAGCAACGGGCTAAGGCCGCTCAGCACGGCGAGCACAAAGACCAGCCGCACAATCGTCGCATCAATATTGAAATACCGGGCCAGACCGCCACATACCCCACCAAGCATACGATTGCTGGAACTGCGTACCAAACGATTCTCCATGAGTAGGCTCCTTGCTTGTGGTGACCTTCACTCAACGAAGGCCACTGTTCTTCACTTGCCCATATGACGATACGCAACTGAGATAGTTGCAACAAAGCTTAGAGCATAATGGGCGTATCGTTGCGCACGAGTTCTTCGCTCAGTTCCCAGAGGCGTGTCTGGGCGCCACGGTCATACGAGGCGAGCGAACTGGTCTGCGCGGTACGTTTGGCAAAATATTTGCCGGTAACACCGTCGACCTCAGGCGATGAGGCCAGATAGATCGAGGTGGCGGCCCCCTGTTCAGGGCTCAGCATAAAGATGCGCCCCAGGTTGAAGAAGACGCCAAAGAGCCCTTTGGTCTCGGCGGCGAAGTTCGAGTTGACGGCCCCGGGGTGCAGGCAGTTAGCCGTGACGCCAGTTCCTTCGAGTCGCCGTGCGAGCTCGTAGGTAAAGAGAATATTGGCAAGTTTCGAGTCAGCGTAGGCACGGAAGCCATTGTAGCCACGCATCGCCCGCGGGTCATCGAAGCGCACACCGCCCGCCATATGCGCTCCCGACGAGACCGTCACAATGCGTGAGGGGGCGCTCGCCTTGAGCGTTTCGAGCAGCAGGTCGGTCAGCAAAAAGGTCGCCAGATGGTTGACCGCAAAGGTCATCTCGTAGCCATCCACGCTGACCTGCCTCTCGTCAAGGTAGAGGCCGGCATTATTGACCAGCACGTCAAGGCGCTGGTAACGGCGCTTGAACTCATCGGCGGCGGAACGCACCGCGTCGAGCGACGCAAAATCGGCGAGGATAAAGTCAACTTTCTCATTCCCCGTCTCCGCAATGATCGCATCACGGGCAGCCTCGGTGCGCTCACGATTCCGTCCGAGAAGCACAACCGTCGCGCCCATATGGGCAAGTTCGCGGGCCGTCACCCGGCCAATGCCGGAACTGGCTCCTGTGATCAGGACAATTTTATTTTCCATAGGTGCTTCCTTTTTTTATTTATGCTAGAGACGGGTTAGTGGCGGCTTTGCCACCACCAAGAAGCTTGTTGGTGCTGGCGGTTTGCGCCAGCACGGCTCTGGGTTCGCGGGCGGGACGCCCGCTGTTGCCGTAAGAGATGCTCTATCAGCCGCAGGAGCAGGCGACGCCCCTGGGAGCGCGGGCGTCCCACCCGCTGTTGCTCCCGAAGCGGGCGGGACGCCCGCGCTCCCAGGGACGCAAACGCCCTTTGCGCCTTTGCGCCTTTGCGTCAAATCATCAGACTATGTATTTCCCAAACTTCTTACGCAACAGGCACCGCCACGACTGGCACGTCGCTGGGAACACCAGTCAGCGCAATTTTCAACACTTCATCCATTGACGAAACGGGAATCAGGGTCAGGTCGTTCCGTACCTTCGCTGGCAGGTCAATGATGTCTTTGGCATTCTCTTTGGGCAGAATGAAGGTGCGAATGCCAGCCCGATGCGCCGCAAGGGTCTTTTCTTTCAAGCCGCCAATGCCCAGAACTTTGCCCCGCAAGGTGACTTCGCCGGTCATGGCGACGTCACGGCGGACGGGTTTGCCCGTCATTGCGCTGATCAGCGCGGTGGTTAGGGTGATCCCCGCCGAAGGTCCATCCTTAGGTACGGCTCCCTCGGGAATATGGATGTGAATATTGTGCTCTTCAAAGTAGTTTGGATCGATGCCAAGCTCGGTCGCACGGTAACGCACATAGCTTACTGCTGCCTGC
Source organism: Candidatus Chloroploca asiatica (assembly GCF_002532075.1). GTDB lineage: Bacteria > Chloroflexota > Chloroflexia > Chloroflexales > Chloroflexaceae > Chloroploca > Chloroploca asiatica. The sequence goes on along the minus strand of NZ_LYXE01000102.1, from coordinate 6,775 downwards.
GCACTCTCTTTCATCACATCGCCGAGTTGCCCGGTGAGTTGCAACCCACCTTTGCCTTTGACCGGCAACACCTCAATGCTGAGGATATCGCCGCCGGCGGTTGTCCAAGCGACGCCCGTTGCGACCCCAATTTCGTCCCGCTCTTCGGCAAGCCCGAAGGTGAAACGCTCGGGGCCAAGATAGGTGGCAACATCACTCTCGTCGATAGCAAAAGATGTTGGCCCGCCTTCTGTCCCAGGCTCGCTGGCCGCAGCGACCTTGCGGGCAACTTTGCGGCAGAGACTCGCGATTTCACGTTCAAGGTTGCGCACCCCGGCTTCGCGGGTATACTCCCGGATGAGCTTGATCACCGCGTCGCTGCTGATTGTCAGTTGTTCAGCTTCGAGACCGTGAAACTCGCGCTGCTTGGGAATAAGGAAGCCCCGCGCAATTTCGAGTTTTTCGTCTTCAGTGTACCCCCCGATCTCAATAATCTCCATCCGATCACGCAACGGGCCAGGGATCGGCTCAAGTTGGTTGGCCGTCGCAATGAAGATGACTTTACTCAGATCAAAAGGTATTTCAAGATAGTGATCCGAAAACGTACTGTTCTGCTCAGGGTCAAGCACTTCCAGCAACGCTGACGTCGGATCGCCACGGAAATCGGTGCCAACCTTATCCACCTCGTCGAGCACATAGACCGGGCTGTTCGACTTGACCGATTTGATGCCCTGGATAATGCGGCCCGGCATCGCCCCAATATAGGTACGGCGATGTCCACGGATCTCGGCCTCATCGCGCACACCACCGAGGCTCGTGCGGATAAACTGGCGATCAAGGGCCCGTGCAACGCTGCGCCCGAGGCTCGTCTTGCCCACCCCAGGAGGGCCAACAAAACAGAGGATCGGACTACGCATCTTGTTGCCGGCGAGCTTGCGCACGGCCAGGTACTCAAGGATCCGCTCTTTGACCTTTTCGAGGCCATAGTGATCCTCATCAAGCACCTTCTGCGCCTCGACAATGCTAATCTCACCGTGCTGCTCTTCGCCCCACGGCAAATTCGTCAACCAGTCAAGGTACGTCCGGATCACCCCGGCCTCAGGGCTGTTCATGCCCTGTTGCGCCAGCCGCTTCACCTCGTGGAGCGCCTGACTCTTCACGTACTCAGGGGCTTCCATCTCATTGATCTTGCGGCGCAACTCATCAATGGGATCATCGCTATCATCGTCTTCACCGAGTTCGCGCCGAATAACGCGCATCTGCTCACGCAGAAAATATTCGCGCTGGCTCTGGTCGAGCACCTCTTTGGTATCCTGCTGGATCTTGGCGCGCAGCTTGAGCAACTCGAGCTGGCGAGCCAGCACAAAGTGGGCTTTGCGCAAGCGTTCGAGCGGATCGAGCGTATTCAAGACTTCGAGGCGGTCTTTGAAATCAAAGGCCGGCCCCCAGGTCACAATATCGGCCAGGTGCCCGGCGCGATCAATGCGATGCACAAACTGCACCGCCTCTTGCGGCACCTCACCAAGGTGATCAACAAACTCATCAACCTGTTGCTTGACTGTATCCATCAGGGCGTGAACTTCCATGCCTCCCGTTTCGGAATCAAAGGCAGGGATACAGCGCACCCGGTAAAAGGGTGTGACCTGAAGCGCCCCCTGGATCTCGGCACGATGCAACCCCTCGAGGATCACGCGCGCCGTACCATCTTGCAACTTGGCAAACTCATCGAGCCGCGCAATCACCCCGATCGGCGGCAATTTCTGCGGAGTTGAACTCTTATAGCCATCAAGCTCATATTCACGGACAAAAATCAGCAATACCTCGTGGTGATCCTCTTGCCAGGCCTGTTCCATCGCCCGGTACGATTTACCAGGGGGAACCTGCAGCGGGATCGTCATATGGGGCATGATGACCATTTCACCCAGCACAACCAGAGGCAGATCTCGCCCTTCGAGCAGCGGCTCATCTGGTTGCAATATGCCAGGAAGCGCCTCTTCAGGGATCGTAGTGGGCTCAACGGAAGCACGACGTTTGTTGGTAGACATCAATTCTCCTCACTTTTAGGTCAATTCAGCGAGCAACGGTAGTAATTCCTGGTCTTCGGGGCGAAACTGAAGGGCATACAGTCGGGCATAGAGCCCGCCCTGAGCCACCAATTCGGCATGGCTGCCTAGTTCGACAAGCTCACCGGCGACGATCACCGCAATGCGGTCGGCACGTTTAATTGTACTGAGACGATGGGCAATGATCAGACTTGTTCGCCCGTGCATCAAGCGTTCAAGGGCCTCTTGCACGAGACGCTCACTCGCACTATCAAGGGCGCTCGTTGCTTCATCAAGAATGAGAATGCGCGGATCTTTGAGGATCGCCCGGGCAATCGCCACACGCTGGCGCTGCCCACCCGAGAGCTTCACCCCACGTTCCCCAACCGGAGTGGCATAGCCCTGAGGCAACTGCTCAATAAACTCGTGAGCATTTGCCGCCTGTGCAGCCGCCTCCAACTCCTCCTGACTCGCTTCAAGCCGCCCATACCGAATATTCTCGGCAATGGTTCCATTAAAAAGCTGCGTTTCCTGCGGGACAATGCCGATCTGTGCCCGTAAACTCTCCAGGGTCACCTCACGGACATCATAGCCATCAATCCGCACGCTCCCCTGTTGCACATCATAAAAGCGGGGCACCAGACTCGCGATGGTGCTCTTGCCAGCCCCACTCGGGCCAACCAGGGCCACCACTTCGCCAGGACGCACATCCAGACTGAAGGTTTTGAGCACCGCTGGTGCCGCAGGGGGCGGGGCTTGCGCGTCATCAGACGGAGCCTCGCTCGGATAGGCAAAGGTAACGTCATCGAAAGTTACACGGCCAGCAAGCGTCGACAGCACCACGGCATCAGGTCGGTCGGTTATCTCGGGCGGCGTATCGAGCAATTCAAAGACCCGTGCAACCGCCCCAAGCGCCTGTTGCAACTGGCTAAAGAGTCCGGAGAACGAGGCCAGCGTGCCGCTGATCGCCCCGGCATAGAGCAGAAACGTCACCAGATCACCCGGCAACAAACTTCCCTCCAGCACCAACCGGCCTCCAGACCAGAGTACCAGCACCAGGGTGCCCCAGGCCGCAAAGCCGATCAACGGTTCAAAGGTTGCACGGACGCGCGCGCGGCTCATCGCTGTCTGAAAGGTCGTCTCGATCGCCTCGGTAAAGCGTCCAATCTCATACGGTTCGCGGGCAAACGACTTCACCACCCGCACCCCCGCGACCGTCTCTTCCAGCACACTCGACGCGTCGGCGAGGCGATCCTGCACCGACGTCGAGAGCCGCCGGAGCTTGCGACCAAAGAAGATCGCCAGCATCGTAATGGCAGGCACCAGCAGCAACGCCAGGGCCGTCAACTGCCACGAGACCATGAGCATCAGGATCAAGGCCCCAACAAACTGGACAACCGACCCAAGCAGGGTCGCCAGGTTTGTCGTCACGGTCGTCTGAATTAAGGTTACATCATTCGTCACCCGGCTCGTAATTTCGCCAGTGCGACGGCTATTGAAAAATCCGAGCGACAGGCTCTGCAAATGGGTATAGGTCTGGATGCGCAGATCGCTCACCACCCGTTCACCCACAAACGACAGCGTATAGCTCTGGATCAGCGTAAAGAAGGACTGCACCAGCACGACGACCACCAGCAAGATGGCAACCTGATTGAGGTTAAACGCAAAGCCGTCGGCGACAATCGCATTAATCAACTGACCAACGGCGAGCGGCAAAACAAGGCCAACGCCAGTAGCAATGAGCATTGCCACGAGGGCAAGGATCATCCACCAGCGGTAAGGAGCGACATAGCCCAGCAAACGCCGCCAGCTTACGCCTGATAGCTCAGCCAACGCAACACGCTGGCGTGGCGCATCAGCCGGGCGAGCGTCGCTAGCGCGACGAGCAACCGGAAGAGAGCGTTTCATGCGAGCCGACCACCCTCAGCACGTTCGAGGGTACGCGCCATACCCGACAAAACTCGATCAAGCAATACCATCAACGCCTCAATTTCAGTTTCAGCAAGGTGAGCGAGCGCCATTTGCATCTGTTCACGACGGGCCTGCTTGATCTCTGCGACAAGCTCACGCCCGTAGGTGGTCACTGCCACCATCACCTGGCGGCGATCTTTTGCATCGCGCACCCGTTCAATTAATTGTTTTTCATCAAGCCGGTCAACGACCCCGGTCAACGAAGCAGCCGACTGATGCGTCGCCTCGGCAAGATCAGACATCTTGCAGGCCTCGGTAAGCGGTTCAAGGTGAAGCAACGTATAAAACTGCGGCACCGTCAACCGAAAGCGCTCGTCATCGAGCAACTGCATAAACTGGCGTTGGGCCAGCCAACTGATCTGCATCAGCGAGCGTTCAATCTCATCAAACGGCGTCCGTTCACCTTCCGCATGCTGCTCACGATGGACCTGGGTCATGGGCTATCCTGACTATTCCTCGACCCTCTAGATAATCAACAACATTTAGTATATCACTCCTTAAGTATGCCCGCAAGGGCAACGCAGCCTGTCGCAGCGCAAGCACATACCGATGTGTGTGATGCGCAGCATGGCTCGCCGTCAGCGCGGAGTCATCCGTACCTGGAAGGCCGCGCAGGGCTATGGCTTCCTTGCCCCGGAACAGGGCGGCGAGGAGGTCTTTGTCCACAAAACCCGGAAGGGGGCCTACCAGATGATCTTCTGGCTGTTGGTGGGTTTGCACCTGCTCGGGTTGGCCGGGGTGGTGGGGGTGGTGGGGCGATTTTGAGCGGAGCCGCAGCGCACACCACCCCGATCCCCCGCACCCGCTTCCGCGCCATCCCCCGCTCATGTTGCGACGGCGGGCCCCTCCGCATCGGCGCGCTAAATGTACTGCTGACGGCCTGGCCGCATCCATAGCGGCCCACCCGAAGGCCAAGCAAAGGGCGCGATCATTCAGGGAAGGAGGCGGAAGCTCACACGTGCTGTGACCAGGTGGCAGTGACAAACACAACTCATCACCTCGATAGACGTAGTTCCCGAGTTTTGGGACTGGTTGTTGCATCTCGGACAACAAAATCGCGTAAAGATGCCCTTTGAAATTTTGGAGGAGATTACAGTTGGGCGGAACGATCCGCTAGTAGAGTGGCTCAAAAAGCACACCTCTACCTTGCAGTTAGAAGAAGAGGCGCGTTTGGATTTAGTGCAACACGTAGTAAAGCAAGGGTATGCCCACGATTTGAACGATGATGAGCTTGAGCAAAATCGGGCGCGATCCGTTTCTCGTAGCCTATGCGCTTGCAGTGCCTCCACGGTGTGTTGTCACGGTAGAGGTTTCCAGACCAGCACGGAAACGACAAAATCGCAAAGTGCCCGATGTTTGTACAAGCCTGGGCGTTCAATGGTGCAATACATTCACGCTGATTCGCGAACTGGGTTTTCGTACTTCCTGGCAGCGCTAACTTAGTAGCTCCAATCTTTGTGTGGGAGAGGCTGTCGATTGAGTTCCTCGCGGTGGAGCCGCCAATGTCGTTTACGATACCAGCGTTGCAGCACCGCTTCGCGCTGTTCGCGCGTGCTGCCGGAACGCACCTTTAACTCGATAAAGCAGTTATTTGGCAGCAATATACTGGCCGGCCCGTCATGCTCGACGACATGGAGGCGGCAGCGCCGTCCTTCTACATAATGGCTCTCTCCTGAGACCATTTCGCGTCGGGATTGGCGCTCCTGTGCATCAAACTGTCGTCGCTGTTTGCGAATCCATCGTGACCTGGTGATGACGGCGAGGCGAACAGCATCGTCGTCGATGCGTATCGGTACCGCAACGCGAACCCGTCCATCGGGCGGGTACACACCTAGATGGAGGTTTTTGATCGGCTTGCGGACGATTTCTGCATCGATGCCGCTCACCGCGACGGCCTCCGCATGGATGGGGTTCATCCCACGAACCTCGGCGCAAGGCCGGAGCAGCGACATGATCCGGGCCTTGCGTGCGTGGCGCGAGCGGTGCGAAGATCGTCAACGCACGCCCATGCGCATGCAGCGCATCAGAACGCGCCATCCGCCCCTGCCGTCGGCGTCAACGCCTCGGCTACCGTGTGCAAAGCCGGCCCGCGTCGGCAGCCAAGGTCACCGCCGTGACCTTGGCTGCCGACGCGGGCCGTTCACGGCCACGGCAGGAAGCTGCGCTTGCCCTGCTGATAGTTGCTCTCAGTGTTGACAAGAACAACAGAATAATGATACTATCTCTCAGTACGGAAACGATACAATGTATCATTTAGTGCAACAGCGCTTCAGGCTGCGTTCCGTTTCGTCAGTTACCCAATCGTAAACGATTGGGCTTGTCCCTGGCGCTACAAACCCGAAGGTTCGTATCCGAGACGTTCGGCCTCCTGACAAAGGCCCTGTCGAGCGAACCCGACAGCGCATGCAGATGCAGAAGCATACGACCTTGAACCTTTTACCCGTTCGAGGATTCCCGAACGGAACCGGCAAGATTCAGTTTTCAAGGTGCGTTTCAACCGTTTCCACTGGCGAACCAGCTTCGTGCCTTGCACACGAACAAGTGTACCACAGAACACCGTTTTTAGCAATAGAAAGCGGCAAACGGCGTAGGGCGATTGCATCTTCCGTGAATGCACCCGCCAGGGCACCCGCAAGGGGTGCCCGTACATCGGATCCGGCCCCCGGCCTGTACCCGCCAGGGCACCCGCAAGGGGTGCCCGTACACCGGATCCGGCCCCCGGCCTGTACCCGCCAGGGCACCCGCAAGGGGTGCCCGTACACCGGATCCGGCCCCCGGCCTGT
>NZ_LYXE01000101.1 GCF_002532075.1 Candidatus Chloroploca asiatica | reverse complement strand
AGAGGTTGGCTTCAACATAACGCACTCCTTGCGTGGAGTCCATCGTACCACGGCAGGCCACATTTTTCAGCAGTCTCGAAAGCACCTGGGCTTTACGGGCTGTCTCTGTAAAGGTCGCTTCCAGGGCTACGCTGAACATGGGGGAACCAAGTTCCCCCATGTTCAGCGTAGCCCTACGGTCACTTCGTAGAGGCGACACCAAAACGCTTGCTCGTGGTATACTCGTAGTCAGAATGATGACAGTTCAAGGCTGCGAGGTACTGTCGTGACCGTATCAGTTCAGGCAAAACCGCCGAACTGCTCAGTATCAAGCACCTCGACTTCATCCGCCTGCTTGCCGAAGAAAAGACACCCTACCTCGACTACGCAATCCCTGAACTCGAACCTTTACCTCCCCGGCGCAACCTGCGGTGTTGCCGTTGGCCCCGGGGCAGGCGGGGGAGCCAGCAGGTCGCTCAGGCGGCGCACGTCGCTCCAGTTGGTCTGGCTTTCAACGGGGGCAATCGGGGTGTAGAGGGTGTCAAGGGCAAAGACTTGCACGGCAAAGCGTTGCCCGTCAAGCGTGATGATCCGGCTCTCGTCCATCGGGACGCCCAGGGGTCGCCCGGCCCGCGCTTCGGCGAGCATGTATTGATGAAAGGCCCAGTTGGGGTAGTAGACAACCGATGAGGCCAGGAAGGTTTCGCTGATCAGCGCTTGATCGAGCGGGCCAGTATAAGCGCGGAGCGTGACATCGGCACCGGCGTTCGCACTGCCACTCCACGAGGCGACTTGCCGCCGAATAGCATTGATGTAGGCCGTCGGAACATTGCCGTCCGACGTGGGCGCATAGACAGGCACGGCTTTCTCGACGGTATCCATACCACGATTGATATAACCCAGCATCAGTTCTGACCAGTCACGGACACTGTCTTGCCAGGTGGCATACCGCGCAAAGCCATCAACGATGCCTGCGTTGCGTTCCTGTTTGATATGCCGACGCAGCATGCCCCAGTTTTGCAACCCCGAACGGGCACAGCGCCCGGTCATGCAATACTGACTCTCGTGCTGAAAAAAGGCGAGCGCAACCGCCGGATCAAGCCCATAGCCACGAATAATATCGTAGAGTTCGTTGCCATACGGGGCGGCGGGCGAACCGGCATTCGCCAGGATGCGACTGAAATTGGTCTGTGAGATCCGGGGCGCGGCGCGAAAGGTCAACCCCTGGCTCTGCGCAGATGCCGCAGGGGGCAAGGCCGTGACGCCAACGATAATCCCGGCCAGAGCCACCATCGCGACGAGCAGGCCAAGCCGACGACTCTCACGCTGCAACAGGGCAGGGAGGCGCAAGGCAAGCAGCGAAACCGCCGCCCACGCAAGCACAATCGCAGACTGTTGCAACTGAAGCGGCGTAATCAGACCGAGGAGGAGCAAGGGCACCAGACTGATGCCCAGCAGAACGAGGATCGTCAGCGCAAGTGGTTCACCATAGGTACGCCACCGCATGAGCTTTGCTTTCCTGGACTACGCCCGCAGGCCAGCAAAGCTGGCCTGCGGGCGTAGTCCAACCAACACTTAAACGACCCCTTCCAGCCGATCTTCGAGATCGGCGTAGAGTTCGCGCAGGCGATCAAGGGTCTCGTCATCGGTCTGCCACATACCACGGGTATTAGCTTCGAGCAAGCGCCCGACGGCATTGCGGGTTGCTTCGGGATTCGCCGCCTCGAGGCGCTGCCGCATCGCATCGTCGAGCACAAAGGTGGACGCTGCCTCATCATAGACCCAATTGTCCACCGCCTCGGTCGTCGCACTCCAGCCGAGCATATAGGTAAAGCGGTGCGCAATCTCGGCAGCCCCGTTGTGCCCATGCTTGAGCATCCCCTCGTACCATTTGGGATTGAGCAACTTGGTGCGGTACTCAACGCGCAGCACCTGGTCAAGATTCTGTATCTTGGTTTCGGCGGTATAGCTCTCGACATAGTTGAGCGGCACCTGCTGGCCGGTGGCGCGTTCAGCCGCCGCCTTGAGCGCCCCGGAATAACCATAGTAGTGCTGCATATCGGTCAGGCCATACTCAACACTATCAATCTCCTGGGCAACCCGGCCCACGGTGCCAAGCAACGAACGCAGGACTTCCGGCTGAGCACCGCCCGCCTTCTCGCCACCAAACGCAAAAGCATTGCGCTTAATAAAGAGCTCTTCAAGCTCCTGGCGATCTTCCCAGGCACTGCCATCAATCGCCTCATCAACATCGGTGCCATAGGTACCCTCGGCCTGCGTAAAGATCCGCGCGGTTGCGGCCTCCAGGGTCTTCCCCTCAGCGAGCATCGCATTGACATGTTTGCGAATAAAATTCTGGTCTTCGGGCTCATCGGCCACCGCCGTCTCGCGCACCAGCCGGTCGAGGATATCGATCGTCCCGGCGAAAGTATCACGGAAAATGCCCGACGCGGTCATCAACACATCAATGCGCGGGCGCCCAAGTTCTTCCAGCGGAATCAGGCTATAGCGCCCAATCTTGCCCTGGCCGTCTTTGACCGGGCGGGCACCCATCAGGCCAAGCACAATGCCGATCGACTCACCCTTGGTCTTAATCGCATCAAGGCCCCAGAGCACCTGCGCAATCGTCTCGGGGTACTCACCATTTTCGGCCACATGGGCCGCAATCAGCGATTCAGCGATCCGGACACCACGTTCATAGGCGCTATCAGAAGGCACACGGAAGGGGTCGAGGCTATGGATATTGCGGCCCGTGGGCAACACGGCCATGCCATCGCGGATCAAGTCGCCACCGGGAGCGGCGGGAATATACTTGCCTTCCAGCCCGTGGAGCAAATAATCAAGTTCTTGCGTATTATCACGGAGGGCCGCGAGCATCGCCCGCCCGTGTTCGGCCAGCGGATTGAGCGCCATCGACCACGGGACAACCTCGGTGAGCCCAAAGATCGCCCGCCAGGCACTATCGGGGTTTTCGCCATCGAGGATTGCCCGGCGCACAAACGCATGGCACCCTGCCTCAATACGGTCACGCAGCGTAAGAGCATGGACATCGCCGCGGCGGGCCGCCGCCAGCATACCCGTATAATCACCAAAGCTCGACACGACACCATTGCTATCTGGCCCATTGCCCACCGCAGTCAGCGCCAGATCACCAAGGCCCATATTGCCATCACGCGGAATCTTGAGGGCCTCGGCAATCAGGGTCAACTGCTGATCGGGGGGCGGCGCACTCCCCATCACGTGCAGACTATCGGTAATCAGCGTATTTTCGAGTTCACGGAGGTAGGCATAGGCCCGTGAGACAAACGCACTGAATGGCTCATCAGGAAGCTGCGCCAGCTCTACGTCAAGATTGAGCAACTCGATCTTCTGCTGGATCGCCTGCATTGCCGGATGCTCACCCGGCTCAGGTTCAACCTCACCACGCTCACCGCGGCTCCGCTGTTCATCAAGCAGATCCTTAAGCGCCTGCAACTCTTTATAGAGCCCGGCGCGGCCATAGGGCGGGATGGCGTGGCCGACGATCGTCGCATACCCGCGGCGCTTGGCGATATTAGCCTCAGCCGGATTATTGATCGGATAGACATAGAAATTGGGCAAGGTACCAAGCAATACATCAGGCCAGCAATGCTCGGTCATCCCGAGTTGCACCCCCGGCATCCACTCAGACGTCCCATGCATCCCAACATGGACAAGCGCATGGGCACCGAACTCTTCGCTGAGATACTTATAGAAGAGCGCATACTGATGGTGGGGCGTATTCTCGCGGTCAAAGAGCAGCCGCATCGGGTCACCGGGCATGCCAATCATCGGCTGGATACCAATATAGACATTGCCGAGGTGCATCCCACCGAGGCGCACCCGGTCGCGGCCAGCGGGGGCAATATCACCAGGGAACGCGCCCCAGCGACTATTGATGCGCTCTTGATCCTGGGGGCGGATCCAGCGATAGAACGCCTCGTTATTGACTGTCGGCAGATTGAGGGGCGGATGGCCGGGGGGCAGCTCAGGCATATCAGCCCGCAGGGTGGCCTCAAGGCAGCGGGCAAACTGAACGGGATCACGCGGATAATCACCGACCGTATAGCCAGCGGCACGCATCCGATCAAGCAGCGCAATCAAGCTAGACGGCACATCAAGGAGGGCTGCCGTTGCCACATTGCCCTGCCCAGGCGGATAATTGTAGACCACCAGGGCAACCTTCTTGTCGCGATTCGGCGTCTTGCGCAGCCGCACATAACCGCTAGCCTGCTCACCGAGGCGATTCAGGCGGTCGGGCACCGTCCCAATCTCACTCCCACGCATCCCACCGAGCACCACCGGCGCAATCGCGCCATCCATCTCGGGCAACGCATACATCATCGTCGCCTGGATCGGCCCGACGCCATGTTCGCGCCAATTCTCTTCATCTTGCACAAAGAGCGGCGAAGAGACGATATAGGGAACATCAAGCTTGCTCAGCAACTCACGGGCCACCGCAACCGTCAGACCAGCCTTGGTGGAACCAGCGGGGCCACCAACGAGGGGAAAACCCATCGTATTGATCACCGCATCGACGTGCATCCGCCCAAGCCACTCACGGACAACGACGTGGCCTTCGATACCCTGGACAAAGATGGGCAGCACACGGAGATTGGCCGCCTCGAGGGCACGCACAACATCATTGTGGTAATGCGTCCCACCGAGGATATGGCTCCGGAACGAGAGCACTGCGACGGTGCCGAGTGGTTCGGCCTTCTTCTTACCGCCATTGCTCCGTTTCCGCCGCTCGCGCTCCCACTTCTCATACTCATCAGGTTTCGCAAAATATTTTGGTGCATCGGGATGCGCAAATCCCATATCGGGCACCTGGACGGGAGGGGGCACCTGCAACTTGGGCATATTGCAATACTCACGAAGAATGAGCTTGAACATACTCGCCGTATTGGCGACATTGCGTGTATTCCAATACGTGGTGACATTCGTCCAGTTGCGGAAATCGGTCAAGCGCTTGCCTGGCAGGAAATTGACCAACTTGCTGGTAATCTTCTGAAGCTTGACATAGCCATAGAAAGCATCTTCTTCGCGGTTACCCACGAGCAACCGGGCGACATTCTGAACAGGCTTGGGCATCCCGCCGCCGCCGCCCTTGCCACCCATCGCATAATTGCCAACCTTGGTGAGACGCATGACCTCGGGCACACCTTCGAAAGAGAAGACAATCGGCGGATCGTGGCGCTGAACCACAGGAACCAGCCACTCGGTGCTTTCGGCGAGCGTAATCAGTGAAGAAAAGAAACATGAACAACGAGCGATCGCCGCCTCAACCTCATCGGGTCGCTGTTGAATATCACGATCTTCAAAGACACGCAGCCGAAAACTCGGTACCTCTTTACGTACCTCAGCTTCAGCCGCCGTAAAGAGATCCTGGCTGTAACGCTGCAAACCCAGTACCATCACAAACTCATGCGCCATTGCTTCACCTCGCTTCTTAGGCACAGAACGTATAAAGATCTAGCGTACATTATCGGTGACATGTACGAAAAGAACAAACTTTGCATTCTATGAACAAAAGAAGAACTAGCGGTAGGGAGGGTCTCAGGGAGGGCTTGCCCTCCCTGAAAAATCCATTACGAACCCACTCCATGCTGCAAGCGCAGCTTGGAAGCATTTAGCCAAGGCGATGATAGCCTGAGCGATAGTAGAGCAACGGATTACCCTCGTAGCACTGCGCAGCGATCACCTCACCGACAAAAATCGTATGGTCGCCACCGGGCAACGTACTGTGAACGTCACACTCGATATGGGCAAGCACCCCACGTAAGAGCGGCAAGCCATTGGGCGACATATCAAACGTTCCACTGGTAAACTTCTCAGCCTCTTCACTAGCAAAGCGGCGCGAGATATACTCTTGATCTTCGGCCAGAATATTGACAGCATACCGACCCGAGGCACTGATCACCGCGTGACTACCTGCGCGATGATCAATCGAGACGAGCACGAGCATGGGATTGAGGGAAAGTGAGGTAAACGAACTAACGGTCAACCCGGCTGGCCGACCTTCATAGACCGAAGTAACCACCGTAACTCCGGAAGGAAACCGCCCCATCACTTGACGAAAACGCGATTGGTCAATCATCCTCTGTTATACCTTTATCTCTACATCTTGTAACAGTCACTATCTCAAGGGCTATTTTCATTGTACCTCAACTTATACATGTGCGCCTTGTATAATGTGTCAGCTTCATGTATAATAGTTAATATTTGGTTAAGGGTCATCCAGATGGTCGTAGGCACCTGTCACATCCAGTTCAAAACCTGGAACGATCCCTTGCTCTGAAGCGAATCCTAGTCTTTAAACTCACAAAATGCATCATTATCATAATATATAGATCTAGATTTTTCTTCAACAAATAGAAAAAAGGTGTTATAATTGTACGACTAACAGCATAAGATTCAGGTTAACAAACTATGTTGTTTTATTCTACCATGTAGCCCCGCACGGTCTTATCCACAGTACAAACTGACACCACATGCGGGTAAGCGGGTAGAGGTATCGTCAGCATCGTCAACAAGCGTGTTGGCCGTGTGGTTCGTCAGGGTGAGAAGATTGTAGCGGAGGTTTAGAATGGTAGATCTGAAGGATTATACGCTGGACGTCGACTTGAAGCAGGGTGTCGTGCCGATCTCCAAGGCCGCATCATCGTTGGCCGCATTAATCAAGCGTTCGCGGGCCAACCATCAGCCCATTATTGTGACGCAAAAAGGCTATCCAACTGGTGTCATCCTTGATGTTGATCTCTTTACAGCCCTACGCGAACTTGCCGATATTCATCTTGAGAATGAGACGGTTGAAGGTATAGCAAATTCTGACGCTAGTGAAGAATAGATTGCTGTAGAACCTCGCGTGCAAATACAAAGAAGAAGGTGAAGAACCCCGTTCTTCACCTTCTTCTTTTATTGTGCTCGCCAGGTGAGGGGGCTTCTTCGGGCGGTTCCTGCGACTCTTCGCCTGAGAGGGCCTGAGGGTCAAGAGCAGCCGATGCTGGCGGGGGCGATGGACGAGCAGGTTGACGTTGCGCACGCCACGCCAGCCGTTCGCGTACACGACTCTCGAAGCCGCGGTCAGTCGGCTCGTAATAGACGCGGCCCTCAAGATTGGGGGGCAGGTGCGTCTGATCGCTCCGGCCTTCGGCAAGGTCGTGGGCATATTCGTAGCCCTTACCATACCCGAGGCCCTTCATCAAACGGGTCGGGGCATTCCGCAGATGCAGGGGCACCGGTTCGTTACGGGTTTCAGCGACATCCTTGAGTGCTGCCCCATACGCCCGATAGACGGCATTGCTCTTGGGGGCCTGGCAAAGATAGACCACCGCCTGCGCAAGCGCCAGCTCACCCTCGGGTTGGCCCAGAAAATGGATCGCCTGCTGCGCCGCAATCGTCTGCGGCAACGCGGCGGGATCAGCCATGCCAATATCTTCCAGGGCCATGCGGACGATGCGCCGCGCAATGTAGAGCGGGTCTTCGCCCCCATCCAGCATCCGCCCAAGCCAGTAGAGCGCCCCATCAGGATCGCTATCACGCACGCTTTTGTGCAAGGCCGAGATCGCATCGTAATGCAGTTCGCCGTGCTTATCATAGCGAGTCGCCCGGGTCTGCAAGGCATCACGAAGATCATCGAGCGTAATCAGGCGTTTGTCGCCAAGGCTCGGTGGCTTGGACAAGACCGCAGCTTCGAGCGCGTTGAGTGCAGTACGGGCATCGCCATTGGACATATTGACCAGATAGCCACGCGCATCGGCAGCAAGCATGACTTTGAATGAACCGAGCCCGCGAACCTCATCGGCCAGTGCCCGATCAACTAGTTGCACCATGGCCTCATCGCTGAGCGCCTGCAGGGTAAAGACCCGCGCCCGTGAAAGCAGGGCGTTATTCACCTCAAAGGAGGGGTTCTCGGTCGTGGCCCCAATCAACGTGATCGTCCCATCTTCGACAAAGGGCAACACCGCATCCTGCTGCGCCTTATTGAAACGATGGATCTCATCAATGAACAGCACCGTCCGCTGCTGAAACATCCCCAGGCGATCCTGCGCCTCCTGGATGACCCGCCGCAGATCATTGACCCCGGCACTCACCGCACTCAGCGGCTCGAAGTGGGCACTAGTACTCGCCGCCATAATGCGGGCCAGCGTCGTCTTGCCACTGCCAGGCGGCCCCCAGAGGATGATCGAAAAGAGCTGATCGGCCATAATCGCCCGCCGCAGCAAGCGCCCCTCGCCAACCAACTCCTCTTGCCCAAGATACTCGTCAAGAGTACGTGGGCGCATCCGTGCCGCCAGGGGAGCCTGATGTTCAAGCGCCTGCGCACGTTGCGCATCAAAGAGCGTCGGACCACCTGTCGAGCCGCGTTTTGGAGGCATACGAGATCACCTGCTGAGGCTAATCTATTTGGCTTGAATTGTACCACAGCCGCCGGGGGCACGGGCGAGCCGGGGGCACGGGCGAGCCGGGGGCACGGGCGAGCCGCCGTGGGCACGGGCGAGCCGTGGGCACGGGCGAGCCGTGCCCCTACCGCCGCGCCGTGCCCTCGTGGACGACTCACGGCAATTCGTACGCGAAGAAGGGGGTCAGGTCGTCCAGGCAACTCGCATCAGGTTCGCGTGTGGGGGTGTCGAGGAAAGCCTTGCTGATCGACATCATGCAGTCGCTGGCATCAATGACGGCGTGGCCACCGCCGGGCAGCACGTAGAAGTAGCTGTTTGACAAACCCTCAGCCGCAAGCAGGCCCCACCTCGGTGGCGTGACCGGATCATACTCACCAGCCAGAATCAGGGTAGGCACCGCGCTCGCTACTGGCGCACGTTCACGGACTGTGGCCGATGCTACATCCCAGATTGGGCAGAGCTCAAAGAAGTTCTCGACGCTCCCAAGCAGCGCTTCGCCTAATTGGGGCGGCATATCGGCGGCCTGGGCACGGGCCTGGTTCATGGTGCTGAACGGTGCCTCTTCGCGACACTCGACTGCATAGAACATAGCCTCGCTATCACTCAGGTCGCCCTCAGCAGCACCCTGACGGCCAAAGCCTGTGCCGCTCTCCTCATAGAGGAAACTGAGCACTGCGGTCTCACTGCGGTCAAGTTCGTCAATCATCAGCGGGATATAACTGATCAGGTCGGTGATGTAGAGCCAGTCAGAGATATGGCTGACCAGGTCAGCACCGCTGACTTCCACTTCGAGCAGTTCACCATCCTCGTCCTCCACCTCAAACAGAATCGGCTCCTCGTCAAGCAGGTCGACCAAGCTATAGAAGCGCTCTTCAAGGTCAGGGAAGGCATCGGCACACTCAGGATCGGACGCACAGCCACGTAGCGTGGCCTGAATGGCGAGCCCGGCATTGAGCGCCTGCTCGTTATACGCATTGACGTTAGGCGGATAGGGCGAGTCGAGGATGACGCTACGCACACCAGCGAAATTGTCGCGCAGCACGGTCATGGCGAGGCGCGTACCATAAGAGATGCCGAGCAGATTGACTTCGTCATAGCCAAGTTGCGCAATCAGGTCAGCCACATCGGCAGCATTAGCCATACTATGATAGGCGTTGAGGTTCACGTCCTCGTCGGCCAGGCGATCGCGACAGGCTTCTGCGGCCGCAAAGGTTGCCTCGTCATCCTCAGCTTCTTCCATTTCAATGCAGTTGAGGCTCGGCCACGAGAGGCCGGTGCCGCGTTGATCGAAGAGGATGATCTCGTACTCGTCACGCAGCGGGCTATCGATCCAGTCGGCGATGCCGAACAGGGCACTGCCACCGGGGCCACCATCAAGATAGATGATCGGGTCGGGCCGGGGCGTTGCGCTGCGACTGGGGATAAGCGCCAGCGCGAGAGCCACTTCGGCCCCTTCTGGATCACTGCGCTCTTCGGGGGCGATCAGGTAGCCACAGGATACACCGAGTTCGTCGAGCTCGAGCTCGAGGTCAAGTAGCCCCAGGAGTTCCGTACAGTCGGTCTCTTCAAGATAGGCTGCATAGTCAGCCAAGTCTTCAGGCAGTGGGGTTGCGGTAGAGGCATATATGGACGTAGCCGGCGCACTGGTGGGCGCGACCGAGACGGGTTCTGGCTCATCGGCACAAGCGGCGAGGGTCAAAGCCAGGATGAGCACCAACAACAGTGGGCGAAGGCGCGTAACAGCATGGAGCATAGGTGGTACCATTTTCATCTACTAATGATTTGTCGTGATAGCGCACTCCAAATTCCTCTGGAGATGTCTGTATTTTATTCCATGACGGCAGCGGCTGCCATCACCCCCACGTACGGGCACGGCGGCGCCCGCCCGTACGGGCACGGCGGCGCCGTGAACACGGCCTCACCCCATCACATGGGTCATGGCAAAGGGGGAGTAAGGGACTATTGAGAGTCAGGCCAGGATCGGGTATGCTAAGAACATCTAGAAGAACGCGGCCCCACTTGATGAGTGGCAAGCAACTGCCTTCCGTTGTGATCCAACAACTTGCTATTATTCCTTCGTATTTCTTCATGATCCTCACAGTATCCCCTCTGGCTCGCCAGAATCGAGAGGGACAGCGAACTTCTTGTAATCCGTGCGAGTGCGGCGACCCACTGGGTCGCCGCTTCGTTTTGCGCCCCTGTGAGCCACGACAAAATCATGGTATGCTGAAATGGAAGGATTTTTCAGCACACCGCGTTCTGCCTGACATACCACCAGAACGCCTGGAACTAGTGATCACATGCATGCTCAACAGGGGAAGACCCTGATCCAACTTGACGGGGTCAGCAAGAGTTACGAAGAGGCAGGACGGAAACGGGTTGTGTTGCACGAACTGAGTCTCCAGGTGAACAGGGGGGAACTGGTCGTGCTGATGGGCAAGAGTGGCAGCGGCAAGAGTACCCTCCTCAACTTGATCAGTGGCATTGACCAACCCGACGCAGGCAAGGTCTGCGTTGACGGCCAGACCCTGAACCAACTCAATGAACGAGCGCGAACCTTATTTCGGCGGCGGAGCGTCGGGTTTGTCTTTCAATTCTTCAACCTGGTACCAACGCTCACCGTTCGTGAGAACGTGCTCTTGCCGCTTGAACTGAATGGACAAACTGGCCCCAAGGCCGAGCGTAAAGCCCAGACGATGCTAGAGGCCGTCGGGCTTGGTGACCGAGGGGCAAGCTATCCTGACCGGCTCAGCGGGGGAGAACAGCAGCGGATCGCCATTGCGCGGGCCCTGGTGCATGACCCGGCGCTGATCCTGGCTGACGAACCGACGGGCAACCTCGATGCGGAAACCGGACGTCAGGTGCTCGATCTGCTTGATCGCCTGACGCGGCAGGCTGGGAAGACCATCGTGATGGTCACGCACGCTCAGTTCCAACGGCATCCTGAGCCGT
Organism: Candidatus Chloroploca asiatica; assembly: GCF_002532075.1. Lineage (GTDB taxonomy): Bacteria > Chloroflexota > Chloroflexia > Chloroflexales > Chloroflexaceae > Chloroploca > Chloroploca asiatica. Next base: position 37,980 of record NZ_LYXE01000101.1, on the reverse strand, counting down.
ATCAGGCCAACCAGAACAATACCGATGGGCTCTACCTTGAACCTGATCGCGTCTTTCACGTTATCAACGGCAAGCTTGCCGAAACAACAACCAATGGCACGTACGCATAAAACCAACGCGACGCTTGACACCCCCCGACGCAAAGGTCAACTCCCGACGAAGAGCTGTGCAACGTGCGGGAGACCCTTTGAATGGCGCAAAAAATGGGCCGCTAACTGGCACGAGGTACGCTACTGCTCGGAACACTGCCGACGCAGGCGAACGTGAGCATCCTGGGTTATAATACCGGCGTGATCGCGATCATTTTGAGGAGTACGCAGCGTATGCAACTGACCGAAACCCTTGATCAGTGGATGGGCAAGATCCTCTTTGTGACGGTGCCGCCCCCTGTGCCCGTTGTTGAGGCTGAAGCCGTCGACGTGCTTGAGGAAGGGGCCGAAGTGCCAAGCGCACCTGCTGAGCGGCGCTTTGGGCTGTCGTTGATTATCTCGGGGGTGCGTTGTACCTTGCAATACATGGTCTTGCCGGTGGTACTCCCGCTGATTGGGCTAGCCGGCGACTTTTCGTTGGCCCTGGTGCTTCTGCTTGATGTGATTGCGCTGAGCCTGCTCATCAGCAGCCTGCGCTATTTCTGGCGCAATCGTCACCCACGTCGCTTTGATATGCTCCCGTTGTCGGGCGTGATTCTGCTGCTCATTCTCGGCTCGCTGAGCTTTGATCTGTGGCAGATCTTTAATTAGGGTCTCAGTGCCAGCTACGCTGGCACTGAGACCCTAACGGGGCAGAGGGAAGCTCAGGGTTGGTGGTCAAAGGCTTGCAGCAGGGCCTGGGCGGCGACGGTGACAGGAAGCTTGCCTTCGACAACGTCCCGCTCGATCTGGGGGAGTTGGGCTTTGACGGCGGGATGGGCAAAGAAGTTGGCTTTGAGCTGATCTTCGACCATCGTGTAGACCCACGCGAGCGCCTGATCGCGGCGGCGGGCCGCAAAGACACCCGAGGCGGTCGTTATTTCGCGGAAACGCTCGATCATCGTCCAGACTTCCGGGATGCCTTCGCCGTTCAGCGATGAGCAGGTATAGGTGCGCGGTTTCCACCCCTCGGTAGCGGGGGTCAGGTAGTGCAAAGCACGATTGTACTCGGCCTGGGCACCTTTGGCCTGAGCCCGGTTGGCACCGTCAACTTTGGTGATCACAAGCGCGTCAGCCAGTTCGATGATGCCCTTTTTGATGCCTTGCAGCTCATCGCCGGCGCCCGACAGCATCAATAAGAGAAAGAAATCCACCATCGAGCGCACGGCGATCTCGCTCTGACCGACGCCGACGGTTTCGACCAGGATCACATCAAAGCCAGCCGCTTCACAAAGCAGCATGCTTTCGCGGCTCTTGCGCGCCACGCCACCCAGGCTACCACTGGTTGGCGAAGGCCGAATGAAGGCGTTCGGTTGCTGCGAGAGCACCTCCATCCGCGTTTTATCGCCAAGAATGCTGCCCCGTGTCAATGTACTGCTCGGGTCAACGGCGAGCACGGCGACGTTGTGACCACGTTGGCAAAGCGGGGTGCCAAGCGCTTCAATGAAGGTGCTTTTGCCCACCCCGGGCACACCAGTAATGCCAACCCGGATCGACTTGCCGGTATAAGGCAAGATCGCCTGGATCACCTGCTGGGCTTTGGCAATATGGGCAGGCGCATTGCTCTCGACGAGCGTAATCGTGCGCGCCAGTACCGTGCGATTGCCCGCCAGCACCCCCTGAATGCTCTCTTCCACTGAGAGCGGAGGCCGTCGTTTAGAAGGAGGGAGCGATGGCCTGGTGGATGAACCCGCCAGACCATCGTGTCCACCGGTCACGCCATCCATGACATGAGTGGCAAAGCCTTCAGCCCCCGTTTCCGGAGTCCACTCTGTTGGATGTCTGCGGTCGGTCATGCGGTGCCCCGATCTCCGGCCATCGCCTCGGGATGCGCCGATGGCAGCGGACTCTCTTCTTCAGACTCACCAAGCCGATGGTTGAGTTCGTGCAAGATCTTTTCGGCGGCAACCGGAATGACCGTGCCCGGCCCAAAGATCGCCGAGGCCCCGTGCTCGCGCAGGAAGTCGTAGTCTTGCGCGGGAATGACGCCGCCGACGATGATCATAATATCCTCGCGACCCTGTTCGCGAAGTGCGTCAACGAGTTGGGGGAGCAGCGTTTTGTGCCCGGCGGCGAGGGAACTCATCCCAATGATATGGACGTCGTTCTCGACCGCCTGACGGGCAACCTCATCGGGGGTCTGGAAGAGCGAGCCAATATCAACATCGAAGCCGAGGTCGGCAAAGGCAGTTGCGACCACCTTGGCCCCGCGGTCGTGCCCATCCTGGCCCATCTTGGCGACCAGAATACGGGGGCGGCGTCCTTCACGCTCGGCAAAGTCATCGGTCATCGCACGCACCGTGCGGATCGCTTCGGCATCGCTATATTCGCTGCCATACACCCCAGAGATCGAGCGGATCTGGGCTTTGTACCGCCCAAAGACCTGCTCCATCGCCATCGAGATCTCGCCGAGGCTTGCCCGCACACGGGCAGCCTCGATCGCCAGGCCAAGGAGATTGCCTTCACCGCTTGCGGCCGCCTCGGTGATCGCCCCGAGCGCCGACTTGACGCGGGTCTCATCGCGATTGGCGCGCAGATGAGCGAGCCGATTGAGCTGCGACTCGCGCACGGCGGTATTATCCACCTCAAGGATATCAATCGGATCTTCCTTCGTCATACGGTAGCGATTCACGCCGACGATGGTCTCTTGGCCCGAGTCGATATGGGCCTGACGCCGAGCGGCGGCCTCCTCGATGCGCAACTTGGGCACCCCGGCCTCAATCGCCTTCGCCATCCCACCGAGCCCTTCAACTTCCTGAATATGGCTCCACGCACGGCGCGCAAGCGCATCGGTGAGCGCTTCGAGGTAGTAGGAACCACCCCAGGGATCAACAATCTTGCAGATCCCCGTCTCGTCCTGCAGGAAGAGTTGGGTATTGCGCGCAATGCGCGCCGAGAAATCGGTGGGCAGGGCGATCGCCTCATCAAGCGAATTGGTATGGAGCGACTGGGTATGCCCGAGCGCGGCGGCCATCGCCTCGATACAGGTACGGGCCACATTATTGAACGGATCCTGCTCGGTCAGGCTCCACCCCGACGTTTGTGAATGGGTACGGAGCGCCATCGACTTGGGATCCTTGGGATCAAATTGCTTAATCAACTTGGCCCAGATGAGGCGGCCAGCGCGCATCTTGGCCACTTCCATGAAATAATTCATGCCAATGGCCCAGAAGAAGGAGAGGCGCGGAGCAAACGAGTCAATCGGAATCCCGGCCTGGAGACCGGTGCGCACATATTCGAGGCCGTCAGCCAGAGTATACCCAAGCTCTAGATCGGCGGTTGCGCCAGCCTCTTGCATATGGTAGCCCGAGATACTGATGCTATTGTATTTGGGCATATGTTGCGAGGTATGCGAGAAGATGTCGGCAATAATGCGCATCGAAGGCAAAGGCGGATAGATATACGTATTGCGCACCATGTACTCTTTCAGAATATCATTCTGAATCGTACCGGTCAGCTTCGCCTGGGGAACCCCCTGCTCTTCGGCGGCAACGATGAAGAAAGCGAGCACCGGCACAACCGCGCCGTTCATCGTCATCGAGACCGACATCTGGTCAAGCGGAATGCCATCGAAGAGGATCTTCATATCGAGGATCGAATCGATCGCGACGCCGGCCTTGCCCACATCACCGACCACGCGGGGATGATCCGAGTCATAGCCACGGTGGGTTGCAAGGTCAAAGGCCACCGAGAGGCCCTTCTGACCGGCGGCAAGGTTCCGGCGATAGAAGGCATTGCTCTCTTCAGCCGTCGAGAAACCGGCATACTGGCGCACCGTCCAGGGTTGGGCCACATACATCGTCGGGTAAGGGCCGCGCAGATACGGCGGCACACCTGCCAGATAGCCCAGGTGACCAAGCGACTCAAGATCAGCCTCGGTATAGAGCGGTTTGACGTCAATCTGCTCGATCGTACGCCAGACCAGTTCGTCAAGCGAGACCCCAGCCGCCTGAGCGGCGCTGGTTGCTTCAGCCTTCCACGTCGCATAATCGGGTGTCGAACCGCCGCCGGCATAGGGCAGCGTCGTAAAATCCGGCGTTGCACTCATAGGGCTACTCCTTGTTGCTGCTGGAGGCGGGCCAGGACAGCGTAACAATTGGCACGCAGGTGAATGAAATCATCCACCCCGGCCTGCTTATAAGCGTCAACCTGATCGGCGGGATAGCCCGCCAGGATAACTGTCGTCGAAGGGCGGGCAGCCTTGATCGCACCAGTGAGCGCCGGCACAATCGTCGGGTAGGTATCATCAGTCGAACAGATCACCACCACCGGCGCTTCAGCGGCGAGGGCAGCTTCAGCGGCGGCCTCAGGCGTCTCGAAGGCCTGGTCGCCAACGACTGCAAAGCCACCCGGCTCAAAAAAAGCGGTGGCAAACTCGGTGCGAGCCTTGTGCTGGGCAACCGGCCCCATTTTCGCCAGAAAGATCGTCGGGCGCTGACCACTCGTGGCGGCAAAGGCATCGGCAGCGGCACGCAGCGCCTCAAACTGCTCGGAGGCACGATGGGCGGGAATAGCCTTGAAACGCGGACCCGGCCCCACACTGCACAAAATCGTGGCGATTTCGCTGAGCGAGATCCCATGATCGGCAGCTGCAATAGTCGCTGGCACCAGATCCGAGCGCAGCGCCACCGCCTGGGCGAGGGACTGCAAAGCCTGATCGCGCACCGTAGCGTCGGCGGTAGCACGCATCTTGTGCAAAGCAGCGCCACGTTCCGCCTGTAGGGCCACACTATCGGTCGTCCGCACCACAAGCGGGCGCTCTTTGAGATTGGGGTACATATTGGTACCAACAATCACATCTTTGCGCTGGGCAACCGCCTTGAAGCGTTCCGTACGCGTCTGCGCAACCTGGTCTTGCGGGGTACCCAGGGCCAGCGAGGCCGCCATACCGCCCTCAGCCTCGATCGCCTGGAACATCGCCCAGGCGCTGCGGGCCAGTTCATCGGTGAGCGTCTCGACGGCTGACGAACCGCCGGCCGGATCAATCAAGTGCATAAAATTGCACTCTTGCTGCAGAATGATATGCACATTGCGCGCAATGCGGCGCGAGAACTCATCGGGGAGACCAATGCACTCATCGAAGGGGCTGATATGCAGGCTATCGCAGCCGCCCATCACCGCCGCAAAGGCTTCAGAGGTCACCCGCAGCATATTCGCATGAGCATCGGTACGGGTCTTGGTCCAGGTTGCGGTACGGGCATGAAGCACCATCTTCTGCGCCTCGGCACCACCCCCAAAGGCCGCGATGACCTGTGCCCAGAGCAGCCGTGCCGCCCGGAGGCGGGCAATCTCCATGAAGAACTGGCCGCCAATGGCAAACGAGAAGCGCATCTTGGGCGCAACCTGGTCAACTGAAAGGCCACGATCTTGCATCGCACGCAGATAGGCCACACCCGTTGCGAGCGCATAAGCCAGATCCTGCACCGCGCTACTGCCGCCGTTGCTATAGGGATCGAGGCGCACCAGAATGGTCTGCAACTGGGGGGCATCCGTGATCGCCCAGGCCGTCAGCGCGGCCATCTGATCATAGGCAAAATGAAGGGGCATCGGCAAACCACCTGTTGCCACCATCCTCCCCAGCGGATCCATACCGATGCAGCCCTGCACCTGCTCAGGCGCAACACCGAGGCGTTGCGCGGCAGCCATAATCAGCGCCGTAACCGGCAAGGCATGCACCCCAGCGGCAATCAAGAGCGGCAGACTGGCAAGGTCAAGGCCATCGAGCAGCGTCAGGACATCCTCAACCGAAGCGAGGGACATCCCACCCTTCCCCACCAGATCGGGTGATGCATAAGCCGGAGTCAGGCCAGCCAGCGTCGCCTGGTCAAGGGGCAGATTCAGCATCGTCTGGCCGCGGGGCAGATCGGCGCGTGCCGCCGCATTGACCTCAGCGGGCGAACCATAGGGCAGTTCTTGCGCGATAGCCCAGGGCTTCACGGTAAAACCGAGCGGACTGGTGCCACGCACATAGGGGGGCAGGCCGGGCAGCGCTTTGATATGGGGCAGTTCAGCGGTATCAGCACGAACATAGAGAGGGCGCAGATCGATGCCCTCATACGTCTTTGTGATCAACCTCTTCTCGAACGGCACCCCCTTGAGCGTCTTCTCGGCAGCCTGGCGCCAGGCCTCATACGACGTAGGTGGAAATTCGCTGAAGAGAGCCGGATCTTCGGAATGGGCTGAGTCTGGCGTAGTGACCGCGGGGTCATGCGTCATCGCAAAAACTCCTTTTTCCTGAGACACGCACCACGATCATGCACGTGCCTAATCATCACAAAGCAGAGCACAGGTCAAGTTGAGAAATACTTGAGCAAGATACTTTCCTCTTATGTCGCACAAGCCATACTAAAACACGGGGGATATTACTGTGGAGGATTATAGCATATCTCATCAAAAGTTGTCGGGAGAGTGTGAATAATTGTATAATCCAAATGTTCGCAGAAGAAACCTTACCTAAACCGTGGTCAACGCCCGCAAAAGACTTGCATCTACCGTCAGAGCGCGGTATGATATGTCAAATGATGAGTCCGCAGGAAAGGCAGGGCCTCTATGGATGGCTGGATTATGTTCGGAATCATGGCCTTTGTAATCATCGCACAGGGTGCACTCTGGTCATGGGTATTCATCGAGCGACGCCGCAAAGTTCCCGATGTGAAACTGATGAACTGGCGTGAACTCTATGACGCCAGTCGCAAAGCTATTGACAACTACTACAATAGCATGCGCAATCGCCCCCGTGCACGGCGCTAAGCGCCTGACGCTAGGCACAACTGCTGGAGCGAGCAAAAACCGGCTAGCAAATGCTAGCCGGTTTTTGCTCGCTCCAGCACCTCGCTTAGCGATGCGCCAATTTGCGCAGGCGGGGCAGGTCAATCAAAATAATCGCTTCATCTTCGATGCGGATCATGCCACTCTCGCGCAACTCACCAATGGCTTTGGTGACCGTCTCGCGGTACGAGCCGATCATTTCGGCGAGTTGCTGATGGGTATAGCGCACCACACTCGGGGGGGGGAGTGGTTGAGGTTGCGACATCGCGCTCACCCCGGCCAGATTGAGGAGCACACTGGCAAGCCGCTGCGGAACGCTCTTGAAGGCAATATCAGCGAGTTTATTTTCCATCGCCTGGAGGCGCTGGCCCATCAATTCCATAAACGCCAGGGCGACCTGGGGGTAGCGCTCGATAATCCGGCGCAACGTGTCACGACCCATCACACCAATGACACACTCGGTCATGCCATCGGCAAAGGTGTCGTGGAGCCACTGTCCGACCATGGTCATTTCACCAAAGATCGTCACTGGTTCGAGCACCATCAACGTGAGCGCACGGCCTTCAGGTGACAGTTTGTAGATGCGCACGCGCCCCGAACGCAGCACAAAGAGTTGCTCACCGTACTCATTGGGCGCATGAAAGATCTGGCCGGGCGGATAGACATTGTAGGCAATCAGCCGTTCAACTTCAGCCCGCTCGGTCGGATTCAGGTCACGAAAGATATCGCTCGCGACAACATAGTGAATTGCTGGTTCGTTACTCATGAGGCAAAAAACCGGGTACCGCCCGAGGCAAAACCCGCAAGATTGGTGATGCGCACCTGGGTTGCCCCCGCTGCCAGGGCGTCAAGCGCAGCCCGCACTTTGGGGATCATACCCCCGCTGATCGCACCACGGGCAATGGCCTGCTCAACTGCGGCCTGATCAAGCACAGGCGCAACCTCGCCATCAAGGATCACACCGGGAACATTGCTCACAAAGACCAGTTCGCTCGGGGCGAGCGCACCAGCCACCGCCTGAGCTACCATATCGGCATTAACATTGTAGCTCAGCCCATCGTCGAGGCCAAGCGCCACTGGGGCAAAGGTCGGAACCCAACCCTGGGTGAGCATCCCATGAAGCGCAGTAGCATCAACCAGGGTAATCAGGCCGACACGCCCAAGGTTGATCCCGTCAGGACGATGAGGCACGCAGCGCAACAGGCCAAGATCAAGCCCGCTGAGCCCGAGCGCTCGCACGCCAACCCGTACCAGGCTCGCAACAACGCGCTGGTTGATCGTCCCACACACAACTTGCTGCATCACAGCCATGGCCTCGGGGGAAGTGACCCGTAGCCCAGCGATGAACTCGTTGGGCACACCAGTCTGCGCAAGTGCCGCCGTGATTTCTTTGCCTCCGCCATGCACAAGCACCAGTGGCCCAGCAAACGCAGCCACTGCCTCGGTCAACTCGGTCAGGAACGCCGGGTCGTCAAGCTCGTTGCCGCCAACTTTCACAACAGTAATCTGTTTCACAGGTATCCTATGCTGTCCGCGTGTCGTTCCCGCATACGCGGGAACCCAGATCTGGGCCATCCTGTACCAAACACGGCGTGGCAAGCACCGCTGCGGTAGACGCTCTATCAAGCAGCCATGCGTAGGTCAGGTGCAACCCTTTGAGGGCCTCTGGCCCCCAAACCCCCGCCGAAAGGCGTAGCTTGATGAGGATAACAGGTTATAGCATAACAATGATCAATTGATTGCGCAACCTGATATGCTATACTCATAGTACGACCTGCGCATACGATGGAGGGTGTGTCCGCGATGGCCGTACTGCGCCTCCTCGCTCGGATCTGGCTCGTTTTACTTGGTACCACCACACTCGTGCTGGTGCTTGCTGTTCTAGCCCGCTGGTTCATCCCGTTGACGCCATGGGCCTCAGTCCCCACGTTGCTTGCGATCAACCCGCCTGATGGTGCGGTTGATGTGCGCCCGCGTGATGCCCTTGCGCTGCAGTTTGCGGTGCCTATGAATCGGGCAAGTGTTGAGCAGGCCCTTTCGATTGAGCCACTAGTCCCGGGGGATCTGCTCTGGTCACCTGATGCCCAGACGCTGACCTTGCGCCCTACCGAGCGCCTGACGTCGGCCATGACCTATACGGTGCGCCTTGACCAGGTGGCCCTGAGCCGCTGGTGGCGACCACTCGAAGACCCCGTCGAGGTGGTGTTCCGTACCGCAGTTGAACCTGCCGTCCTTGCGGCACTGCCCAAAGGGGACGGCATTGCGCTCGATACGGCGGTGGCCCTGGTCTTTAGTCAACCAATGGTCGCGCCTGATCAGGTGCAACAACCCTTCACGCCAACCTTTCTGCAGCTTGAGCCGTCAGCTGAAGTTGCCGGTCAGTGGCTTGATCAATTTACCCTGTTGATCCGGCCCCTGCGTCCGTTGCTTCCCGCAACCGATTATACCGTGACCGTGGCAGCAACGCTGACCGACCTGCGTGGCATTGAACTGGGAACGCCAGTGAGTTGGGCGTTTGCCACACGCTGGCCCGTATGGCACTCACGAACGCCTGAACCCGGGGCGTCTGCAGTCACGCCTCGTACCACGCTGAGCTTCGTGCTCGATGCTCCGGTTCCGCTGGAACAGTTACGGCAGGCGCTCGTGATGAGTCCGACAATCGAAGGTGAGTTAGCCACGGCGCAAGTTGGGGCAACCCAGGTGGTTACGTTTACCCCCACATCAGGCTGGGCCTACGGGACGAGCTATGCGGTGCAACTGGGCGAGTCACCGTCAGGTCAGCGAGGAGCCGCCGAGATCTGGCGTTTTCAGGTTGAACCACAACCCCGCTTGATTGCCTTCTTTCCCGGCCAGGGCCAGATCTTGCCGCCAGAAGAGACCATTCGCTTGATCTTTAGTACGCCGATGGACGCCACGTCGCTTGAGGCAAATGTGCGTTTTGAGCCACCAGTCGCTGATCTCGCGCTGACAACCAGTTCGAGCGAGGTGTTGCTGCGACCCGAGCTTGAACCGTCAACCCTTTATACGTTGACCGTTGCCGCTGACGCACGCGATCGCAATGGTGAGCCCCTCGGAACTGATGCAGTTGTGTCGCTCCGCACGGCCCCGGCCACGCCGTCACTCGCGGTTCCTGGTGCCTTTGCTGATCTGGTCAGCCTCGAACCTTCTATGCCGGCAACGCTCGATCTCGCGCTGCGCAATGTCTCGGGACTGAATGTCAGTCTCTATCCGCTCGATCAGCCTGCCCTCTTGCGCTTTATGGCGTTGCGCCCTGAAGAACGCGCCGGGTTTGTCCCCGAGCGCTACGGGCAGGCACCATCACGCATCTGGCGTGCGCCAGGCACAACGGGGCCCGATCAACTTGTGCGCCAGAGTTTGCCCATCGGGCCGGTTGATGGCGAACCGCTTGATCCCGGGGCCTACTATGTACGGCTGACAACCCCTGAAGGGCCGCGAGCCGACTTGGTTGTGCTCGTGAATACGACCCGCCTCCTGGTACAGCACTACCCCAACCAGGTCTTGATCTGGGCGAGTGATCGTGCCGGGACGCCGCGTGGCGATCTGCCGGTGGCCCTGTTTCGCAACGAACGCCTGGTCGCCCGTGGACGCACGGATGCCAATGGAACCTGGATCGCCTCGGGGCTCACAGAGAACACGGGGAGCCTGCTCGCACTGACAGAGGATGGCGAACCGGCGGTTGTGCAGACTGACTGGCGCCTGGTGACCCCAGATGCGACCCGTCCCTCGTTCAGTGCGCTGCTCTTTCCCGATCAGTCAATCTATCATCCTGGTGAGACGATCACGGTGACCGGGTTTGCCGGCCAACAATCAGGCAACCTGCTTGCCAGCCCACCAACATGCCGCCTCCAACTGCGCCAGCCAATTGGCAACCCGGTCGGCCTCGCAACAACCTGCCAATTCGAGCCAACCACTGGTCTCGTGAGTGGGACACTGGTTTTGGCGAGCCGTACGGCACCCGGGCCATACCGGCTCGCCGCAACGCTCGGGGATGCGCAGATCCTGATGCCCGTGCGCGTTGTGTCACCTGGAGCACCCTCGTTTGAGCTCAAGGCTACGCCACTGAATGAGCGTGAACTCGAAGTGACGGTGCAGCGGAATGGCCTGCCCCCACTTGAGACCAGACTTGCCTGGAGTCTTACGCTCGAAGCCGTGGCCCCACCCGCACCGCCTGACGGCTTTGTGGCCGACACACCAGCGTTGCCGACACCTCTGACCCTCACCGGCGAGGGCCAAACCGATGCCCAGGGGCGTCTGAAGTTGAGTCTGCCAACATCTGGCGAAGGGTTGCACGCAATGACCTATGTGCTGCTCGTTACCATCGATGGTCAGCCTGAGCCTGTCATGGTCGAAGGTGTGCTTACACCAGGCCGCAACAATCTTGCGCTGCGCCTACCGCGCCGCCTTGTGGCAACCGACCAGCGCAGCCAGGTCGAAGTCCTGGTACGCGATGGGCGTGGTCAGGCTGTCGCGAATGTCCCGGTGCAACTCGAAGTCTTGCGCGCAGACAACGCAACTGCCCCGATCTTGACCCGCCAGATGGTGAGCGACGCTGATGGCCTCGCCAGCACCGAAGTGGTGCAACTGAATCCTGGTGAGTACAATGTGCTCGTGCGGAGCGGCACCGTCACCCACCAGCAACCACTCTGGGTCTATGGGCAGCGCTTTATCGGGTGGAGTACAAATGAGCGAAGATTTGCGCTGGTGACTGATCGTGAGCGGTATCAGCCTGGTGATCTTGCCCGGCTGTTGATCGCTGCTCCGGTCAGTCAAGGCAACATCCTGTTGACGATCGCGGGCGATGGCTTGCAACAGGTCGAGGTACTGACGGTGCAACCCGGCCAGGTCTTTAACCTCCCGATCACGGCAGAGATGGCCCCAGGTATCGTACTCGGGGCGGTGATTGATACAGGCAGCACCTATCTTGCCGGAACGACACGTCTGTTGGTGGAGGGGGAAGAAGCGGCCCAGGCGCTACGCATTGCCTCCAGTCCCACCGAGGTGCGCCCCGGGGCGTCAGTAGCGCTCACACTTACGACGAGCGCCGACCCAGGCCAGGCTGCCTCCGACCTCCTGGTCACGCTCGGGGCAGTCGAGCACCTGCCCAACGCGGTTGATCTGCGTCTCTTTGCGCCCGAACCGTCGCTGGCACCAGTGATCGCTGCCGTTCCTCCACAGGGCGCAACCGTGGCCCCAGCACGCCTCAATACGCCCCAACCCCAACTGATGCCGTTGGCCTACCGACGTGTCCCCGCATTGCGCCCAGATGGCGAGACGGTGTTCGCAGGCACACTTGATGCGCCGACCACCGCTGGGACGTGGCGGCTCACTGCGTATGCCTTCGGGTCAAACGCACGTCCTGTTGCCGACGCAACAACGCTTACCACAACTCTTCCGATTGCAACCCGGCTGATCGCACCAGTCATCCTGGGGCCAACCGATGAAGGTCAGATCGATCTTGCGCTTACCAATACGAGCCCCTTCAGCCGCACGCTCACCGTGCGCGCCACCACCAGCGCCCTCGAACTGACCCCGGTCAGTGCAGGTGGACAGACGATCAGCCTGGCCCCCGGCGAGACGACCGCGCTAGCGTGGCAGGCAAGCCTGGAACCTCAGGTGAACGAGGGGAGCGTACGCCTTGCGATCAACGGTGATGAACTGGGTGAACGACTTGAACATACGCTCACCCGGACCACGCTGCTCCCCACTCTCACCCAGCAGAGCATCACCGTGGCAAGGAGTGGAGCCCTGACAACGCGGGTTGACCTTGCCGAGAGCGAGCGGCTTGTGCTAGCCTTTGCGCCTGGTCTACGGGCCGCGCTTGCCACCCAGGCCGAAGCGCTCGTCCAGATCAGCGACCGTTCCAACGAAGAAGTAGCTGCCCTTGCCCTGATTGCCGCAGGTCTGGCCAGTAGCAATGATGAGCCTGAAGCGCGCCTGTGGGTCGACGTAGCGCGTGATGCGCTGGCCGAGCTCGAGGGGGCGCAAGCAAGCGATGGGGGCTGGGGATGGTGGCCGGGCACAACTTCCGAACCCTTTGTGACTGCCTTTGCCCTGGAAGCGCAACTCGCCGTGCGCACGCTGCTCAACGATCCGCGCCCACCCGACCTGCGGGCAATCAGCTACCTGGGACGGGTCGGCTCAACCGTGGATGCCGACACCCGAGCCTATCTCACCTATGTGCTGCATCGGGCTGGACGAAGCGATCCAGGGATCGGAGGCGTGCGCAGCGAAGGGCTCGAAGCCGATGGGTTAGCGTTTCTGGCGCTGACCTTGCCAGTCAATCAGGCCGCGCCGCTGATCGACCAACTCAGCAGCCTGGCCGTGCGTGAACCAGCGCGCCCCGGTGCAAGCACAGCGATTCACTGGCACAGCGAACAGCCCGGTGCGCTTCCCCGTAGCCCCACCGCCATCACTGGTGCCGTCACCCAGGCCTTGCGCAATCGGCGGCCTGGATCGGCCGATCTGCCAGGGGCCAGCCAGTCCCTCCTAGAAGCCTGGACGGCCCGGGGATGGCCGAGTGCCTATGACGCGGCACGGGTGGCCGTTGCACTCCTGCCCGGTTCACCAGCGACCGAGGCAACCTCGGTGCGCCTCACCGTTGATGGCGTACCAGTACTTGACACCGAGGCAACCGTAACGCGAACGGTACGCACTGAGCTCGCCACAACTGGGCTAGCCGCGCAGCCTGAACTACGCATGACAACATCGCGTGACGAGCCTTACCTCTTGGCGTATCAACTGCTTGCAGTCGCGCCTCCAGACAAGGCGCGCCTCTTTGTCCTCGAACAAGCGTTGCTTGACCCAACCAATGGCGCACCACTTGATCCCGCCAACCTTCAGGTAGGCCAATTGATCAGCATCAGACTGACGACCGTCATTATCCAACCGACCCTGCGGGCCGACCTGCGCGTCAAATTCCCTGCCGGCATCGAGCCGCTCGACCTATCAGCGCAAGCACCGTGGATCCACGCAGCGGCAACGAGCCACGACGGACAGATCATTCGGCTCGGCGGCACCAACCTTGTGCCGGGGGTCTACACCCACACGATCACCGGGCGCGCCCGTCTTGCTGGGCGTTACAGCGGCCCCGAAGCACAACTTGAAGCCCTCTACGAACCTGAAGCAGGCGTGAGCGTAACGACTGACGAAGTTCTTACGCTTGCCCCGTGAAGCTATGGACTCACTCCGCAGATCCGCGGATCGCGGGGAGTGAGCATCCTTGAGAGAAGAAATCATGCGACCTTATCCTCCGCGGCGGGGCCTGAGCATACTCATAGTGGCGCTGCTCATCGCAAGCATCCTTCCAAGTACAGGCTATGCCCAGCAAGGCTCAGTTCCAGTACATGGCCCCACCGGTTCGGCGGTCTTCGGACTCAACTCCCATCTGGCTACCCGTTATCCCGACGCAACCACGATGGACATTCCAGCGGCGCTGGTGAGCGAACTAGGCGTCACGTGGGTGCGCGAAGATTTTCACTGGCACCGTGTCCAGCCCCAGCCCGACGTCTGGGACTGGACCTTTACCGACGCAGCGATGCGCGCCCTCTTGAGTCGCAACATCAACGTCCTTGGCGTCCTGGGTCCTTCGGTCGGCTGGGCAACCCCGTACCCAGGCGACCCGAATAACGATGTCTCATACTACGCCCCTGATCCCGACGCCTTTGCCGCGTACGCCCAGCGTGTCGTCACACGCTATCGTCGTTATGTCAATCATTGGGAGATCTGGAACGAGCCGGATCACCCGATCTTCTGGCGGCCTGCACCTGATGCTGCGGCCTACACGCGGCTTTTGATCAAAACAGCCACGGCCATTCGCGCCGCTGATCCAAGTGCAACGATTCTGATTGGCGGGATCAACCCCTACGATACGACGTTCTTGCGCAACGTAGCGGCACAGGGTGGCTGGAACAGCTTTGATGTCCTGGCAATCCACCCGTACGTCGACCCCTACGGACCCGAGGATGGCAACCTGGCGGCAGCACTCACGGATGTCCGCGCCGTTGCCACCCAGCACGGACAGAAGCCGATCTGGGTCACCGAGGTGGGCTGGGCAAGTGGGCCAGGCGATCGCGATGCGGTGGGGCGAACCAACGAGCAGATGCAGGCCGATTACCTTGTCCGCGCCAACCTGATGCTCTGGGAAGCGGGGGTCGAGAAGATCTTCTGGTACAGCTTCAAGGATGACGCGCACAACCCCTATGGCCTGATCAGATATGGCAGTGGGCGCGCCGACTACCGCTTACGGAAACCAGCCTTTGACGCCTTGCGCACCCTCAACCAGCAGCTAGCCGGGGCAACGTATGTGAGCAGGCGTGATCTTTTTCAAATGAACGTGGTTGACAACTTTGAAACCTTCGCCACCTGGCAGCGGGTCAGCGAACCCAACGGCACGCTACGCCCGAGCAGTCGTGCGCGGAGTGGACGCAACGGGGCAGAATTGAGCTATAATTTTGCGACGACAGGCAATGATTACGTCGCTTTTGAACGTCAACCAGCGTTGCCGCTCCTTGGCGAACCCTATGCCGTCGGCGTATGGGTCTATGGAGATGGCAGCCCGCACAATCTGAAGGTCTTGATCCGCGATGCCGAAGGCGAAGTCTTACAATTCGTGCTTGGCCCGGCAGGAGCACCAGGCTGGCACTTTCTGCGTGTCCCGATCCTGGGCGAAGTCGAACCAGGCAACGTCATCGTCCCAGGCGGAAACCGACGGGTCGATTTTCCGGCCTCACTCGTGACGATTGTCTTTGACGACATTGTAGACAGCTTTGTTGGCAGCGGAACCATCTGGCTCGATGATCTCACGGTCATCACCGGCTACGAGGTGTATGATCTGCGCCTCCAACGGGGCAGCGAAGCCCTCGACATTCTCTGGTCACCGCCGGGGGCGTGGGTCAACCTGGCAACGCGGGCGAACAGCGGGCGCATCATTGATCGCTCGGGTAACGTGCGCACCGTCGAAGCCCAGGGCGGGCAGATACGGATCGACGTGGGAAGTGCGCCGGTGTACCTGTGGCATCAGCGCTAGGCGCTGACCATCCAGACGCAAGCAGGGTAAGCAGGAACGACAGCATGCCAAAAAATCCCGACCATAGCGCGAAGTTGCATGAGCCTTCATCCGGTACGAACATGAATATCTCTGAAGGCAAGCACTTAGCAGCAGAACAGTGGGCAAGCTATGAACACTTCCGCTCGTTCATCGAGCATGCCAACGACATTATCTACGCGGTCTCCCCTGCGGGCCTATTCACGTTTGTTTCCCCAAACTGGCGCGAATTTATGGGCGAGCCGGCGGAAGAAGCGCTTGGCCGTTCCTTCGAACCGTACGTCCATCCTGAAGATGTGCACCTCTGCCGCGAGTTTCTGGAGAAAACGCTTACAACTGGCGCGAAGCAAAGCGGCGTGCAATACCGGGTTCAGCATCGGGACGGTACCTGGCGCTGGCATGTTTCCAATGGCTCCGCACTGCGCGATGCCAATGGCGCAATCACGGGGTATCTTGGCATCGCCCGCGATGTGACCGATGTAAAGCGATCCGAGGAAGCCCTGCAAGAGGCCTTTACCCGCCTGGAATTATTGGCCAGGCATGTCCCTGGGGCACTCTATCAATACTGCCGCCGACCCGATGGAAGCGCCTATTTCCCCTATGCTACGGCGGGCATCCGCGATATCTACGGTTTTACCCCCGATCAGGTCGCGCACGACGCCTCGCCTGTGCTCGGCGTGCTCCACCCTGACGATCTAGAGCGAGTTATCGCGAGTGTTGAAACGTCGGCCCAGACACTCAACGATTGGCATGCCGAATATCGTGTCAACCACCCGGACGGGCGAACCATCTGGGTCGAGGGCACGTCTACACCCATGCCCCTACCCGACGGAAGCATCCTCTGGCACGGCTATATTCGGGACATTACCGAGCGGATGCTGGTGGAAAAAAATATCCGCGAGCGCGAAGCGTTACTGAGCGGCATTCTTGACAATCTCCAGGATGCCTACTTCCGAGCCGACCTGTCCGGCCACTTCACGTTCGTCAACCCTGCCGCTCCCTTGGCCTATGGCTACAGCTCCGCTGCGCAGATGATCGGGATGCCAGCCCAGGAACTGTACGCAGACAGAGCACAGCGCGAAGCGCTGCTCAACGAATTGCGTAGCAAGGAATCCATCACCGACTGGGTCGTTCAGGCGCGTCGCTCAGACGGATCGACCTTCTGGGCTTCGATGAACGCAAGACTCATACGGGACGAGGACGGTCACATCATCGGCACAGAAGGCGTGGTGCGTGACATCACCGCAAGGAAGGTGGCCGAGGACGAGCTACACGAGCGGCTGCGCATCGAGAGCCTGGTAGCCGACCTCGCTGCCCGCTTCGTCAGCGTCGATGCCGAACATTGCGGCAGTGAAATCGAGCATGCGCTGCAACGCATCTGTGAGTGCGTTGACCTGGATATGGGGGCTATCTGGCAACTCACCGAACGCAGTAATCCGGAGACGATGGTGCTGAAGTACATGTACCACCGGGACAACAGGCCGCCATTGCCTGATGTGATCAAGGCCCAGGAATACTTCCCGTGGGTGCTTGAGCAGCTGCGCAAGACGGGCGCAACCGTGGCGATCACCGATGTTGCGGCGTTACCAATAGAAGCGGCCCGCGACAAGGAGGTGTACACTCGCCTCAGCGTGACAAACAACATCAACGTGCCCCTGAAAGACTCCGATGGCACCCTGATCGGTGTACTCGCTTTTAGCACCAATACGGAACGAGCGATGTCCGAGGTGGCAATCAGCCGACTCGAGATGTTCGCCAACATCATGTTCGCGCTGCTCGAACGCACTTATGTGGAAGTGGCGCTGAAGGAGAGTGAAGAGCGGTATGAAGTTGTGGCGGCGCGGAGCGGCACCTACACCTGGGAAGTCAACGTGCGCGGCCTGTACACGTTTATTAGCCCTCTGGTGGAACGTGTCCTCGGCTACCACTCTGACGAACTTGTCGGCAAGAAGCACTTCTACGATCTCGCGCCGCCTGAAGAGAGAGAGGCGCTCAAGGAAGATTTTCTTCGCATCATGCGGGTCGGTGACGACATGTTGGATTATGAGCATCGCATCCTGACCAGCGATGGCCGCGTCATCTGGATCGTAACTGCCGGTGTGCCCAGACGCAACGAGCAAGGCAACGTCATCGGCTATCGGGGCTGGGACAGCGATGTGACTGAACGGAAGCAGTCCGAGCTTGCGCTTCACACATTGACCGATCGCTACCGTGAAGCGCAGCACATGGGTCGCATGGGGCACTGGACCTTCGATCCCGCCGCGATGGAATTCCGCGGCTCCGAGCAGGTCAATCGCATCTACGGGTTCCCTCCAGATACCGTGATGGCGTACGACGCCATCTACGGGCTGCTCGCGCAAACAAATGCCGAGCGCGTTGCGACATGTCTGTTTGCGCTCGTCGCAGACGGGGTGCCTTTCGAAGAGGAATTCGCGATCCACCCCAGAGGCACGAACGAGACTCGGGTGATCTGGGCGATCGGTGAGCGGGTTTTCGATGATTATGGCCAACCACAGATTCACGGCATTCTGCAAGACATCACCGAACGCAAAGCGGCGGACGAACAGATCCGCCTGCAATTGCGACGCCTGAACGGGCTGCGCAAGATCGATACCGCGATTAGCTCGAGCGTTGACCTGTGCGTCAGTCTTGAGGTAGTGCTCGAACAGGTTCTGTTAGAGTTGAATGTCGATGCCAGCATGATCCTTTTGTACGACCCCAACACCCAGACGCTCGAACATACCGTCAATCGCGGGTTTCGCTCGCCTAACGTCGGCATGAGGAATCTGACACTGGGTGAAGGCTATGCCGGTCGCGTTGTGCTCGAACGCACAATGATCCATCTCACGGGCTTGATGAAGGAAGATTGTCACGATTCCAAAGCTCGGTGGCTTGCTAACGAGGAGTTTGTTGACTACTACGGCGTTCCTCTCATTGCCAAAGACGAGATCAAAGGCGTGCTCGAGGTCTATCACGGCACGCCGCTGCATCCCGAACAGGGCTGGCTAGCATTTCTCGAAACGCTGGCAGGCCAGGCTGCCATTGCCATTGACAATGCGCAATTGTTCCAGAACCTCCAACGCTCCAATGCCGAGCTTGAACAGCGCGTGGCTGAACGCACCGCCGAGTTGTATCGCACAAACGCCGAGCTCAAGCATGCCAACCGAGCCAAGGACGCCTTCCTGGCGAATATGAGTCATGAACTGCGCACCCCGCTCAACAGCATCATGGGTATGGCCGAGGTTCTAAACGAAGGTCTGCGCGGCCCGCTCAATGAAAGACAACAGCTGTATGTTAAAAATATTTATGCCAGTGGACAACACCTGCTCAGCTTGATTAACGACATCCTCGATCTCGCGAAGATCGATGCGGGCAAGATCAATCTCAACCTCGAAACGGTATCCGTGAACGATATATGTCAGGCCAGCCTGATCTTCATCAAAGAAATGGCCCTCAAGAAAGCCCTCGAGGTCAGCTACCGCGCCACATCGAACCCGCTCATCATCACCGCCGATGCGCGCCGACTCAAGCAGATCTTGGTCAATCTGCTCAGCAATGCGGTCAAATTTACGCCAGCCAACGGCAAGGTGGCCCTTGAAGTTCACGCGGATGCCAAGCAGGGACTGGTACGCTTTGTCATTCGTGATACCGGTATCGGTATTGCCCTTGATGAACTACCCAAACTATTTAGCCCCTTTACCCAGGTCGATAGTAGTCTCACTAGAGCACAGGAGGGTACCGGGCTTGGTCTGGCCCTGGTGCGCCGCCTGGTCGAGTTGCACGGCGGGAGTATCGCAGTCGAAAGTGACGTTGGCCAGGGTAGTTGTTTCACCGTCAGTTTGCCCTGGGTGAGCGAGGAGAATGCATCCTCGCTGGCCCACCCGCCCATCGACGGCTTAAAGATCGCCCCCATTGCATCCAGGCACCAGGGCACGATCTTACTGGTCGAGGATCATGCGATGACGGTTATGACGATCAAGGATTTTCTCGCAAGCTATGGCTACAACGTGGTTAGCGCCGAAAACGGCCTGGAAGCCATTCAGATGGCGGAGGCGATCACGCCAGACCTGATCTTGATGGATATCCAGATGCCCGTGATGGATGGTTTGGAAGCGATGCGACGTTTACGCGCCAATGTGCGCTTTGCAAACACACCAATTATCGCGCTGACCGCGCTGACCATGCCCGGCGACCGCGAACGCTGTCTGCAGGCCGGCGCAAACGCCTACCTGAGCAAACCAGTAAACCTAAAGACGTTGCTCAAAATGATCGACTCGATCTCTGGCGATGCGCACCCTCAAGCACCGCAGCAACCATAATCACGCACGGGCTGTCTGCCGGAGGAACGGCAGCACCGCCGCAGCCAGATCGTCGGCATCTCATCCACCAACAAATCCATGATCAATCAACAGATCACCCTGCCCCATCGCAAGCGAGGCGAGTTCGTGGCAGCGTTCGTTCTCAGGGATGCCAGCATGACCCCGCACTTTCACAAATGTGACCTCGTGATAATCACAGAGATCCAGCATCGCTTGCCACAGGTCGGCATTGCGCGCCGGCACAAACTCGCCCTCTACCTTGCGTTGCCACCCGTTGGCACGCCATCGCTTGGCCCAGCCTTTCGTCATGGTGTTGATCACATAGGCTGAGTCACTAAACAGGACGACGTGTGACGGTTTTTGGAGTGCCTTCAGGCCAGCAATGCACGCCATGATCTCCATGCGATTATTTGTCGTAAACGCATAGCCTGCCGAAAATTCCTTGCGGTGATCTTTGTACAACAGAACCACCCCGTAACTCCCTTTGCCAGGATTGCCCTGGCACCCGCCATCGGTGTAAAGCACCACCTTGCCCTGCGCCAACGCCTCTTCATGGAGGCTCGGGTTGAAACTGGAGGCACGAGTCGGCTCAGACGGGATGGCTTCCTCCCCGACCGCCTCAGAGGCACGCCCAGGCTCCCCAGAGTGAGCCGGGGCGGCTTGGTTCCCTCCCAGATCGGCCGACGATTCACTACGGCGAACGCGGTCGGCACGCTGCTCGTACCAGCGCTTGGCTTCAGCATGGGTGGCAAACCCTTTGAAGATTGCGCCAGGAAAGCCTTTGACCTGCACCTCAGCCCCATTCGCCCCAACCCAGGCCGTATAGATGCCCGGCGTATGCCCGGCGACCACCGCGTAGAAATGCTTTTTGCTCATAAAGGCTGCGATGCAAATAAATTGAGGCCAAGCTGCGCCGAAAGAAAGTGCGCCACAAGCTGACCTTTGACACTGTTGCCTGCCGCATCAAGCGGCGGCGCAAATGTGCCCAAGCCACCTTTGCCCGGTGCGATCGTGAGAATGCCGCCCCCAACCCCACTCTTGCCAGGCAAGCCCGTCGCATACAACCATTCACCCGAGGTCTCGTACATCCCGGCCGTCGCCATCACCGCCAGCACATACCGACACACCCCTGCGTCCATCACCCGCACCCCGGTGACCGGATTGACCCCGCCATCAGCGAGCGTCGCCCCCATGATCGCCAGATCTTTCGTGGTGACATTGAGTGACGACTGGCGCGTATAAAGATCGAGCGTCGCAGGCGCATCAAAATAGAGCCGGTCGTAGCCCCAGAGAAACGCGGCTAGCCCGCGGTTGCGGTGATTGCTTGCCGACGCCGATGCATAAACCTCTTCGTTCACCGTCAAGGAACGCCCGGCAAACGCCGACAGCCCCTCCTGGATATGTTGCCATTTGAGTTCCGCCGTCGCCCCGGGGATCAGGCTGGTTGCCGCCAGCGCACCTGTGTTGACCATCGGATTCGTCAAGCGTTGTGCATGGAGTTCAAGCGCCATGATCGAATTGAAAGGCAGACCCGTTGCATTGACGCCGATCTTCTCGCGCACCACCTCGGGGCCAAGCGCCTGGCAAACCAGCGCTAGCACAAACGGCTTGGCCACACTCATAATCGTAAATTCGACTTCGGCATCGCCAACGGCATAGATCTTGCCATTGACCCCGACAACACAGATCCCAAAGAGATCACGGGGGACCCGGGCAAGTGCCGGATAATGCTGTGCATTCTCGCCTTCGTCACGCTCCCGAAACTGTGCATACGCCTCATCAACAAGCGCCTGAACCTGTGCATCAGCAGGCAATTGACCAGTCGAAATAAACATGAACGTCCCATAGTTCTTTTGATAGAAACGCAGCCTACGCTCTTGAGGTATGATAGCATAGCCCTTGACATTGATGTACCCTGAATCAGAACAGTGTATGCTACCTGCATCAGCACGTAAGCTGCGCAGAAAGGTTGCCAGCAACCAATGGCCTGGAAATCTGCCTATGTCAAAGGTTTTATGTCAATTAAGACAACCAAAGGAGCACCAGATCATGACCGAGTCAACAGCGTTTGCCTATCTACAGGGTCACAAGTATCTCAACCTAACCACCTACCGCAAGAGTGGTGAAGGCGTCCCCACCCCGGTCTGGTTCGCCCTGCAAGGTGAGCGGATGTACATTGTGACGGAGGACAATTCGGGGAAGGTCAAACGCATCCGCAACAATGGCAAAGTCACGCTGGCACCCAGCGACGCGCGGGGCAAAGTGCTCGGCGAAGAAGTCGCAGGCACAACCCGTGTGCTCTCCTTCGAAGAGGGCACTGTCGGTCATCAAGTCCTCCAGCAAAAGTACGGTTTGATGTACCGTGCCTTTGGCTTCTTCTGGAAGATTCGCCGCATCACCCCGGTGATCCTCGAGGTCGTACCCGCGTAATCCGCTGCGCGAGAAGCACACCAACCGCTCTAAGGCGTGCGGAGCACGCCTTAGAGCGAAAGAACCCCCTGCCGCACCGCAATCGCTACCGCTTCGGTGCGATTCGCGGCGTTGAGTTTGCCAAGAATATTCTGTACATGCACTTTGACGGTGCGCGGCGAAATATTGAGTGTGACAGCAATGGCATCGTTGCTCTGCCCCCGCCCGATCAAGGTCAGCACATCGAGTTCACGGGCGGTCAGTGGCTCGGGGCCACCCCCACCAACGCCCGCGACGAGTCGCGCCGCAACCGCAGGCGATAACTGCGTCTGTCCAGCATAGATCGCCTGAATCGCCGCGATCAATTCGTCCGCCGAGGCATCTTTGAGCAGGTAGCCTTTCGCCCCGGCTCGCAGCGCCGCAAAAATAAATTCGTCGGTCGCATACGTCGTCAACACCAGCACCCGCGCCTGTGGATCGAGCGCACGTATCCGCCGCGTCGCCTCGGCCCCGTCCATCCCCGGCATCTGCAGATCCATCAAGACCACATCAGGACGCAAGGCCTCGTACTGCGCAACCGCAGCTTCACCATGCGCCGCCTCGCCTACCAAGCACACCACCGTCTCATCCTCCAACAGGGCGCGCAAGCCTTCACGAACAATGCGTTGGTCTTCCACGATCAAAATACGAATCGGTGTCGCCGTGCTCATCGTTCTTCATCTCGTTTCTGATCTACCGGAAGGATCAGGCTCAACGTCGTGCCGCCGCCTACACGACTCGCAAGGTGGAGATCGCCGCCCGCAAGCCGCGCTCGCTCGCGCAAGCTGATCAACCCGAAGCCGCCCCCATGCGTGCTCGCAATTGGCAGCGCCGCATCAAACCCAACGCCATCATCACGTACCCAGACCCGATACACCGCCTCATCAGAATCGAGGCCCACTTCAACATGCCTGGCGTATGCATGTTTCTCGATATTCACCAGAGCCTCTTGCACAATGCGTGCCACCTGCTCAGCCTGCTCAGGTGGCAACGCAAGCCCTGGGCCAGCATAGATCCACGTCGTCGCAATGCCAGTCCGGTCTTGAAACTGGCATGCCTGTTGTTGCAAAACAAAATCAATCTGCTGGTCAGAAAGCGAAGTCTCAGCGAGCGTCCAGACACTCCGACGCACATCGCCAAGCGTCGTGCGAGCCAGTTCGTGAGCACGCGCCAGCCGCACACGCGCCCGTTCGGGGTCACGCTCAAAAGCTCGCTGCGCCGCCTCAAGTTGCATCGTGATCGCAGTCAACCCCTGGGCAATCGTATCGTGCAACTCACGAGCAATCCGGTTGCGCTCGGCAAGCGTCGCCGCAGCACCCGCCTCACGCGCCAGACGCGCATTCTCATCTGCCAGTGCCGTCGCCTGTTGCCGTTGTCGCGCCTGACTCAATGCAATTTGCACGACCGCATACATAAAAAGAAAGATCGAGGCGTAGATCGCTACCGATGTAAAGAGCACCTCAGAAACTCTGACCCCACCCAACCAGAGCCCACCCAGGATGAGCATCAGGTAGCTCACACCCACCCAACTTGCCTGACGGGGAGAAAGGCTAAGCACCGCAATCACCAACGGCACCGTCAACGCCAGCGGCTGCGTCCGATGCTCGCCGCTTATGACAAGCAACCCCGCACCCGCAAGTCCACTGAGCGTCAAAAAGAGCCCGATCCGTCTGTTCGCCCAGCACGTGATCCGCGACCAGAGCAGATAGCCCATCACGAGGCCAAGAAAGCCAGCCGCCAGCACCAGATAGGCCACCATCCGCAGCAACGACCATCCCTCGATCACCCCGGTTGTCAACGGCAAACCAACGCTCACCAGCGCAGCCAGCACCCCCGACATATTCAGCGCACTTCGATGGGGGATAACATCCTGATGATCAAACAAGGGATCATCAGGCCGCATCTTCTCTGCAACCATAGACAACCTAAACTCTCCTGTGCGCCCGATTGGGTTTGTTTGATCCATCTCCACACAGCTTTGCGCCTTTGCGCCTTTGTGTCAAAAAAACCGCCTTCTTTGCAAGGTATTGCCCTTCAACCTCCAGCGGGCGAGGGTTGGGGAAGTGGGCCTCATCCCCATTATAACAATGACCCCCCATCGGCCTCAACAACCGTATGCACCTCCTGCCCCATCCGCGCCCGGGCGCTCTGCTTGCCGCGCACCACCGGCGTCAAACGACCAGCTTTGCCCAGGCCAAGCGCGGGAACCCCGGCATAAAGCGTCTCATAATTGCCGGGCGTCACCCGATAAGTCTCGTGCCAAATTCCCACGGCACCGCCACTCTTGCGCACCCGCTGCTGAAAAGCCTGCCACGCCGGCAGATGCGCATGCTCACGACTACGGGCATACGCCTCCAGATGCTCAAACGAGCGCCAATACTGTACCATCACTGGCAACATCCCGATCGAACCAAGAAAACCCAACTCAGGTTGCGCCTGCAATTCACGCAACATCCGCGGCATCGCCAAAAATGCCGGTAACCAGGCTGGCACATTCCACCACTGATTGATCCGCATCCCAATCAGAAACACCACAAACTCACCCTCAAGTTCCGCCGTCATCGGTTGTGCCGATATAGTAGCCATTGCGCATCCCTCTTCTATCTCAGCCCCCCCCGTACGGGCACGGCGCCGCCGTGCCCCTATCCCCGCCGCACGCGATCAATCACCAGCACCGCAAGCCCCATCGCAACCAGCAATAATGGCAACGGCGTCACCGTCAACACCAACGGCTCCCCAAGCCACGCTACCAGCGGGCTTGCGATATGCCACGAGCCCTTCACCAGGAAAAAGAACGGCCAGGCGACCCAGAGCATCCACCACGGGAAACGCCCCGCACACTGCCGACTCGTCCCTTCCAATGCCCCCAATTGCACCGTCTCACCCTCAGCCGGGTAACGGGAAGTTCGCGTCTGCTCCTGAATACGGCACATCATAGACTCCTTTTTCGGTTTCAACCATATCCTGTCCCCAAGCATACTGGTTACACCCGGCCTTGCCATCAGCGCACGAGGCTAATTGCCCTTGCCTCAACAGCAGATGGTGCAGCTAGGCGAAAAGAACTAGGAGAGGCGTAACCAGGGCGATTGCATCTTCCGTGTATGCACCCCACCAGGGCACCCGCAAGGGGTGCCCGTACCCCGCCTGTAGGGGCACCCCTTGCGGGTGCCCTGGTGTTGCCGGGGGCCGCCGTTTGCGCCGCTGGTTGCATGCACATGCTGCCACAGAGCGCGTATGTTTGCATCCGGTTTCGTATAATGCAATCGCCCTAAGGGCGTAACGCGCCGCCGATGAACGTAAGCCTCTGGCTATGGTACAATTCAGCTCTATCCTTGTCTTAGCATCACAAGCATAGCTTTTAGCCCTGACACCAGGGCTGGCGAAGCGCATTGTTGCCCTTCTTGGAGGAATAAGGTATGGAACCTACCCGGTTGATCGCTGAGCTAAAGCAGATTGTCGGTGTCACTGGTGTCGTCACCGATCCTGATGCCTTGATGACCTATGATGCCGATGGGTGTGTTATGGATACTCACGCCCCACACGTCGTCGTGCTCCCTACTTCAACTGAACAGGTCAGCGCAATCGTGCGCCTGGCCGCGCAGCACGACGTTCCTGTGGTTCCCCGTGGGGCCGGTACCGGCCTCTCCGGCGGGGCAACCCCGATGCACGGCGGAATCATTATTGGCACCTCCCGCATGAGTCAAATCCTTGAACTCGATCTCCCCAATGGGCGCGTGCTTGTCCAACCAGGGGTCATCAATTGGGAGTTGACCCAGTACCTTACGCTCTCAGGGTACCATTTCGCTCCCGATCCCTCTTCGCAAAAAGCATGCACCATCGGTGGCAATATCGCGAATAACAGCGGTGGCCCCCACTGCCTCAAATATGGCGTGACCACCAACCACGTGCTCGGTGTCGAAATGGTGCTCGCCGATGGTTCGGTGATCTGGACAGGGGACGGTACACCTGATTGCGCTGGCTATGATTTGACCGGGGTGATCAATGGCTCTGAAGGTACCTTCGGGATCGTGACCGCAACCTGGTTGCGCCTTACCCGGTTGCCCGAGGCGATCCGCGTTGTGCTCGCCCTCTATCCTACTATCGCCGGGGCAACCAGTACCGTCTCCCAGGTGATCGCCCGCGGACTCTTGCCCGCCGCCCTCGAAATCATGGATCGCCTGGCGATCAAGGCGGTCAATACTATGTATCGCCTCGGCATGCCCGATGAGGCTGGCGCCCTGCTGATTGTAGAAGTTGATGGGGTCACCGACGGCCTCGATGAACTGCTGAATGATATTGTGGCGATCTGCTGGTCAAATGGTGCCCTTGATGTCCGCCCCGCTCGTACCCCCGCCGAACAGGTGCGCGTCTGGTCTGCCCGCAAAAATGCCTTCGGCGCTATGGGCCGCCTTGCCCCAACCTACCACCTCGTTGATACGGTTGTTCCGCGTACCCGCCTCCCCAAAATGATGGAGGAGGTCGCCCAGATCGCCCAAGAGTTGAATCTACCGGTCGCCAATGTCTTCCACGCCGGCGATGGCAATCTTCACCCGATTATCCTCTTCGACCGGCGCGATCCCGACCAGAATGAACGCGCCCTCCAGGCCGTCAATCGTATGATGCTCATCAGCATTGAACAGGGCGGGGTGATCAGCGGCGAACACGGCATCGGTGTGGAAAAACAGGAGTTTATGCCCTACCTCTTCAATCAAGACGATCTCGCCGCAATGGCCGCCCTCCACCAGGGCTTCGATCCCGAGGGTCGTTTCAACCCCGGCAAAATCTTCCCTAAAACCCAGAACGCACGCGATCTCGCCGAACAACGCCACTCCATGGCCTTCGCCGATCGTGACGTTGCCTAGCTTGGTTGGCCCACTCCTGATACAAAATTGGGGAAACGAATGTCACATGCACTGCTTGCCCGCCAGTTGTCCGAACTTGTTGGTGAGGCCCATCTCCGGGAAGACCCCGCAGCTTGCGCTCCGTTTGCCCTCCACCATCAGGTTCCCGCCCTCGTCGTTGAGCCAGGTTCAGTGGAGGAAGTCGCCCAGGTCGTCGCCGCTGTTGCCGCTGAAGGCATGACGGTTGTTCCCTATGGGGGCGGCACACGCCAGGCCTGGGGCGCACCAGTCGCCAGTACCAATGTCGTGGTCGTGCGCACCACACGCCTCAATCAGGTCTTGATCTATGAGCCCGATGATCTGACTATTTCGCTTCAAGCAGGCATGACCGCCGCCGCGCTCAACGCAACGCTCGCCGACAATGGCCAGATGTTCCCGCTTGATGTGCCTTTGCCCCACCAGAGTACCATCGGTGGCCTCCTCGCCACTGCGATGGACGGGCCTCGCCGCCTGGGCTACGGCACCAGTCGCGATCTCCTCCTTGGTGTCCAGGTGGTCGAGGCAAGCGGGCGCATCAGCAAGGCCGGTGGGATGACCGTCAAGAATGTCAGTGGCTACGACCTGATGAAGCTCTACACCGGCAGCCTGGGCACCCTCGCCATCATCGTGGCCGCCAACTTCAAACTCATCCCTCGGCCCAATGCCGAGGCCAGCCTCCTCTGCTCTTTTGCCACACCAGAACAGGCCTTTCAGTTGATCGAGGGCGTCCGAATAAGTCAGTTGACCCCGATGGCGCTCGAATATGTCGAGGGGCTCACGTTTGCGCCCTTTACCAACAGCACCATCCAGGTCGCCCTGCGCACCGAAGGCTTATCCGCCGCCGTCGAACGCCATCTGCACGAGCTAACAGCGCGTACCGCACAGGCCGGGGGACAAGCCTATCCCCTGCACGATGAGGCCCATCGCCAACTCTGGGCACAACTCAATGATCTGCCCCAAACTGCCACCGTCGCCGATGATGAACTGGTCATCCGACTCACGACCCTCCCCAGTCAACTGGCCCTCGCCCTGACCAGGGCACGCACCACCGCCCACGAACTTGGTATCACCCTGACCGTGAGTGCGCGGTCATTGAATGGGGTTGCCTACCTCCGCGCACGCGGCAACGATGAACAACTCCGCACCTGGCACAACCGTTTGTATGCCCATCAACCCACCACCGCCGTCCTCGGCGGCCCACTCCACCTGCGCCGCGAAATGCCAGCCTGGGGCCAACCACCCACAACCGTTGAAGTCATGCGGAGGATCAAACACCAGTTTGACCCGACCAACCGCCTCAATCCAGGGCGCTACGTCGTCTAACCCCCCGGCCCTTTCCCTTCGCTATCGAAACACCCGGCCCTCGCCCTTCGCTCGTGGAAAAAGCCAGCTAAGCTGGCTTTTTCCACGAGCGAAAAAAAATCTCAATGCAATTGACAGAAACAACCAACCTTGCCTATAATTAAAGACGTTTACTAAGATTTCTATAGATTTATCAAAGGTTCACCATGCCCGAGCGTGATGAGGTCACCTTTCTCTCACTTTCCGCAGCCAGCAAGTTGCTTGGTGTCCATAGCACTACGCTGCGCCGCTGGGCCGATGAAGGCTCGGTGCCAGTCTACATCACACCCGGCGGGCACCGCCGTTTTGCCCGTCACGATATCGAGACCCTTGCCCGCCGCACGTCGCTTACCAGTCGCGCGTTTGGCTCAGAACTCGCCACGCGTACCTCCGCCCAAACGCGGAGCGAAATTGCCGCTGCGCCCCATTCCCATCGCGCCTGGCTCACCCGCATCCCCGAGGCTGACCGTGAGGCCTGGCGCCGTATCGGGCAACAGTTGATGGGCGTCGTCCTGCACTATATCAATAATCCCCACGATGATGAAGAATTGCTGCGCGAGGCCCGACGGATCGGCGGCGAGTATGGCACCCTGGCCCTCCGTGCAGGCATGCCCCTGACCGCGGCCCTCGAAGCCGCTCTCTTTTTTCGTGATACCCTGGTCGACTCGGCGATGCAACTCTCCGAAGAGACCCGGCCACGCAATGAAGACCGGGCACGCCTCTTACGCCGTATCAGTCAAGTTGCCAATGAAGTCCATCTCGCCGTTGCCCAGAGTTATCAATAAGCTCGTGTGATAGAACCCCAGGAGTTGTCTGTGAGTGATGAGCCACGTCGTTTTAGTGTGCTACGCACGATGAAGATCGGGTCTTTTCATATTGGTTCGTCGTTTGTTGATCTCTTAACTTCAGGTGTGCTCAATCGCATCCTGATTTCAGACTTGAATATTTGGGCCGCCCCGGTCGCCTTGCTCTCAGCCTTGCGTTATCTGCTCGCCCCGTTGAGCATCTGGGCTGGCTATCGCTCCGATACCCGCCCGATCTTTGGCTTTCATCGTCTGCCCTATATCTGGGGTGGACGCATTCCAATGGTGCTCTCGTTACCCTTGCTCCCCATCATTACGGTCATGCTCGCCGCCAATCCACGCTCGATCCTCGCCTGGTCACTCGCCGTCTTCTCCTTCCTCATCTATGGCGTCGGTACCCTGCTCTCGGGCAGCACGTTCCTCGCCCTTGTGCGTGATAGCGCTCCCCCAGAAAAACGCGGGCAGGCTATGAGCATTGTGCAGACGTTCCTTGTGATCAGTTTTCCTATCGCCGGGGTCGTCTATGGCCTGATGATGCCAGTCTACGATCCGGCCACCTTCTGGCAGATTGTGCTCTTTGGCATGGGCATTGCGACGATGGCCTTCTTCTTCTCGCTGCTCGGCGAAGAACAACGCCATGGTACCATTGTCGCCGACGCTCCATCAGAACAACTGCCTTTTCGTACGCTCCTGCGCGAGATGTGGGGCGACCGCCGTACCCGGCTCTTCTTTCTTTTCCTCGCCCTCGGTGCCACCAGCGCCTTTGCACAAGACGCCGTGCTCGAACCCTTCGGTGGTGATGTGTTCGGACTTTCGGTTGGCGAAACCACCCGCTTCAATGCGTATTGGGGTACCGGGGTTGTGCTCAGCCTCATCGGTACCGTTATCTATACCCGGAACCGCCAGGCCCACGAGCAAACTGGTACCACGATGATCGGCCTGATCCTTACCAGCATCCCCCTCGCTCTCCTCGGCGTGATTGCCATCACCGAAGCCGAAGCTATGCTGATCCCGGTGCTTTTTGCCTTTGGCCTCGGGTTTGGTATCTATACCGTCGGTGCCGTTTCGCTCTTGATGGCGATGACCTCTGACCACCGCGCTGGGGCTTACCTCGGGCTCTGGACCGTCGCTCAGTTGCTCTTTCGTGGTCTCGGGATCTTCCTCGGTGGTTTGATCCGCGATCTCGGCCTGATCACCACGGGCTCACTCAACATTGCCTATGGTCTCGTCTTCTTTCTCGAAGCCATCGGTCTTGCGATTTGTGTTATCCTGGTATACAAAGTCGATGTCCCCGGCTTTGCCCGGCAAACACGGACATCAGTGCCCTCCGCTTCATTCGCCGCCGCCGCCGAATAAAATGACCTCGCACCAATGGTTGCGCTGCATCAAGGAAGATCCTATGCCAGCCACACTACCCACTGCTGAACTGCTCCAGGCGCTCGAATTCGCCCGGCCAACGATCATCCAACTCGCAACTGAAGTCTGGAATCTGGCCGAGCTCAGCCTCCACGAGGTTGAGTCAGCCCAACTCTATCAGCGTATCTTACAGGCCGCCGGCTTCACCCTGGTCAGCGTCGGTACCGCTGGCGTCCCCACCGCCTTTATCGCTGAGTGGACCCAGGGTTCCGGTGGCCCGATCGTCGGCTTCCTGCTTGAATATGACGCCTTGCCCGAGCTCGGCAATGCCCCAGTACCCCGCCAACAGCCGCGTGACGATGGCAAGACCAGTGGGCATGGCTGTGGGCACAATCTCCTCGGCGCCGGGCTTGCCGGTGCCGCCATCGCGGTCAAGCATGTGATGGAGACCGAGGCAATCCCAGGCACGCTCCGCCTCTATGGGTGTGCCGCCGAAGAGACCGAAGGGGCCAAGGTCTATATGGCCCGCGAAGGCCTCTTCAATGACCTTGACGCTTGCCTCCACTGGCACCCCGCCCCCATGGCCGTTGTCGCGAGTGCGCGTACTGCGGCCAATAATTCGCTGAAGATCGAGTTCTTTGGTCGTACCGCCCACGCCGGCATGGAACCCTGGCAGGGCCGCAGTGCCCTCCACGCCATGGAACTGGCCGCCCACGGGCTCAATTTGATGCGTGAACACCTCGAGCCAACCGCCCGTGTCCACTATGTCTTTGAAGCCGCCGGTACCGCCCCCAACGTGGTGCCTGCGTATACCCGCCTCTGGCTCAAGGTACGCGATCTTGACCGCACCCACGTGACCGCTATCACGACCTGGGTCGAACAGATCGCCGCAGGGGCCGCCCTTGCCACCCAGACCGAGGCACGCGTCAACCATTATTACGGGGTCCACGATCTCTTGCCCAATACCCCCCTGGCCGAACGCATGCACGTGCATCTTGAACAGGTCGGTGTGCCGCAGTGGAACGAGGAAGAACAAGCTTTCGCCCAGGCCTGTCAACACGAGTGTGGCCTTCCCGAACACGGTCTTGCCACCAAGATCCTCCCCCTTCAGCCTGAGCGCACAATTGGGGGGTCGTCTGACGTCGCCGAAGTGAGTTGGCAGACACCAACAATGGGGCTTACGATGCCAACGATGCCGCTGCATGTCGCTCTCCACACCTGGCCGGTCACCGCCTGTGGGGGCACGACCATCGGGCTGAAAGGTGCCGTTGCCGCCGCGCACGTGCTCGCCCTGATGACGCTCGACCTCCTCACTGATGCTGAATTGCGCGCCGCTGTACGCGCCGATTTTGACCACCGTACCGCCGGCTTTACCTACGTCTCGCCCCTGCCCCCTGAACAACAGCATCCGGTTGGGCTATCCGCATGGTTGCTCAACGATCGGGTCAGCGATACCCAGGGCACCATCGCCCTCCCACCAGAAGGATAAATGACGCTACTGCAAGGCCGCCGTCAGACGGGCAATATTCTCGAAGAGCCGACGATAAAGCGGACGAATCGCCCAGGCATCACGGTTGAGCATGATCGACCGCTCGAGGTACTTCGCCTCAATTGCACGCAGATCCGCTACAACCTTGCGGTCGTAACAGATCATGCTTACCTCGAGATTCAACTGGAACGACCGCATATCAAAGTTA
Source organism: Candidatus Chloroploca asiatica (assembly GCF_002532075.1). Lineage (GTDB taxonomy): Bacteria > Chloroflexota > Chloroflexia > Chloroflexales > Chloroflexaceae > Chloroploca > Chloroploca asiatica. The sequence goes on along the minus strand of NZ_LYXE01000101.1, from coordinate 5,176 downwards.
CTCGAGCCAACCATCGCAATATCATCATCAATCGTCATAAACTTCGAGTGCAGCAGAATCGGCTTTTTGTAGAGCGCAATCTTCACGCCACAACGTAATAATTCGTCGTAAAACGAATGCTGCGCATAATAGACCATAAACTGATCCGGTGCCTCCGAGTTGATCATCGTAACATCAACACCACGCTGTGCCGCACTGGTCAAAGCCAGCATCAGACTGTCATCAGGCACAAAATAGGGGTTCACAATCGTCAGTTTATGCTGCGCACCATGGATCATCGCGGTAAAGAGTTTGAGATTGTTCTCGTCGTCATGTCCTGAACCACTCGGCAAGACCTGGCAAAGCATCGTCCCTGTCGCAACGATCGCTTCCTCACCCTGATAAAGCTCATCTCGCGTCAAGAGGGTATCTGTCTCGCTGTACCAATCGGTGATAAAGACCGCATCAAGTTGCCCAACAATTGGCCCAGTCACCCGCACGACCACCTCATCATAATAGAGGTCATCCTTGCGAAAATAGTCGCGCCGGATCAGATTGAGCGAACCAGTATATCCAAGCTTGCCATCAATCACCGCAATTTTTCGGTGATTACGTAAATCCGGTCGCGACCACTGGCCTTTACGCAAACGAATCGGCAAAATACGCTCGTACCCAAACCCAGCCGCTTTCAGGTAAGCATCTGTCTGCTTGCTCGTAGGATAACGGTTTGAGCCAAAATCATCGAGCATGATGCGCACCTGCACACCCCGTTGATGCGCACGCTCAAGGGCGCGAAAGACCACTTCGGTCGCTTCATCATAGTTGAGAATATAAAACTGGATATGCACGCAACGCTCAGCCGTGTCAATATCCTCAGCCAAACGACGGATAATCTCATCGTAATCGTCAATGATCACAACATCATTACCGGCAAATGCGGACATACCACCAAGATGCGCATTGAGCTTCGCAAACGGAAGATACCGTGCAGGCACATGAGGATTCAACAATGGGCCAAACACCGGATGCTCACGCGCTTCGCTGATCACCTTCGCCACCAGCTCGTCCATCGTCAATTGCCTGAGCCGACGCTCATAGGGAAGCTTGGGGCTCCCGATCAGCAAAAAGAGCACGAGTCCCGCAAAGGGAAAAAGCGCAATCAACATCAACCAAGCTGTTGCCGAAGAGGGCTTGCGATTGACCGGCACCGTAAAGAGTGCGCCAATCAAGAGGATCCAATGTAAAATAGCCCCTACGAGCGGAAGCAAACTGAGCCACTCTGCAATCATATCGCTCTTACCAACCTGGGTTTTAATTCAGCTCAAACTCAGCGAAACGATCAGTCCGCTGAGCTACCTGCTCATACCGTGAGCGTACATCCGCCAGCACACCTTCATTAACCGTGGCCGCATTGCGGTAGACTTGCTTGTCAAGCATCCGTCCCGCTTCTCCGCCGGGCCAGATCCGCCACGAGTCGTTGTCAATCACATCAGCAACCAGCAGGTTTGCCCCCTGTTCAGTACTGACCGCACGCCCAAACTCAATCTTGAGATCAACCAGTGCCACATCCTGCTCCGCCCAGGCTCGTTCTAACAGGGTAAAGACCTCGACGCCAAGCTCAATCATCTGACGAACTTCATCAGACGTCGCAAGATTCCGCACCGCAATCTCATGTTCACTAATTTGCGGATCGTGCGCAATATCATCCTTCAAGAAGAACTCGACCAACAGCGGGTCAAAACGTGTCCCCTCAGCAACCTCGGGATGGCGTCGCAGGTACGAACCAGCCGCCAGACGCCGCATCACAACCTCAAGTGGCAACATCAGGCAACGACGTACCACCGTAATCGTTGGTTCAGGGGCTTGGATAAAATGCGTCGCAATACCCGCACGCTCAAGCAAGGCAAACACATTCGCCGTCGTCCGCCCAGCCAGCGCCCCTTTGCCAGAAATCTCATTACGCCGCGCTCCATCTCCCGCCGTAATGCCATCTTTATGCACAAGAATGCAAAGCCCACTCTCATCAGGGTGTGCATACACAATCTTCGTTTTGCCTTCAGTAATACGTGGTCCAAGTTGCATTGTAGCGCTCCATTACCATGATCTATTCAGCATAATCCACCATCACAACGAGTCACTCATGATGCTGGTTACACGTATCTTACAACACCATTGTCAACTCATACTGCTCATCAGGCACCACAAAACCAGACCGCAAAAAGGCACCCGTCAGTGGGCTATCAGCAGGCTCATTGATGCAGGTTAAGCTGGCTGTATGCGCCTGAAGTGCATGAAGTAATTCACGCGCAGCCATCTCATCACACGCGCCCAGATCAAACAGGCGCATACTGATTTCATCGCCTGTAACCAGTGCATAGGCTGTTACATCACCATCTTCACGCAATACCATGCCACGTAAATTGGGTAGTGCCAGCAGGGTAGCCGGCTCACGTTGCCACGAGGCATGAGCCGGATGGAGGTCAGCAAAATAGTCAAGCACGAGCGGTTCGGCCTCAAGTTCATCGACCCTTGGTCTGCGCCCAAACTCATCATCCCCAAGATGCCACGCCATAATCAATAACCGACGGGTCACATGCATGCCTGCATGCTCATATGTCCGCAATGCAGCAATATTCCGCGTCAACACTTCCAGGGTCAATTGGCGAGCACCTGCTTTTTGCGCTTGCTCAATCATTGCTGCGGTGAGGTGCTTGGCATAACCATTACCCCGATGTTCGGGCACAATGCCAAACCCACCACACCAGGCACGTGCGCCACGCCGCGCAAGCAGCGCAACACCAGATGGCTGACCATCAATACATAGAATAAGTGAAGAAAACAGGTCAATATTCTCTGATGCGATCCGCCGCGATAAAGTCTCCGGTGTCGTCACCCCCGAATAGAAGTAGGCCTCGAACGAGCGCGTAAATAGATCCGCCAGCGCTTCCATCGAGAGCGCGGAAGCCGACGCGAAGTTGACTGATGCATGCATAGGTACCTGCCCCCTGTATTGGCGTCATTGCAACCAGCATCTGGAAGGTACATCCACTCACTCCTCACCCTGCCAGTCACATAGACGGAAGATGTGTGCCATCATTATACCAGCCCTGGCTACACATCTACATCCTCCCAACTCACTACGATACTCTGGTGTATACTGAAGATACCGGTTCATTCGTGATCAGATACTAGACTCAGGAGTAGAGTATGACAAAATTGAGCGAGGAACAAATCAGCCTAGCCCTTGAGAACCTCCGGGGATGGCATCGGCAGGGTGATATGCTGAGCAAAACCTTCAAACTCCCTGACTTTCCACGAGCCATTGCTTTTGTGACCCAGATAGGGTTTCTCGCTGAAGCCGCAGCACATCATCCCGATATTGACATTCGCTACAACAAAGTCACCCTCGCCCTCACGACCCACGATGCGGGAGGCTTAACCGACAAAGATATCGCCCTAGCGCTAGCTGCCGATGAAGCCATAAACTAAACGCATGGGTGGGCTGGATGAGCAAGCGAGATGCGCTCATTCAGCCCACCCATGCTGGCAAGGCACCCTCATCACCCTCGACCTTTGACACGATTGCCATCAGGTACCTCTTCAGAGGGCGAAGGGGGCGAAGGAGTCACGGTTGGCGCAACTCGCACCGGAAGCGTAGCATACCGTGTCAATACCTGTTCCTGACGGACAATACTGCCATCAGCACCGCGAATGGTGCGCCGGTTGATCACTTCCCTTGCCTGTTGTGGCGTATTCTCCAAGGCCGCAAAGCTAGACCTGCTCCCTTCAGTCTCGGCCACTGCAGCACGGCGCGCTGATGCACGTCCTTCTGTCCGTATCTCTGGTTGCGCAACAACCACAGTACGTCCATCAGAACGCCCCCAGATCCGCACACGAACCAACTGATTGATCACCTCGGCTTCGACGATCAGTTCCCCAAGCGTATCATTGCCAAACGATAATTCCAGATCTGGAACCGCAACAGCCGCTTCAAGCCCTGGCTGATCAGCATAGGCCCGCAGCCAGTAACGATGGCCTGTGCGTTCAAAAATAGGTAACCCGGCATACCACGCAGCGCGATACAGCAAGGTCGAGACCGTACAGATCCCTCCTCCGATCATATTATTGACAATGACCCCATTTTCGATACCACTACCAGGCACGTAGCCATTCGCCGCCGAAACCTCGCCAATTGTTGCGAGAAACCCCAAGCGCTCACCCGGAAGCACCATAACACCATTAAGCCGACTAGCTGCAAGAGCAATATTATGTCCATCTGGACTCGTAGGATGAAAAGGCAGACTAGCCTCAGCCAATATTTGCAAAGAACCTTCTGGTTCAAGGCGAAGGGGTTCCACATAGAGGTGCGCATAGCGCAGCCCAAGAGGTTCACGGATCACTTCATCTGATGTGCCCTCAAATCCTGGTTGATAGATCAGAATGCTTCGCTCAAAATATTGAGTCAGACGAGATACCCCATCAGGTTGCGCTTCATAGAACTCTTCTGAAATCGGCAACCCATGCCTGAGCACCCCCCCAGTTTGCTGCCAGTACCACCGGAAAGCACCACGAAGCGTATGCCCGGCATCAACCAGATAGAGACGATCCTCCTCTAGCGCTTCATCTGGCTCACGCCAGGTAAAGGCTCCCTCCATCTGATGCTGCTGAGCAAAAAACCGTCCAAGATGAGCAAGACGTACCTGGTCATGCCACTCAAAGCGAGCATGCTCAAAATACTGAACGGTCAGTCCACCCGCATCAACAAAAACACTCGTGATGGGCAAGCCAAAGCTTGCCTTATCGCCATGTGCTTCATAATACGCACGAAACTCACCATAGAGCAGGTGTCCATTTTCATAGCGCATCAGGGGTGCAGCGGGGTTCGCTAGAGCCGCAGTATGCCTCCACACTGGGTCCCCGCCCAGAACAAGCAAACCGACAATCATCAATATCCATCCCAACCATCTGGCATTGCGTATGCGCATCGGGCTTCCTCCTACGGCATCAATTGGTCAGTTCACACGAATTTAGAACTACACCTTATACCGCTGATAAAGCGCACAAAGATACGCACTAGCCACAAAACCAAAAACCCCACCGCCCGTCGGCAGGTTTTGCCAACGGGCGGTGGGGTTTGTTGTGTTGTGTGGTGCGTGGACCTACGTTCCCAGGGCTCAGGCCCCAGTAGCATCGGCGC
>NZ_LYXE01000100.1 GCF_002532075.1 Candidatus Chloroploca asiatica | reverse complement strand
GTCCAGCACACCCGAGATCGGCAGAAACTTCAGTATCACCCCTGTTGCGATGGTGAGCGTCTGGTTCTCAGGCACGTTTAGGTAGCTCACCACGTAGGGAAAGTTGGCCAGCGCCGGCAGTGTGCTGGTTGTCACCGTGCCGCTCAACTCCATCCCGTTGTACAGGTTGCCAGTGAGGATGTTGTTCGCAATCGTCCAACTGGGGATCGCTGCGGTGTTGAAATGCAAACGAATAGCACTTGCCTGCACATAGCCGCTGATGGTATTGCCAGTGAGCGTCAACGTACCCGGGTTCACGAGCCACAGCCCGTTGCTGGTGTTGTTCATCCCGTTGTGTGCAATGGTGCTGTCGATCAAGGTCAACCCAGCAGCTTGAACTGAAAGCCCCCCTCCACCACTACGCGTGATCACACTCCGGCTAATGTTCGGCGCGACGCTAGACGCCAGCACTCCAACCCCGTTCATGTCCTGGATCGTACTATCAGTGATGGACAGGCTGCCGGCATTAGCGCGAATACCAGAGATGTTGCCCAGTTCCAACGTGCTGTTCTGCACTGTCACAGTGCCATTCGAACCGATTGCCGCCATGCCCCAATTGTTGTTGCCGGCAAAGCGGATGTTTGCCCACCTTACTGTGGCAGCACCCGTGTTTCGCACGTAGAGGCC
>NZ_LYXE01000099.1 GCF_002532075.1 Candidatus Chloroploca asiatica | reverse complement strand
GACCTCGCCGTCAACATCACTGGCACCGTCACCTTCGTGGTGCAGGTGGATGCAAGCCTGCCCGCTGGCGTCACGACGATTACCAACACCGTCGCCATCGCCGACGATGGCAGCAATGGTGCCGACCCGACCCCGTCGAATAACGAGGACGACGAGACCACACCCGTCACCGCCGCGCCCGATCTCGTCATCACCAAGACCGACGACGACATCACGGTCGAGCCAGGCGACCTGATCACCTACACGCTGACAGTGACCAATACCGGCAACCAGCAAGCTGCGAACGTCGTCATCACCGAGACCGTGCCCGCCAATACGAGCTTTGTTGCTACGGGGAGTAGTGCGACCTGGATCTGCCCGAACGGTGGGCAGGCTGACAGTAGCTGTACCTTCACCATCGGCAACCTGAATGCAGGGGCCACGCTGACCCGTACCTTCGTGGTGCGCGTCGCGAGCACGCTGCCGGCAGGGGTCACCACGATCACCAATACCGCCAGGATCGGCAGCAGCAATCATACTGGCTCAGACTCGAATATCGAGACAACGCCAGTTGAGGCCGCACCCGATCTCGCCATCACCAAGACCGACAAGGGCATCACAGTGGAGCCGGGTGGTCTGATTACCTACACCCTCCACTACACCAACACCGGCAACCAGGATGCCACCGGCGTCGTGCTTACCGAGACGGTGCCTGCCGATACGAGCTTTGTCAGCACTGGCAGTAGCGCTGGGTGGTCTTGCGCCGATGGCCCTCAGGCCGGCAATACCTGTGTCTATACTCGTGCGACGACGTTGAACGCAGGGGCAAGCGATAACCTCACCTTTGTGGTGCAAATCAACAATCCGTTGCCCGTTGGCGTTGAACAGGTGGTCAATACGGCCCAGATCGCCGATGATGGCACCAATGGCACAACGCCCACACCGACGACGACGATCACCACGCCGGTCACCTTCCCGCCGATCAGTCTGGGCAATCGGGTCTTCTACGATACAAACAATGATGGTCGTGACAACGATGGTGACGGCGTCACCCTCGGCTCGGCCACGGGTGTCCCCAGCGTCACCGTGCAACTCTTCCTCGATGCCAACCGTGACGGGCAACTGACGGACGATGAGCAGACCTGGATCGCCGAGGCAACCACCGACGCCGATGGTTTTTACCTCTTCACTGAGCAGACCCGTCGCAATGGGGTGGTGCTCACCAATACCTTACCGCTCTATCCGGGGCAATACGTGATCGGAATTCCTGCGAGCCAGTTTGCCACCGGTGCCGCCCTTGCAGGCTACCATAGCAGCGGCACGACGATTGATGCGACTGGCACCCTGACCGAGACGACCATCGGGCTTGGCGATCGCCAGGATCGTGGCACGCACCAGCGCACCGGCTTCTATGGTGCGGGCGTGCTGAGTGCGCCAGTTGAGGTTGTGACCGGCCAGGCACCTCGCAATGAGCCTGGAACTTCCGGTTCTGCACCGAATGCAGCACCGATCCTCGATCAAAATAGTGATCTGACACTTGACTTCGGCTTCTACACCGCAAGCCTGGGCGACCAGGTCTGGCTTGACGATGGTCTTGGGGTCGGTGGCATCCTGGCCGACGGCCTGCGCAATGGTGACGAGACCGGCCTCCCCGGTCTTGCCATCGCCCTGCTGCCAGCGAGTGGCGAGACGATCCTGCTGACGACGACCACCGGCGTCAGTGGAACCTACACCTTCACTGGGCTAAGCCAGGGCGACTACCGGGTTCGCATCACGATACCTGAGGGTTATGTCAGTACACGCGACACCGCAGGAACCCTTGACCCGAATAACAACCTCAACGACGACGATAACGGGGTTGGCAGTACACCTGACACCGCCACAAGCAATGCCTTCACGCTCACACCAGGCGGAATCAGCAATACGCTCGTGCTCAGCACAACTGGCAGCACCCACAATGCAACGCTTGACTTTGGCATCGTGCGAGCCTACAGTCTGGGCAACCAGGTCTGGAACGACCGCAATAATAATGGCCTGTTCGACAATGGCGAAACCGGGCTTGAAGGCGTGACCCTGCGGCTCTTCCTGGCTGATGGAACGACCCGTGCCACCCACATTAGCGGCGCACAGGTGGACGATCAGACCACTGATGCCACTGGGAACTACACCTTTACTGACCTCGCCGCCGGGAGCTATCTTGTCCGTGTGCTCAATAGCAACTTCAGTGGCGCGGGTGTACTCGCCGCCACCGCGAGCCTGCCAGCCTTTAGCTCAAGCACGGGCAGCAATGGTAGCGCCACCGGGCCATACGAAGGGGCAGCCACACCCGATCCTGATGATGGCGTTGACAATGACGACAACGGCACAACCGACGCCAACGGCCATGTCAACACTCTGCCAGTCACCATCAGCACGACAAACAACCTGACGCTGGACTTTGGCTTCTATCGACCGGCCAGCCTCGGCGACCTCGTCTGGCTTGACCGTAACGCCGATGGTATCCAGGATCCCAGTGAACCAGGGCTGAGCAACGTCACCGTTGAACTCTCTCAAGCAGGCGATCCAAGCAGCTTCCTGATCAGTACCACCACCGACATCAGTGGAACCTATCTCTTCACTAACCTGGGGGCAGGCGACTACGTGCTGACCTTTGTCCGGCCTGAGGGCTACTACTTCAGTCAGCCAGGTCAGGGTGAGGATGGAGCACGTGATAGCGATGCCGACCAGAATAGCGGCGAGACTGTCATCGTGACGTTGACAGAAGGCCAGACCGACCTAACCTGGGACGCTGGACTCTACCGCGGGGCCAGCATCGGCAACCTGGTCTGGGAAGACACCAACGGCAACGGTGTCCAGAATAACGGCGAGGCTGGCCTGTCCAACGTGCTCGTCACGCTCACCGGGCTCGACAGCCTTGGCGCGACGGTCAGCCTGACCACGACCACCGACGCGAGCGGCATCTACACCTTTACCAACCTGGTGCCCGGTGTCTACACCGTCACCGTCACCGCGCCCGAGGGCTACCTCTTCACGGCCCGCAACCAGGGTGATGAAGAGGCCGACAGCGACGCGGGCAGCGACGGCGTGATGTCCAGCACCATCCTCACCTCGGGTGAGACCGACCTGACCTGGGACGCCGGGCTCTACCGGCCCGCCACGCTTGGGGACCGCGTCTGGCAGGACACCAACAGCGACGGCCTCCAGACCAGCGGCGAACGCGGCTTTGCCGACGTGACCGTCACGCTGGATGGGCGCACCGGCGCCGGCGCGACCGTCACGCTGACCACGACCACCGACGCCAGCGGCATCTACACCTTTACCACGCTGGCCCCGGGGACCTACACCGTCACCGTCACCGCGCCCGACGGCTACGTCTTCACCCAGCGGAACGTCGGTAATGACGCGACACGCGATAGTGATGCCGACAGCACCGGCGTGATGTCCAGCACCATCCTCGCCTCCGGCCAGACCGACCTGACCTGGGACGCCGGGCTCTACCGCGGGGCCGCGCTCGGCGACCGCGTCTGGGACGACCTCAATGCCAACGGCGTGCAGGACGCCGACGAACCCGGCCTGCCCAATGTGACGCTCACGCTCACCGGGGTCGATGGCTTCGGCACGACCGTCAACCTGACCACGACGACCGATGCGAACGGGATCTACACCTTTACCAACCTGGTACCAGGCGTCTATACCGTCACCGCCACCCTGCCCACCGGCTACGAGGTCACGACCGCGAACGTCGGCAACGACGCGACCGATAGTGACGCCGACGCCAGCGGCGTGATGACCGGCATCACGCTCACCTCGGGCCAGACCGACCTGACCTGGGACATCGGCCTCTTCCAGCGCGCCACGCTCGGCGACCGCGTCTGGGACGACCTGGATGCCAACGGGCGGCAGGACGCCGACGAACCCGGCCTGCCCAATGTGACGCTCACGCTCACCGGGGTCGACGGCTTCGGCAGAACGGTCAACCTGACCACGACCACCGACGCCACCGGGATCTACACCTTTACCAATCTGGTGCCCGGGGTCTATACCGTCACCGTGACGACACCCGACGGCTACGTCGTCACCCAACCGACCATCGGCGAGCCGACCGGCGACTCCGACGCTGACGCCAGCGGCGTGATGAGTGGCATCACGCTCACCTCCGGCCAGACCGACCTAACCTGGGACGCCGGACTCTACCGCGGGGCCAGCATCGGCAACCTGGTCTGGGAAGACACCAACGGCGATGGCATTCAGAATAACGGCGAACCCGGCCTACCGGACGTGCTCGTCACGCTCACCGGACTCGACAGCCTTGGCGCGACGGTCAGCCTGACCACGACCACCGACGCCAGCGGCATCTACACCTTTACCAACCTGGTGCCCGGTGTCTACACCGTCACCGTCACCGCGCCCGGCGGCTACCTCTTCACTGCCCGCAACCAGGGTGATGAAGAGGCCGACAGCGACGCGGGCAATGACGGCGTGATGTCCAGCACCATTCTCACCTCGGGTGAGACCGACCTGACCTGGGACGCCGGGCTCTACCGGCCCGCCACGCTCGGCGACCGCGTCTGGCAAGACACCAACAGCGACGGCCTCCAGACCAGCGGCGAACGCGGCTTTGCCGACGTGACCGTCACGCTGGATGGGCGCACCGGCGCCGGCGCGACCGTCACGCTGACCACGACCACCGACGCCAGCGGCATCTACACCTTTACCACGCTGGCCCCGGGGACCTACACCGTCACCGTCACCGCGCCCGACGGCTACGTCTTCACCCAGCGGAACGTCGGCACCGACGCGACGCAGGATAGTGATGCCGACGCCACCGGCGTGATGTCCAGCACCGTCCTCGCCTCGGGTGACGAAGACCTGACCTGGGACGCCGGGCTCTACCAGCGCTCAAGCCTGGGTGATCGGGTATGGGACGACCGCAATGCCAACGGTGTCCAGGACGAGGGTGAGCTCGGCGTCGCCGGTATTACCGTCACGCTCTATGCCGCCGATGGAACAACGGTCATGCGCACCACGACCACTGACAATGACGGTCTCTATCGGTTTGACGAGCTTGAACCAGGTAGCTACATCATTGGCTTTGGTCTACCCGACGGCTTTGTCCGCAGCATCACCGGTGGCACCTCTGATGAAGCGCTTGACAGCGATGCCGATCAAAGCACCGGTCTCACGCGCCTGATCACGCTGCCTACGGCAACCAGCGACCTAACCTGGGACGCCGGTATCTACCAACCGGCCCAACTGGGGGACCGTGTCTGGCTCGACCGCAACGCCAACGGCTTGCAGGATGTAGGTGAAACCGGGCTTGCCAATGTTGTCGTCACCCTGTTTGGGGAGGATGGAACCACCGTCATTCGCACCACAACGACGAATGAGGACGGCATCTATCAATTCACCTATCTTGATCCTGGAACCTATAGCATCGAGTTTACTCCACCTGCCGGCTACGAACTGAGCCAACAAGGGCAAGGGGATGATGCCGCGCAGGATAGCGATGCCGACCCACTGACTGGTCGCACCGAACGTATCACCCTCGAACCTGGTCAGTCTGATCAGCGTTACGACGCCGGTCTCTTCCAGCGGGTCGCCGTTGGTGATCGTGTCTGGGTAGACACCAATAACAACGGCTTGATCGATCTCGACGAGCAAGGGCTAGAAAACATTGAAGTCCTGCTCTACACGGATCGCACCAATGACGGCCTGCCTGACGGCGAAGCAATCGCCCGAACGACGACCGATGCGCAAGGCAACTATCGCTTTGAGCAACTTGTCCCTGGCGATTATCTGGTTGAAATCATCGTCCCCGAAGACTTCACCAGCAGCACAGGGTCGCCTGGTTCCGCGACGGGTCCTTACGAACCGGCACCCAGCCCGAACGACGACCGTGATGACGATGACAATGGAACCCAGGTGAGCGAGACGCTCATCCGTAGTGGTACCATCACCCTGTGGAGCCAGCACGAACCAGGTGAGGCCGTGGATGGCGATGACTACAACGGCAATATGACCCTTGACTTTGGCATCTTCCACCCAGCGTCGCTTGGTCAGGGCATCTGGTATGATACCAACGGCAATGGCTACCGCGACCCAGGTGAAGCTGGCGTCCCCGGTGTGCTCGTTACGCTCTACTATGGCGATGGCACGCCGGTCCTTGGGCCAGATGGCCGCCCAATCACCGTTCTTACTAATGAGAATGGCCTGTATCGCTTCGACTATCTCGTCCCTGGAACCTATCTGGTCGGGTTTACCAACCTGCCTCCGGGCTACACCTTTACCGTACCCGGCGGTGACAGCAATACCGACCCGGTGACAGGTCAAACCATTGCCGTCACGCTCGCACCGGGTGACGTCAACCTGACCCTCTGGGCAGGCATCGTCTCACCGACGGCGATCAATCTGGTACAGTTCACGGCAACACCGGCATTGTCGGGCATAATCCTGAACTGGACAACCGCCGCCGAACAGTCCACCTGGGGCTTCCACATCCTGCGGGGCCTCGACACCAATCCTGCCAACGCCGTGCGCATCACCGAACAAACCATCCTGGCACGCGGCAATCCGCAGATGGGAGCATCCTACAGCTGGACCGACACAACGGCCGTGCCAGGCACCAGCTACAACTACTGGCTGCAGGAAAGTGAACTCGATGGGACACTCAAGACCTACGGCCCGGCAACGGCGAGCATGCCGCTGAGTGAACTGCGCTTCCGTGTCGTCCTACCTTTGATTATGCGGTAGATGTGATGAAACACTTTGCCTTTGCCTCCATCTTCGCCCTCATGCTCCTGATCATCATTGTGATGAGCGGGAGCATGAGGCTGGTTGTTGCCAATACACCATCAGATGATGGGTTGATGTCACTCACGGAGACCGGTGAGCCACTACCTCCCACTGAGGTGCCGACCCCCACCGACGTGCCGACCGATCCTACTGACGTGCCGACCCCCACCGACGTGCCGACCGATCCCACTGACGTGCCGACCCCCACCGACGTGCCGACCGATCCCACCGACGTGCCGACCCCCACTGACGTGCCGACCGATCCCACCGAGGTGCCGACCCCCACCGACGTGCCGACCGATCCCACCGACGTGCCGACCCCCACCGACGTGCCGACCGATCCCACCGAGGTGCCGACCCCCACTGACGTGCCGACCGATCCCACCGACGTGCCGACCCCCACCGACGTGCCGACCCCCACCGACGTGCCGACCCCCACCGACGTGCCGACCGATCCCACTGACGTGCCGACCCCCACTGACGTGCCGACCCCCACCGACGTGCCGACCCCCACTGACGTGCCGACCGATCCTACTGACGTGCCGACCCCCACCAATACGCCAACCGCCACCGACGTGCCGACCCCCACTGAGGTGCCGCCCCCCACCAATACGCCAACCGCCACCGACGTGCCGCCCGATCCTACTGACGTGCCGCCCCCCACTGAGGTGCCGCCCCCCACCAATACGCCAACCGCCACCGACGTGCCGCCCGATCCTACTGAGGTGCCGCCCCCCACCAATACGCCAACCGCCACCATGCCCACCGAGGATAGCGTGCCCACCGAAGAGACCATCCCAACGACCCTGTTACCTATCGAGGATATCCTACCCACCGAAGAGGCCATCCCGACCGCCTTGTTACCTATCACCGATGTCCCGGCAACCTCAACGCCACAGGCAACGCCAACCTTTGCCACAGGATGGCAACCAACCGCCGAAACGGGGCCAACTTCTGGCCCAGGCACGGGCGGATATGATCCTCCTGGCTCGGGCACCGGCACAGGTAATCCCAACATCTCGGTCATTTTGCCCCATGCCGGTCTTACGCAGACCAACCCTGGCAGCCTGGGCCTCTATGTGCTCGCTGTGAGCCTCATTATGATCGGAGCATACTTACGGTGGAGGCGTTGATCCACAAACAGAGGCGTCTCGGCCTGCACCGCACCCTATTTGGGTTGCTCGCTGTGCTGCTGGTCAGCCTGAATCTCCCAGGAGCAACCACGAGCCAGACGATCGTTCAATCACCCACGACGACTGAAGCCCTGGTCATCACGGTGAGCGCAGGGGGTATGCAGCACCTGACCGGGGCAACCTTGTTGGCCGCAGGGCTCGATCCTGCCGTTGATCCAACCCGCCTCTGGCTCCGCCACGCCGGGCGTGCTATTCCGTTGGAGGTGGATGACGGTGGCGACCAGCGCCTTGATCCAACCGATACCATCCGCTTCTACGCGCCGCCACCGGGCGATCGCTGGAATCTCACCGCGCACTACTGGCTCACCGTCGAGGCGACCACTGGGCCACGCCTAGCCTCGCGGAACGTCGCCGAAGGCACGGCCCCCTCACGCACCGAGGCACGCGAAACAGGCCGGATCTACACTCCACAACGCTACGACTCACGGCGCGCTGGCGCTGACAATGACCACTGGTTTAGCGGCGACCTGCGCGCCGAACCAGGGCGCCCCGATACCATCGCGCTCCCGCTGGGCGCAACTCTCCCACCCGCGACAGGCCCACTGAGCCTGACCGTCACCGGCCAGAGTTATACCACCGGTGCCTTGCATCTGCACATCGCCCTCGCCAACCAGTCCGACATCATCACCTGGACGGGAATAGGCGTGTGGGAACACCAGTTGATGGTGGGGGAGGTGGGAACCAATCACCAGATAGTGCTGCGGGAAAACTCCCCTCCCCCCTCGTGGGGGAGGGGCAGGGGGTGGGGGGCAAGGGAGGCTCCAGACTGTGGCGGCTTCGCGCTGGAGCTTCCCGGCTTAGGCATCGTCTGTGAACCAGGGACAGAAGGCCAAACACAGCAGTTCAATGATCTGGCTCAGACAGACGAAATGCTACACGTGAGCCTCAAGGCTGTCGAGCAACCCGTCGGCACGCTGCTTGACACCATCACCTGGGAGCGTCCGGCGCGGCTCGAATTGGCGGAACAGGGTGTCCTCTTTGAGGGCATCGGCGGGAACTGGCGCTATCAACTCACCGGTCTCCCCCCAAACTGGAACCTCTACGACCTAAGCGAACCAGCTGCACCGGTGCGGCTGCACCCGGCGGCCACCAGCTTTATTGACGGCCCGCAAGCCCGCAGATACCTGATCACCGGCCCTGGCACCCTCCACCAACCCACCGTGACCACATGGCACGCCACGACCATCAACGCACCACAAAGCCTCGACGCGCTCTACATTGCCCCGGAAGCATGGCACGCCAGACTGGAGCCACTGCTTGCGCATCGGCAGACGCAGGGCTACCGCGTAGCGGCGGCGTCGAGCGAAGCAATCTATGATGCCTGGAGCTACGGGGCCGTTGATCCCGAAGCAATCCGGCGTTTTCTCCGCCATCTCACAACAACCTGGCCCGATCCGCCCTCGATGATCATCCTCGTGGGCGACGGCAGCGTTGACCCGCACGACTGGACAAAACGCGGGAGCCTCAATCGCAACATTATCCCACCCTACCTGGCCTACGTTGACCCGTGGCTTGGCGAGGCGGCCTGCGATACCTGCTATGGACGCCTTGCCACCGACGATCCACGGAATCAACAGACGCCAACGCTCGCGATTGGGCGGCTACCGGTCAAGAGTGAAGCTGAGTTGCAGGCACTGGTGGGTAAACTGATCGCGTACGATACCGCTCCTGTCGGCGACGGCTGGCGTCAGACCATTGCCCTGATCGCCGACGACGCCGATACCGCCGGCGACTTTGCTGCTGAGTCCGAAGCGATCGCCGACGCCCTCCCTGCCCAGATGCAGGTGCGACGCGTCTACTACGATCCCTCTGGCACCAATGGCTACGCCTCAGCGGTTGAGGCGCGTCAGCAAACGCTCGCCGCTTTCAACAACGGCGCGAGTCTGCTCGTCTATACCGGCCACAGCCACGCCTGGCAATGGGCCATCACCGACCCAAGTGCCGAATACTCGTGGATGCTTGGGCTCTACGACCCTGACCAACTCACCAACCGCGACCGTCTGCCCGTGGTGCTAGCCATGACCTGCCTGAGCAGCGCCTTTGCCACCCCGGCCATCAGCGGCACCACCGTTGATGAACGCCTTGTCCTGGCCCGCGGCGGCGCCATTGCCGTCTGGGGACCGGCGGGCTTTGGCGTCTCCTACGGACACAACCAACTTCACCAGGGCTTCTTCGAAGCGCTCTGGGCAACCCCATCCAACCAGGCCAGCCTCGGCACCCTGACCCTGGCGAGTCTGCACAACCTCGCCGCCAACAGCGACCTCAACACCGGCCCACTCTTCACCTATCTCCTGCTGGGTGATCCACTGACGCACGTACGTCTTCATGATCATGACGAGGCCCCGCACAACCGCCTCTTCTTACCAGTCGTCAACCGCTGACGCCAACACTTTGCTAACACTTTGCTAGCACCCCTACAACACGACCCTGCTATACTGACAAGCAAGCAGAGGTGTGACAATGTGTCACCCTGAGCAAAGCGAAGGGTCGCGCAATGAATATATCATACACGTCTTCTGTTCGTCAGTGGGGGCAACTCGCAGGAGTCATCCTTTTCCTCACTGCGGCTTTGATCATAACCTTGGCCGTCATTCTTCCAGCAGCAGCGCTTGGGCTCGCTATTGCAGCCGTGGTTGTCGTGACAAGTCTGGTTGTTCGTCAGATGCAGGTTCTCGGGCAGGCCGCCCGGCGGGTTGCCAGTGGCGAACCGGCTTTTGAAGAGCCTGTTCAGCCAACTCTGCGCATCGAATTACCCGACGGCGAGGTAATGGTCGCCCGTCCTGTCGCGATCCCCCAGAGCGACGAGCACACAATGTTGCTTACCCGCAATGGCTATCTGATGGTGAACGGGCGGGGCGAGGTCTTTCATCGGTTGTAGGGCACTGACCCTACCTCCTCATCAACCAGCAGCAGGCGCGGCGCGGGCAACTGCCACACGCAAAATCGACAGCAAGCGGCTTCCCTTGCGCTGAAAAGCTAACCGTACTATACTTCTTGCGGCTGTGAGCGCGTTAGCGAAGAGGAAGATGCTGTGAGTGGTACGCTTGAGGTCGTTCGCGGGATGCGTGATCTGCTTCCTGCTGCCCAGGGTGAGGCCATACGGGTGCGTTCGCACATCGAGGCAATCCTTGAGGCGTATGGCTATGCACCCGTTGATCTACCGATTATTGAACATCGCGATCTCTATCAACGCAAACTCGGTGAGGAACTGGCTGGCAAAGTCTATGAGTTTAGCTTTGGTGGGCGCGACCTTGCCCTGCGACCTGAATGGACAGCCTCAGTCTTGCGGGCTTATGTGGCCCATTTGCAGGATCAACCCCTGCCGCTACGTCTGAGTTATAGCGGGCCGGTCTTTCGTTATGAACGCCCGCAACGCCACACGTATCGCCAGTTTACCCAGATCGGGGGCGAGATCATTGGTGGCCCTGCCCCGCGCGCTGATGCCGAGGCACTCGCCGTGGCATGCGCCGGCCTCGAGGCTGTGGGCATCAACGACTACCGTGTGCTGATTGGTCATGTCGGTCTCGTGCGCGAAATCCTTGCCCAACTCGGCCTCACCGAACGTACGCAGGGCATTCTGGTCTGGGGGCTTGATCGCCTACGCACCCGTGGCCCCGAGGCGATCCGCGAACGGCTGCATGAGGATAACAGCGAAATACCGGCAGGACTCGAGTTGCCTCCCGGGATCGACGAGAGCCAATCAGCCGCCTGGTTGCTTCAGACGCTGCGCATGATGGAACTTGACCTCAGTACGGGAACGCGCCATCCTGAAGAGATTGTGGCGCGCCTGTTGCGCAAGTTGCGCCGACGCGACGAACAGGCGGCGCTTGAACATGCCCTGACAATCCTCACCCACTTGACGAGCCTCAGTGGTCCACCCGCGACCGCGATGCCTGCCATGGCCGCGATGCTCAGCGCGTATAACCTTGAAGCACCTGCCTACCAGGAACTGGGGGCGCTGGTTGAACTGCTCGAGGCGCACGGGCTTGACGCCGAACACATTCGGATTGAGGCCGGGTTGGGGCGCGGCTTGCACTACTACAGCGGCATGATCTTTGAGATTGATGATGCCAGTGGGCTACAACTGTGTGGTGGCGGGCGCTACGATGATCTGGTCGCCGCCCTCGGTGGGCGCGGGCGCGTTCCTGCGGTTGGCTTTGCCTATGGCCTCGAACGGGTCGTCGCCGCCAGCAAGCTCAAGCCTCCTCTCGGTCGCCGCCAGCATGTCCTGGTGGCTCCGGTTGCCGATGATGATTACGGCTATGCGCAACAGGTTGCGCAGCAGTTGCGTACCCAAAACATGATTGTCACGGTTGATCTGCGTGGGCGTGCCGTGGGGCGCAATCTGAGCGATGCCGCACGCCGGGGTATTGATGTGGTAGTGATCGTCGGTCACGAAGAACGCACGAGCCAGACGCTGGTCTGGCGTGAACTGGCCCGGCATCACGAGCAACGGATCAGCCTCGACGACCTGGAGAGCATGGGCCAAGCAGGCTAAGGAGAGGGCACAATGGCCGAAAAGCCCCCCTGGGGTCGCTACAATCAACTGCTTCCGACTCAACTCGCCGCGATCCGTGCTGCGATCCCCGTGATCTATCTGCCCTGGGGGAGTCTGATGTGGCACGGGCCTCATCTGCCCTTTGGCCTTGATACGCTGGTCATCGAAGCGATGGCAGAACGTGCCGTGCAGCGTACCGGGGGCGTCTTATTGCCAACGATGAACTGGGCTAGTGATGGTATTCCGCATCCCGATAATGTCACATTCAACCCAACGACGCTCAATCTGGTGCTCGATGATCTGCTGGCCCAATTGGCGGCCACAGGATGGCGCGTGATTGTGTTGCTCAATGGTCACTACGGCTATAGCCACGATCAGTTCATGATGGAGGCGGCCCAACGTGCGCTGCACCAGCATCAGGTGCTTGTCCTGGCGATCACGCCGCTGACCATGGTCGACGAAGCGATGCTTGACCACGGTGGCCTCTGGGGAACCTCGCTCTTGCTTGCCCTGCGGCCAGATCTGGTTGACCTTGAAACGCTTGGCAATCAGCCCCTGCAACCAGAGACTAGTGGGGTCGTTGGGCGCGATCCCCGCTATACCGCAGCGGCAACGCTTGGCACCAGTGCGCTGAACCTTGCGGTCGAACGGATCGTTGTCGCGGTACAAGATCTCGTGAAACGCAATGATCCCGCTCAGTTAATCGCCCTGTACGAACAACGCCACGAGCGTTATCAAGCTTTTCTTGCCCGCTATGGTAGTGATCCTGCAGAGGTAACTGCACGCTGGTGGGCCGCATTGACGCAAGGTGAATGATTCCATGCTGCGATTTGCGATTCCTTCCAAGGGCCGTGGCTATGATGCGACGTTGAGCCTCCTTGAAAGTTGTGGCCTGCGGGTTGTACGGGCGAATCCGCGTCAGTATACCGCGACGATCCGCGGCCTTCCTGACACCGAAGTCTTGCTCCATCGTCCTGCCGATATTGTCGAAAAGGTTGCCGAAGGCAGCATTGATCTCGGTATTACGGGGTATGATCTGGTGGTGGAACAACGCGGTGATGATCCCGCTTTGCTGACGATCTACGATGATCTTGGCTTCTGGCGCGCCGAACTGGTCTTTGCTGTGCCGCAAGGCTGGGTTGATGTCAGTTCGTGGCAAGATCTCGCCGATCTGGCGATGGAGTTGCGCGGGCAAGGGCGGCGTTTGCGCATCGCGACCAAGTACCCCGAGATTATCCGGCGTTTCTGTCATCAACAGGGCATCAACTATTTTGACCTGATCGACTCGCAAGGGTCAACCGAGGCGGCCCCTGGCCTGGGCTATGCCGATATTATTGCCGATATTACCGAAACAGGCACGGCCATTCGCGATAACCGGCTCAAGATCGTCGGCGGCACGATCTTGCGCTCACAGGCGGTGTTGGTGGGCAGTCGGCGCACGCTGCGCAATGACCAAGGCAAGCTCGCCTTGGTGCGTCAGTTGCTCGAATTGATCGAAGGCCGACGCCAGGGGCGTCTCTTCTATTCGTTGACCGCCAACCTGCCCGGGGCGTCGATCGAGAGCGTTGGACGCCAGGTGACTGCCCGCATGGAACTCGCCGGCTTGCAAGGCCCGACGATTGCCCCGGTCTGGAGCAAATTCGATGCCGAACAGGCGGCACCGCGCTGGTATGCCGTCAATGTTGTGGTGCCCCAGGATGAGTTGTTGCCCGCAGTCCAACACCTGCGCAACATTGGTGCCGTGAGCATCAGTACCGTCCAGGTGCAACACGTCTTCAAAGCCGAAAGCGAGGCGTTTGTGCGTCTGCGCACGGCTCTTAGCGAGGAACGCCAGGATGTCTGAGACCTATCGTGATGCGGGAGTGGATCTTGCGGCTGCAACCATGGCTAAAGCGTTGATGGGCGCAGCTGTACGTTCGACCCATAGCCCGGCGGTACTGGCCGGGATGGGAGCGTTTGGCGGTTGTTTTGATGCCGGGGTCGCTTTGCAAGGCCTACGCGATCCCGTGCTGGTCAGCAGTACCGACGGCGTAGGAACCAAGACCCTCGTCGCTACGGCCCTTCGGCGGTACGAGACGGTCGGGCAAGATCTGGTCAATCATTGTATCAACGATATTCTTGTGCAAGGCGCACGACCGCTCTTTTTTCTTGATTATGTCGCGTCGGCCCGCCTCGATCCCGTCCAGATCGCGACAATCGTCGAGGGCGTCGCCACGGCATGTCGCGCGACGGGCTGCGCGTTGCTTGGCGGCGAGACCGCCGAGATGCCGGATGTTTATGTGGAAGGGGCCTTTGACCTGGCCGGGACGATTGTTGGTGTCGTTGAACGAGCACAGTTATTGCCCCGCACCGACCTTGCGCCGGGCGATGCGGTGCTCGCGTTGCCTTCGACGGGCCTGCACACCAACGGCTACTCACTGGCGCGGCGCATCGCGGCCCGCGATGGCTACGCCGCCCGCCCTGCTGTGCTCGGCGGCGCTAGCATCGGCGAGGCGCTGCTGGCGGTGCATCGTTGTTATCTCCGCGAAGTTGAGGCGCTCCGCAACGCCGTGACGGTGAAAGGCTTGGCCCACATCACCGGGGGCGGACTCTTCGACAACCTGCCGCGCATCCTCCCCAAAGGCATGGGCGCAACCATCACGCGTGGCACATGGCCCATCCCGCCGATCTTCACCTATCTGGTCGAACAGGGCCGCCTGGCCGAGCACGAAGCCTATCACGCCCTCAACATGGGCCTGGGCATGCTCGTCGTGCTCGCCCCAGAAGAGGTCTCTGCGGCGCTTGCGGCGGTACCCGAGGCGTGTCACGTTGGGGTCATCACCGACCGGGCGGAAGTTGTCTTGGTGGATTGAAGGAACGCCACAGCAAGCGCCGTGAGCACTGATAGCGAAATGCGTGAAAACGACCAGCAAAGCTGGTCGTTTTCACGCATTTCAGGAGCAAGCTGCTCAGGCCTGGGGACGAACAACCAGCATCGGAACCGGCGTCGTCTGCATAATCTTCTGCGTGACACTGCCATAGATCCAGCGGCCAAGGCCACCCCGACCATGCGTTGCCAGAGCGATCAGATCAACGCCTTCGCTCTCGGCAAACTCAAGGATCGCATCGGCAGGATAACGGATCAAGACCTCGGTTCCGACCTGCAAGCCCTCATCACGTAGCGGGCCGATCAGGTCAGCGAGATAAGAATGAGCATCGTTGAGCAGTTTTTTCATCGGATCAACGAACTCGGTACTTTTCGTAGCGCTTTCAATGACATCGGGGTATTCGCGGGGAACGGCGCGCATCAACGTCACTTTTGACGCCAGTCCAGCACTAGCCAGTGCTCGCACGTGAGGTAGAACCTGTTCAGCGAGCGGCGAACCATCCAGGGGAACAAGAATGTGATTGTACATAAGGCCTCTCTGATAAACCGGTACTTGCTACCGCAACAACGCATGTAGCGAAGGCTTCATCCAGGCTCCCTTGCCAGGAATTATCCCGGAAGATCAATTTACCCTCCATTGACATTATACCAGTACGAGTTCCACAAAGATAGAGTCCCTTGACGCAAAGCAGGGCGATTGCATCTTCCGTGTATGCACCCCGCAAGGGCACCCGCAAGGGCACCCGCAAGGGGTGCCCGTACACCGGGTTCGGCCCCGGCCCTGTAGGGGCACCCCTTGCGGGTGCCCGTGCCCGTACACCGGGTTCGGCCCCGGCCCTGTAGGGGCACCCCTTGCGGGTGCCCGTACACCGGGTTCGGCCCCGGCCCTGTAGGGGCACCCCTTGCGGGTGCCCGTACACCGGGTTCGGCCCCGGCCCTGTAGGGGCACCCCTTGCGGGTGCCCGTACACCGGGTTCGGCCCCGGCCCTGTAGGGGCACCCCTTGCGGGTGCCCGTACACCGGGTTCGGCCCCGGCCCTGTAGGGGCACCCCTTGCGGGTGCCCTGATAGAGCGTCTTTTTGTATCCGGTTTCGTATGATGCAATTACCCTAGACGCAAAGGCGCTAAGGACGGAGTGCCGACTTCAGTCGGGCTCAGCCGACTGAAGTCGGCACTACGATGAGCGTAAGCTGTCAAGCACCCTAAATCCTTGCCTAAAACGGAAACAGAAGCGGCACAAAGATCATGCAGATCACCAGCACCAGCAGTTGCAGGGGGATGCCCGCCCGCGCATAGTCGGCAAAACGATAGCCACCCGGGGTCAGCACCAGGGTGTTGACAGGTGAGGCGATCGGGGTGGCAAAGGCGGTCGAGGCGGCAATGGCAACGGTCATCAAGAGCGGTTCGGGGGCAACGCCAAGCCTGCTGGCGGCTTCGAGGGCAATCGGCATCATCAGCACCGCCGTCGCCGTATTCGAGATGAACTGACTGAAGATGGTGGTGAGCAAGAACATCCCTACGATCAGCGCCAGTGGCCCAAGGGGGCCGATCGTCTCGACAATGCCCCCGGCAATGAGCGACGTGCCCCCCGTCTTGTTCAGTGCCGTTGCCATCGGCAACATCGCCGCAATCAAGACCAGACTCTCCCAACTCATGCGTTTGTAGACATCCGTGACTTTGACGCAACCCGTCAGCACCAGGGCCACGGCGGCAAACAGCGCAACCGTCATCGTCGGGAGCCATCCTCCCACCATCACGATCAGCATCAAGAGGGTAATGATGATCGCAACAGGGGCCTGCGGTGTCATCGTCGTCTCTTGCTCGGCCTCGAGTTGGGGGGGCACCGCCGCAATCACAAAATCACCGTAGTAGCGCTGGTCACGCACAAGCGGGGCGAGCGTTGCCATTGGCCCGGCGACCAGCAACGTATCCCCGAAGCGCAGTTGTTCCTGGGCAAAGGCTTCCTTGAGAGGCTGCCCCAAGCGTTGCACGCCAAGCACATTGACGCCGAAACGACTGCGTACCGCCAGATCCACCACCGAGCGCCCAAGAAAGCTCGAACGCGGCGTCAGGGCGACTTCGACGACCAGCAACCCCGTGTTCAAATGGCCGCTCTCGAGGGGCGAAGGCAACACATCGAGGTCAAGTTCAATTGCCATGCGCTCGACCTGTGCCACCGGCGCTTGCAGATCCAGCATGTCACCAGCGGCAAAGCGGGTATTGGCATTGACCGCCCGGGCCTTGCCTGGCTCGGCACGATCAATCTGCCACGGGTACGAAGCCAGCAACGTCACATCATACGCTGTGCTCAACGTGCTCTCGACGACGCTCTTGCCAATCAAGGGCGACGTTGGGCGAACACGCAGCGAGACCAGATCATCCTTCACGGCGTATGCATCAATCAATTCAGCCGATGTGAGCGCATCACTGCGCGCATCAGGTGCATCTGCGGGTGGCTGAACTCTGGTAGGGAGCAGATGGCGCCCGGCCAGGGCCATGAAGATGATCGTCACCCCCAAAACAAGCAGGCCAATCGGGGTAAAGCTAAAGAAACCAAACGGATCACGACCGGCATTCGCCAGGGCTTCACTCGCGACAAGATTCGGTGGGGTTCCAATAAGCGTCAACATGCCACCGATGAGGGCCGCATACGCCATCGGGATCAGCAAGCGCGAAGGGCTGATGCGAGCGCGCCGCGCCAGCGCAACCACCACCGGTAGCATAATCGCCACCGTCCCAGTCGAACTGATAAAGGCCGAAAGGGGGGCCACCACCACCATCAACATCACAATAATGCGTAACTCACTTGTCCCGGCAACCCGCCCGAGCCAGCGGCTAATCGAAGCCGCCACCCCCGTCCGCAACAACGCCTCACCAACCACAAAGAGGGCGGCAATCAAGATCACGACCGTATCGCCAAAGCCTGCCGAGGCTTCGGCAGGGGTCAGGATACCGGTCAGGGTAAGGGCGAGCAGCGCAAGCAGCGCCACCACATCCAGACGCAAACGATCACTGACAAAAAGAATGATCGTTGCCAAAAGAATACTGAGTACAATGAGAATGTCACTGGTCATCATGTTCTCCTTACACGGACATCAACACTAAAAGCCCAAAGATATCGCCCAGCAGGTGCGCCAGCCAGACCACCCACAGGTTATTACGGCGAGCAAACATGATGCCATACAAAATCGAATCGACGACAATCAGGCCGATGTCCGTCACCCATGCACCCGCGAGCGCATCAACCCGAGATTGACCAGGGCTGCACAGGCGTAGAGGATCGCGGTGGCGATGAAGAGCGGCCCGAAGCCATAGTCACGTTGCACCTGGGCGCTGATCGGTGGGCCAAAGAGGTAGCCCGCCGAGAACGCTCCTTTGATCAGGCCAATGACGATGGGACGCGCCGCTTCGGGGGTGCGTTCCATCGCATAGACGTCGTAGAGCGGTGAGGCCATGTTCATTAGGGCGGCCCGCACGAACGCAACGATAAAGGCCAGGCCAAGGGTCGGGGCTAGGCCAAGCATGATTAGGCACGGTATCGCTAGAAGCTGTGTGGCAATGACACTGCCCATTTGCCCCAGGTACCGCGCGAGCCAGGGTGCCCCCAGGGTCGCGACACCTGTGCCTATGCCGATGACGGCAAAGATCAAGCCGAGGGCAGCGTCAGAGGCCCCAAATTGCTGCCGAAAGTAGAGGTTGAGAAAGGGGATGAGCAAAGCTGCCCCGGTTGAGATAAGCAGCGGCGAGATTAGGAATGGCAATGCATACCGGCCTGCCACCAGCAAGGTGCGACCTTCCGCCAGCAACACCCCGAGCTTCCTGGGCGACGGCGTCTCACGCGATGTCGCCAGTGGCAGACGATCGGTCGTAGCAACCCGCTCACCTTCACGCAGATTCAGGGCAAGCGGCCAGACCCCAATGACCCCAATAAGGCTCGCCACAGCAAAGGTTGCCTGATACGCCGCCGCGCTCTGCGGGGGAAGATCGAGCAGAACCGCCGCCACCCCCGGCAGCAAACCGCCCACCAGGCTGCCTAGCCCCGCAAAGCCAAGCGCAAAGCCGGCGTTGAGCGCAAAGAGCCGGTTGCGCCCAGGGGCATCAGCACTATAGCGCATCATAAACGGGGCCGCACTCACGGTCGCGAGCACCGAGGCAGGGCCACCGAGCGCAAGCCCAAGGGCCAGCGGCACCAGTGCCGTCGAACTCGCCGTCAGCACCAGCGACACCGCAAAGAGCACCCCGCCCACAAAGAGTCCAACCACCGGGCCGGTACGGTGAACCAGCCACCAGAGCGGCAAGCTGCTCAGCACCCCCGCCACCACCGGGAGGCTGTTGAAAAGCCCGAGCAACGGCAGATCGTTGATCAGCGGCAAGGCGACTGTTTGACGATCATAGCCAAGCTCGACCAGCAACAGATTCAAAAAGAGCATCCGGACCGCTAGACCTGTGGTGAGCAAGGCGGTCGCAAGCAAATAACGTCGAGCGGCACGATGAAGCTGCATATATGTGAGAGATCCAGGTATAATGGATAGACAGAATAGAATCGTACCAGAAAAGACCCGCCGATGGAACTCCTCACCATCCGTGAACTGCCCATGCCTGCGTCAGCGGCCTATCAACGGGCCGTTGCCTATCTGCGCAACGCGGGGTATCGGCGCAAATGGTGGGGCAACAGCTTCGTACGCGATCAGCGCCAGTTCCACAGCGCCGAGCCATCACTCGACCAGTGGTCAGTCAGGGTCGAGGTCGAGGTTCTTCCACAACAACCCGGAACTGCCGTAATCACCGTCATCTTCCGAGTCAATACACGCGGACGCACCATGACCGATCCAGTTCGACACCTCTGGGAACAGGAGGCTACCAAACTGGTGGCAGCCGTCGTGGCTGCGGCACCTTCGTCTACCTGAGGGCACTGTTTTGCCAAGTATCAACGAAACTCCCAGCCGGAGGCATACCATGAAAATCAACTTCTACGCAACGCTACGTCCAATCGTGGGGGGGCGTACGGTGGAACTACCGCTTGAGGAGGGTGTCACCGTACGCGAACTAGTCACC
Source organism: Candidatus Chloroploca asiatica (assembly GCF_002532075.1). Classification (GTDB taxonomy): domain Bacteria; phylum Chloroflexota; class Chloroflexia; order Chloroflexales; family Chloroflexaceae; genus Chloroploca; species Chloroploca asiatica. The sequence goes on along the minus strand of NZ_LYXE01000099.1, from coordinate 33,432 downwards.
AGCCTCGTGGAGCAATGGCCGCCCCTGCGCGAACAACTGCTCGATGAGCATGGCGAACTCTATCAACACGTCCATGTTTTTATTAACGGTCGCGATGCACCATACCGCGACGGGGGCATGGAGGCAACAATCACCGCCGAAGATGTCATTGATGTCTTTCCGGCGGTGGCAGGAGGATAATGAATACGATCAATTTCGACGAACCAATTCGGGCCGTCCCCCTTTGGCTGTTGCGTGCATATCTAGAAGAGCTTGGAGGCACGCTGGAAGGCGATTACGCCGTACGTGGCACGGACTGGTATGCCTACTTGACGCAACTGCATGACTACGAGGTGGGATCACTCCGGATTGGGCAGGTCTACATCGCTTTTGAGGGTGACACCAACGCCTTGCAACCAATTCGCGACGGCCTGACCGTCAAGCTCCAGACCCGTGGGGGAGGATAAGCAGCGGCTTGCACCACAAAACGGCCAGCGTTGCTGGCCGTTTTGTCATGTGAGCATAAGCAGCAGGCTTAGACGACCTGCAACTGCTGCAACTTGGCCTCGGGCACCACACCATTCACCCAGCCACGGGCGGTATAGTACTCTTCGAGCATCAGATCAAGCTCGCAGACGTGGCCTTCGGAACCAGGCATGGTCGAAGGCTCTTTGGTGAAGCGATCGGGCAGATAGTCGCTGCCCTCGGCGATTCCGGCGAGGTTATTGAAGCGCCGCTCGAGGTTATAGATGCGCTCGCCGGCAACGAGCACATCCTCGACCGTGAACGGAATCCCGGCATAGGCCGAATATTGGGCGGCATACTCCTCGGCACCCTCAGCAAACGCACTGAACTTGCAGAGATCGAGACTATCCGAGAAGGCGTGCAGATCCTGGAAGAGCTTGGTGAGTTCACCCTTGCCCTGCCATGCCAGCGGGTCGGTCTTGAGCGGAATAACGCCAAGCTCACTGGCAGGCGTATAGGCGCGCAGGTGACAGGCACCACGGTTGCTCGTCGCATACGCAATGCCCATGCCCTTGAGCCCACGGGGGTCATAGGCCGGAATGGCCTGGCCCTTGACCGTCATGCTCAACTCGGGATGGTTGAAGTGGGCGGCCACGCGGGCGGTACCCTCGGCGAGGATATCGCCGACACCCTCACGCAGCGCAATCTTCGTCGTCATCTCGACCATCGCCATCGCGTCGCCCCAAAGCAGCGGACCGCCGCCATTGGCATAGCCACGCTCGCAACACTCCATATAACACGAGAAGACATTGCCGAGCTCAATCGGATCCATCCCGTGGTCATTGCAGAGATCGATCAACTTGGCAACCGTATTGATATCATCGAGGCCACAGTTAGCACCGACGGCCCAAGCCGGCTCATACTCGACACTCTCCATGCGCAGGCCCTTCCACGGACCTTCCTTGATCTCAACCTCTTTCTTGCACGCAACCGGGCAAGCGTGGCAGGTGGGATTATCAACGAGAATATTGTCATTGACATACTCACCACTGATCAACTCGGCACGGCTCCCAAAGGAGGTCTTCTGGCTATTAAAAGCCGGCAAGGCCCCCATTGTATTGGTGATATTCATCAACACATTGGTACCATAGACCGAAAGACCACCCTTGCGGGGGCTCGTAATATTCTTCTCGTCCATAATCGTCGCGAGCGCACGCTTATGGGCAACCTTCCAGGCCTCGCGATCATCGGCCTTGGGGATCGCCCGGGCAGCCTTGATCACAATCGCCTTGAGCTGCTTGCTGCCACCGACCGCACCGGTGCCACCGCGGCCAGCCGCACGGTCATTCTCATTGACCCAGCCAGCATAGCGGATCAGATTCTCGCCTGACTGACCGATCGCCATCACACTCAGATCCTTCTCACCGTACCGCTCTTTGAGCATCGGGATCACGGTGTGAATCCCCTTGCCCCAGAGATCGCTGGCATCGCGGATCGAGACCTCACCGTTCTCCAGATAGAGATAGACAGGTGCATCGGCCTTGCCGGTAATGACCAGGCCATCAAAACCCGCCCAACGCATCCGGGCAGCCGACCAACCCCCGATATGGCTATCCGTCACAGTGCCGGTGAGTGGCGACTTGGTCACCACGGCCTGACGCCCGCTCATATTCGCATCGGTACCAGTGAGCGGCCCATTCATAAAGCAGAGCATATTCTCGGGGCTAAATGGCTCAACCTGGGGACCATTCTCAAACAGATAGCGGACAGCGAGGCCACGCGCACCGATATAGAGGCGAGCCCAGTCATCGGGGATGGCGCGATATTCAACGGTACGATGCGTGAGGTCAACGTGGGCGATCCGATTGGCAAACCCTCCAAGCATACAATTCCTCCTTGAATTTTGTAACTACGTGACAGCAACCACGCTATCAGTTACATCATGCCAAACGCGATCCAGGCTACGGCAAACGGTAAGTGACCCGAAAGAACCATTGTTGTACAAGAAAACCATGTCTGCCTGACCGGTCTCTTTTACCAGCACAACATGAACCTTCGGGAAACAGTAGCCCTAAACGATAATACTTCGCGTGTAGTGCTAATTATGCCTTATGCAAGCCAGGGTTGTCAATACAATTACGTGAGTGGTTCTTTACCAATTTTAAAGGCACAGGTTTCTGCGCCCTGGCCCATACACGTACACTGTTCAACCTGAAAGCGCTTGCCGCCACTCGCCCAGGCCGCCGACTCTTCGAGAATGCCACGGGCAAGATAAAAATTCGGTGCAGGATCACGGGCAATGCAGTTCGAGCACTGGGTAATGTGATAGATAAACTCGGTCTTTTCCTCTTTGATATGCGGTCTGAGATCGGTAAAACGATCAAAAACCTGGGTCACCGCATTCAAGATGATCTTCAGCTTCATTGAAGGAGGCATCAGTTTCATCGCGAGATCGGAGACACTGAGCAGCGGGCCAAACTCTCTGAGGCCAAGATTGAAAGCAACCCGACCGGCGCGCAACTCGAGGCCACGGGCACCACGCGGGCCATACATCGTATGGAGTGCTTGCGACGTCGCGGCCTGTGCCTCAAAGGGATACGCCCGTTTGAAATCACTCGGCGGGTAGGCATCGAGATACTGAGGTTGATTGCCTAAACGAAGGACGGCCTTCACCCCGTTGGCTCCCATCACCTCTTCAAGCGAAAGGTAGTAGAGATAGCCAATCTTATTCATGAAGGTGAGGCCGCGAAATTGGTCGATGTTGCTCATAGCCGTACCTGATCCTCCTATCATAGGCACCTGCCCTCCCCTACGCCAGGGCTATGCCTATGATACATACTGTTCATCCGATCCGATGGTTGCCGTTCCGTCGGTGATGGGCATACATTTCACTGCTTAGGATACTACACTGATTCGCATCTTTTTGCCACATGAGAAACCAGAACGTGTGGAGCTTGAATGGTTGCACGAACCGTGTATCATGCTACTAGAACAACAAGCGCGTGCCAGCGCTCAGGCAAGGTCGCCCGGCGTCTGGCTATAGTATAACGCAGAGTGCCAGATTCAGTGAAGAATCTGTCAAGAGAGGTTGAGCATGGGACTGGAGGAGCGCGAACAGCAGCGACTGGCCGCGATTGAGGAGTTTCGGCGGGCACGGCGCCGTGCCCTAGTTGATGATTTGCTGGCCTGGATGACGGGTGAGCCAGACGATCTCCTTGACTTCGAAGAGGTCCATCGCCGCATCGGGGAACAGGGCTGGGCTGTACGCGGCCTGCGTGAAATCCCCATCGAGGCGATTGTCGGTAGTGTGGGACGCTACCACGATTTTACGCGTCACTTTTTGCCGCGTCAGCATTCCCACGAAACCCGCTGGGCCAATGTCCGAGCGGCCATGGGTGAAGGCAAACTCTTGCCCCCCATTGATGTCTATGAGCTTGGCGGCGTCTATTTTGTCAAAGACGGTAATCACCGGGTCTCGGTGGCCCGCGAGCTTGGCATTGACCATCTGCTCGCCCACGTCACCGAGGTGCCCTCACGGGTGACGCTCACCCCCGATGTGACGCCCGATGATCTGATTATTGCCAGTGAATATACCAAGTTGATGGAGGCAACCCGGTTGGATATGGTCTATCCAGAACTTGATCTGCGGGTTAGCGCTCCGGGGGCCTACCAACTGATTGCCGGGCAGATTGAACAGGAACGTCATCGCGCCGCGTTGCGGACAGAAACCACACCAACGCTCGAAGAGGCCGCTGTTTCGTGGTACGAGCGGATCTATCTCCCGGCGATTGACCTGATTGAGAATCGCGGCCTGTTGCGTGATTTTCCAGGACGAAGCGAAACTGACCTCTATGTCTGGATCGCCCGTCACCAGCAGGCGCTCGAGGCAAGTGTAGGGTGGTCTGTCGACTTAAACGCGGCCGCCGCCGATCTGACTCGTCAACGCGGGCAACGCCCCAAACATATCTTTGCCCGTGCGCGTGAACGCCTCGTCAAGACCTTTGTGCCTGAAAAGATGCGCGACGGGCCACCACCGGGTGTTTGGCGGCGACAACGCCTGGCCGACGAACGCACAAAGCAGCTCTTTCATACTATCCTGGTGCCAATCAATGGCGAGGCCGAGAGTTGGCGCGCCCTCGAGCAGGCTATCGTCGTTGCCCATCGTGACGGCGGCTCATTGTATGGCCTGCACGTGATCCCGCCGGATCACGAAGAGCCCGATGAGCGCACTATTGCGAGCATACGCGAGCGGTTTGAACAACGCTGCGCCGAAGAAGGGCTCGTGGGCAAACTCATGGTCGATCACGGGATCATCGCCCGGCAGATCTGTGCCCGGGCGCGCTGGGCCGATCTAGTGGTGATGAGCCTCGCCCATCCCACCCCTGACGAACCCTTTGGCCGCCTGCGCTCGGGGCTACGCGATCTTATTCAGCGCTCACCGCAGCCAGTGCTAACTGTCCCCGACGATATTTCGCCCCTCAATCGCGGGTTGGTGGCCTACGATGGCAGCCCACGCGCCGATGAAGCCCTGATGCTGGCCGCCTATCTTGCGCTACGCGACCGACTCTCGCTTGTCGTCGTCACGGCCCGCGAGCCCAACGATGACCTACGGCTGACGATTGGCCGAGCGCAGGCCTACCTTGAAGAGCGCGGCATTCAAGCGGGCTATGTCATCGACAGCCACCCCGCTGCCGAGGCCATCCTCCGTGCGGCGAATGAACATCGGTCGAACCTGATCTTCATTGGGGGCTACAGTGTTCGCCCTGAAGTCGAGATTGTCATCGGCAGTACGGTGGATCACGTCTTGCGCCAGAGCCAACTTCCGGTCTTGATCTGTCGCTAAAGCGTTCTTTGTTCGTTTCGTTTTGGCGGCTGTGCCGCCAAAACGAAACGAACGCGAGCGAAAACCCTCTAACTCGGCACCACCTGCGTCGCGACGGCGACAAAATGAAAGACACTGCCAACCAGCACAAAGATGTGCCAGATTGCATGGGTGTAGGGCAGGCGTTCGTTACAGAAGAAATAGGTTCCAACGGTGTAGGCGATGCCACCAAGCAGCAAGAAAAAGAGTACCGAGAGTGGCAGCGCATTGATCATTGGCCCGGCTGCAACAACGATCAACCAACCCATCGCAATGTAGAGCAAGGTTGAGGTCAGGCGAAAGCGGGTCTTGAAGATCAGCTTGAAGATAATCCCCGCCACCGCCAGCGTCCAGATGACGGCGAGCAGCACCGGCCCGATGCTACTATCCCGCAGCGTCACCAGCAGAAAGGGCGTATACGTTCCCGCGATCAAGACATAGATCGCACAGTGATCCAAAATTTCGAGCCGACGCTTGATCCGGCTATCCTGCTCCCAATGAAACAACGTCGAAGCAGCGTAGAGCAACACCAGGGCGAGGCTGTAGACAACCGCACCCGTCACTTGCCAGACGTCCGCCGAGCGGGCCGCTAAAGCGACGATGATAATGCCCCCAATGGCACCCGCAATCGCCCCAAGACCATGAGTCAGCGTGTTTGCGACCTCTTCCGGCTGATGTTTCAAATCGAGCATGAGCATAGTGGAGCCACCTCCTTGTGGTATACACCTGATCCTGTGCCAACGCTATCCAGTCCGACATCCATGCAAACGAAGAAGGCCACCTCCTTGGGCTAAACGCGTACAACGGCGCTCGCTGAGCGAGATTGATGGTGCATAGAGTATAATTCCTGCAAGAGAGGCAAACCTTTTGGCTTGCTAGTGCATCTAAGCATAGAGTGCTGGCACAAACGGCCAGCTGCGCTGGCCGTTTGTGCCAGCATCAGAGCGTTTCTTGTTCGTACGGTAGCGAAACACAATGAAGAGAACTATAACGAGACGAGCCCGCATTTGTCAAGGAAAAAAAGGAGTTTGGTATGGGTGAACGTGTAATTGTGGTAGGCGGTGTCGCTGCCGGAATGAGTGCAGCCTCAAAAGCGCGCCGGATGAATTCAGAGCTTGAACTTGTTGTGTATGAGCGTTCGGGCTATGTGAGTTATGGGGCCTGTGGCTTTCCCTATGCGATCAAGGGCGAAATTCCTCAGGTGCGTGATGTGGTGGTGCGTACCCCCGAGCAGTTTGCCAAACAGGGTATCAAGGTTCACGTCGGTCACGAGGTGCTCGCGGTTGATCCTGCCACCAAGAGCGTGCTGGTACGCCGCCCCGATGGCAGCGAATTCCGCGACCAGTGGGATCAACTCGTCCTGACGACCGGGGGCGTTTCAATCCGCCCACCGCTTCCTGGGCTCGATCTGCCCGGTATTTTTACCCTGCGTACCGTCGAGGATGCCCTGGCGATCCGGGAATGGATCGAGACGAAGAAGCCGCAACGTGGCGTGATTGTCGGTGGGGGCTATATTGGCCTCGAAATGGCCGAGGCCCTAGCCGCCTATGGCATCGGGATCGCCTTGATCGAACGGTTGCCCCAGGTGTTGCCAAATCTGGATCATGAGATCGCCGCCCACGTCCAGGCTGAACTCGAACGGCAGCATGTCTCGGTCTGGTTAGAACACGCGGTGGAAGGCTTTGCCGGCGATACCAACGGCGTCCGCGAGGTGATCGCCGGTGGGCAGCATATTCCCGCCGATATTGTCATTTTGTCAGTCGGGATCAGGCCAGGCGTTGGCCTCGCCCGCGAGGCTGGCATTGCCCTCGGGCCGACCGGGGCGATTGCGGTCGATGATCATCAGCGCACCAATGTGCCGGGGATCTGGGCCGCTGGCGATGTCGCCGAGGCGTTGCATCGGGTAACCGGGCGCCCTGCCTGGATCCCTCTCGGAACAACGGCGAACAAGCAGGGCCGCGTCGCTGGCGAAAATGTCGGCGGGGGCAATGCGACCTTCAAGGGTATCGTTGGTACCGCCGTGGTCAAGGCTTTTGACTATGAAGCCGCCAGCAGTGGGCTCTCTGAGGCCCGTGCCCGCGCCGAGGGCTATACCGTTGAGGCGGTCAGCGCGACGGCAAGTTCACGCGCCCACTATATGCCGGGCCACCAGCCAATCCATGTCAAACTGGTCTATGAGGCCGAAACCCGCCGCTTGCTCGGTGGGCAGATGGTCGGCAGCGAGGGCGTCGCCAAGCGCATTGATGTCATCGCCGCCGCGCTGCACAATGGCTGGACAGTTGACGAGCTCGGTGAACTTGACCTGAGTTATGCCCCACCCTTTGCGCCGGTCTGGGACCCCGTCTTGGTCGCGGCCAATCTCGCGCGTCGGTAAAAACGATTCTTCACGAAAAAACGCCAGCTACGCTGGCGTTTTTTCGTGAAGCTATGCTTCATTTATGCTTGTTCAAGAAGATCGGCTAGCGACTCGTTATGCAGATCACGAATACGGTCACGCATCACCTGCGCAATCTGCAGAATAAAGGCAAAGCCAAAGACAGGATCACGATCAAAGAGGGTGCGTAAGGCGACACAGTCAAGCTCGATCATCCGTCCATCAGTTACAGCCTGACCATTTAAGGTCGATTCATAGGGCGGGACAACCGCCGACCAGGCACAAAGCTCACCCGCATTGGCAATGGCAAGCACGACCTCGCGCTGGTGGGCGCTCAGCGCTGGGCCAACCGCACGATTGCCCTGGACCGGGAGTTTGAGCGTGAGTGCGACCTGGCCTTGCAACACCAGATAGAGGTGCGTCAAGAGTTGTCCTTCATGAAAAAAGCTGTCACCTTGCGCAAACGTGCGCTCTTCAGAGAGATCGGCCAGGGCCGTCAGCTGCTCAAACGACATTCGTGCAAAAAAAGGGTACCGGCGCAGCAACTCAGGCGAAACCATTGTGGGCCTCCTCGGTTGAACTTCTGACCAGATTTGACGGTAACAGTTCACTCAGGATAGCATGGACAGTCTGAGGTATGGCGCGAGCAACGGCAGGAGTGATCTGCTCACTGAAATCAACGATGTTTGTCGCCTCAATCGCATAGATAATAATCTCATTGGGTAACAAAAAACCCATGTGCCGCCCCAGGGCCAGTGCTGTCTCAAAACGGGTGTCATGTGACGAAGCACTATGCACCGTTGCACGGTTGGCCTCAAGATCTTCGAGCGTGAGGCGGTGAATGCGCCCAGGCGAAGGTTCCCGACAACAGAAGGCGTCAATCAAGACAACCCGCTCATACCCGATCATCGCTTCCATCAGCGCCAGGCCACCCACACTGGCAGTAGCGACCTCGGCCAGTGGCAGGGCATCGTCACGTTGCGCAAGCGCTGCCTGCACCGCTTCGGCTGCCCGGATGCCCACGGCGTCATCAGTCAGAATAGGATTGCCAAGGCCAAGCACCAGCGTTGCCATGCTACGTCTCGCCAAGATACTGACTCAGGCGTTGCACTTCGCCCCCCTGAGCATCGCGGATGACGACTTCGAGGGGCATCTGACCAGGTAAGGCGTGGGTGGCACACCCGAAACATGGATCATACGAGCGAAACGCCATCTCAATGCGATTCAAGAGACCCTCGGTGACAACCGTGCCTTTCTGGATCAGACTCTGGGCGGCCTTTTTGATCGACATCGCCATGGGGGCATAGTTGTTGGTTGTGCCGACAATCAGGTTGACCCTGGTGAGCATGCCGTTTTCGTCAGTCCAGTAGTGATGGGTCAGCGTGCCGCGCGGTGCTTCCACCGAGCCAACGCCTTCGGTCGGTGTAGCGGTGATCGGCGTGCGTACATTTGGGTCGGTGATCTCAGGGTCAAGCGATAGTTCCAGCATCCGTTCCGCCGCAAAAAGCAACTCGACCAGCCGCGCCCAGTGGGTTGCCAGGCGATGGTGCACAGGCTGGTACCGCCCGTTGACCTTTTTACTGCCCAGTGTGGTATAAAACTCCTCAAACGCTTCGTGCGCACGCGGCGTTGCCATGCCATCGGCGGCATTGAGCCGCGAGAGCGGCATGGCACAATAGACGCCACTTGCTTTGCCATCAACAAAGCCCTGCCAACCGATCTGTTTGAGGTACGGAAACTTCAGATAGGTCCAGGGTTCGGCATGCTCGGCGAGGTGATGGGCATACGTCTTCGGATGGTATTTGACCAACTCAACGCCTTCAGGATCAACGACGCGGATCATGCCATCATAGAAATTGACGCAGTTATTCGCATCAACCGTGCCCATCGAGTAGGTCTGGTTGGTAAAGGCGTCCGAAAAGATCATGTCAGTATACTGCCGATTGCTGAGCACCACATCGGCAAAGAGCTTGAGGCTAAAGAGGGCAAAATCGACATTCTTGCGCGCCGTTGCCTCGATCACCTCACGCTCTTCGGGACTGACCGCCTTGCTCCACCCGCCGGGAAGCCCGGCGACTGGATGGACACCACGCCCGCCAAGCATTTTGATCACATGGTGATTGCGTACCCGCGCATCAATCACCTGTTTGCCAACTTCGACGCCAACTTTGTGGATCACCCCGAGGATATTGCGCTCGGCGGGCGGCGCGTCGGGACCAAGCACAAAATCAGGGCCACCGAGCGCATAGAAATGGGTCGTATGGTCAGTGACAAAAAAGGCCGAATAGAACATCTCACGCAGCTTTTTGGTGACGCGAGGCGGATCGGCGTGGAAGAGCGCATCGAGCGCCTTGGTCGAGGCGATATGGTGCGCCTCGGGGCACACGCCACAGATGCGATCCGTGATGCGCGGCATCTCTTCGGCGGGCCGTCCGACACAAAACTGCTCGAAGCCGCGCAACTCGGGGATAATGAAATAGGCGTTGGCAAGATCGCCTTCGTCGTTGAGAAAGAGATCAATGCGACCATGCCCTTCAAGCCTGGTGACGGGATCAATGCTAATCTTCTTCATCGCGCTTCCTCCGCACTCTGCTGCGCTGGGTCAGTAACCCGCGAACGCTGAAGCAAGGAACGGGCCAGGCTAAAGCGATAGAAGGTGCCCGCCGGATCGACGAGCGTCGCCATCACTTTGTCAATCGCCTCTTCGAGCGCAGCCTCTTCGTCGCCCGGCTTGCCCACGGCCACCACCGAGGCAACCGCCGACAGCATCCGTGCGCCCTGATCCTGCCCTTCTAACGGGCCATAACAACCCTCGCAGCGCATGCCCACCTGCGGGCAGAGAGCACCACACCCGCCGCGCGTCGCCGGCCCCATGCAGAGCAGGCCCTGCTCGAGCAGGCAGATCGTCGGATCAGGAATGATCTCATGCGAACGGTAAAAACGGGTAATCTGCTTGACATCCTTGGTCAGCGGACACTCTTCACAGAGAGCCGTCTGGCTCGCGCCGATCACTGTCCTGCCAGGGGCGGGCAACGGCGCACCACTGATGATCGCTTTGATGACGGCGGCAATCTGATGCGCCTCGGGCGGGCACCCTGGGATCACATATTCTACCGGCACCACCTGGTCAAGCGTGCGCACCGTCTCGTAAAACCGAGGAAGATGGATCTCGCCTTCAGGCACCATCGTCACCGTCTGCGGCAACTGCGTCCGCGAGGCGTCCGTCGTCAAACAGTCGGCATAGGCCGCGTTGAAGATCGCCGAGGAACTGGTCAAATTGGCCAGACCAGGGATGCACCCCTCTGAGGCGCATGAACCAAAGGCCACCAGGATTTTGGACTTCCGGCGGAGCAAGCGGGCGAGTTCCTCATTTTCGCTATTGCGAATGGCCCCGTTGAAGAGGCAGAGATCAATCGCGCCATCGGCATACTGCTCGACATCGTGATACTTGAAATCGGCGACACACGGCCAGAAGAGCACCTCGAAGGCCTCATCAACCGCGAGAATATCATTGCCAATATTGAGCAACGAAATCTCGCACCCGCCGCATGACGCCGCCCAGTACATCGCAAAGGTCGCTTTGCTCATGGTATCTTCCTACCCACCAACCTCAAGCTTGATCAGCGGAATATCGGCCTTCGCACGCAACACCGTCTGTTGCCAGTGCAAGGGACCAAGCGCACGTAACTCTTCGGTCATGCGGTCAACCGCAGCAGCCAGCTGATGGCCTTCCGAGGCCGCAGCCCAGACGAGTTGCACCCGTTGCGGTTCGATGCCAAACTGCGTGAGCATCCGTTTGAGCAACAGAAAGCGCCGTAGCGCCTTGATATTGCCTTCAACATAGTGGCATTCGCCGGGATGACAGCCGGCAATCAATACCCCATCGGCCCCCGAACGCAGCGCTTTCAGCACAAACTCGGGTTCAACGCGGGCCGTACACATCACCCGGATCGGACGCATCGTCGGCGCATAGTGGGTGCGCGCCGTTCCCGCCAGGTCAGCCGCCCGGTACGAGCACCAGTTGCACAGAAAGCCGATGATCACCGGGTTAAACGTTGTTGGTTCTGCCATCGTGATGGTCTCCTTCGTGCGCTTGTCGCGTGCAAAATGGTTGGAGCAGAGGCGCTCAGGCGAGCACCAACACACCGGGTTGCATATCCCAGAGCAACCCATCGATCTGCGAGAGCACCTGCTCACGCGTGAAGTGAGCACCGGTGATGGCCGCACTTGGGCAGGCTGCCACACACGCGCCACACCCCTGGCAAAGGGCCGTGATCACCTCGGAGATCTTGATCTCTTCGTGGAAGACGATCGCATGATAGGGGCAAACATTGTTGCAAATACGGCACCCCGAACAGGCCGCCGCCTCAATGCTTGCGCGCACCGGCTCGAGTTTGATCGTGCGACGCCCAATCAGCCCGGCGACCCGTGCAGCCGCGGCGGAACCCTGGGCGACCGACTCGGGGATGGCCTTGGGCCCCTGGCAGGCTCCGGCGATCAGAATGCCCTCGGTCATGGTGACGACCGGATCGAGTTTGGCGTGGCGCTCGGTGAACCAGCCCTCGAAATCGCAGCCAAGCCCAAAGGTAGAGGCGACATTGCGCGCATCGTGGCGGGCTTCCATCCCCACCATCAAGATCACCATATCAACCGGAATTCGGCGTTGTTTGCCGATCAGCGTATCCTCGGCCTGAATAATCAACGAGCCCTCTTCGCCGGGGCCACGCGCCGCATCGGTTACTTCAGCCACGCGCCCGCGAATAAAGTGCGTACCCTCTTCCAATACCCGATGATAGAACTCTTCGTAGTGCTTGCCGGCAGCGCGGATGTCAATATAGAAGTTATAGACCTCGGCGTCGGGCACCCGTTCATGCACCAGATGGGCAAACTTGAGCGCAGCCATGCAACACGCCCGCGAGCAATACTCGTTATAGTTCTTGTCACGCGAGCCAACGCAGTGAATAATGCCGACCGACTGCGGAGCCGTCACGCCATCACGGAGCACCACCTGCCCACTGGTGGGTCCGGCGGCATTGACCATGCGCTCAAACTCCATGCTCGTAAAGACATTCGCGAGGCGCCCATAGCCATACTGCGGCACGCGGCGAGCATCAAATTGCTCATAGCCGGTGGCAAGAATGATATTGCCGACCTCAAGCTGCTCGAAGGTCTCTTTCTGGGTGAAATCAATCGCATTAGTTGGGCAGACAACCTGACAGGCACGACATTTGCCCCGCTGAAAATAGGTGCAATGCGTGGTGTCAATCACCGGATATTTTGGTACCGCCTGGGGGAAATTGCGATCAATCGCCTTGTGATAGCCCAGACCAACCTCGAAATGCTGATCGAGCACCCGCGAGGGGCACTTCTCGATACAAGTACCGCACCCGGTACAGAGATCCTCGATCACATAACGCGGCTTGTGGCGCACCTGCACACTGAAATTGCCGACAAAGCCATCCACCGCCATCACCTCACTCCAGGTCATGAGGGTAATATTGGGATGGTTGGCCGCATCAACCATTTTAGGGGTAAGGATGCAGGCCGCGCAATCGAGGGTCGGAAAGGTCTTATCGAGTTTCGCCATCTGACCGCCGATCGACGAATCGCGGTCAACCAGATAGACGTGGTAGCCAGAATCGGCCAGTTCAAGTGCCGCCGTCAGCCCGGCAATGCCGCCACCAACCACAAGCGTATTGGGATTAATATCAACAAAGAGCGGCTCGAGCGGCTCTTGCAGCACCGCGCGCTCGATCGCCCCCTTGACCTGCGCTTTCGCCTTGCTCGTCGCCGCCTCGCGGTCATCAGTCGCCCACGAGGTCAACTCACGAATATTTGCCATCTCAAAAAGATAGGGATTGAGCCCGGCCCGCTGGCATGCGCCACGAAAGGTTCGCTCGTGCATATGCGGCGAGCATGCTGCCACGACAATCCGGCTGAGACCCTTCGCCTGAATATCCTGTTCGATCAACTCTTGACCGAGGCTCGAACACATAAACTTATAATCGCGGGCAACAACCACATGCTCCTGCTGCTCGGCCCAGAGCGCCACATCCTCAACCGCGATCGTCCTAGCAATATTGCTGCCACAATGGCAAACATAGACACCAACGCGTTCCTCATCAGGCGAAGCGTGCGGTGGAGGGATCTGATTCTGATCATTGCTCATCGCTCTTCCTCCTCGGGCATATACGGCATAGGCAGGCTCTGATCATTGCGTCGTTTCGCCCGCTTGCCAACCGCGCGCTCCTGCTCTGCTTCCCCCGACGCCCCAATTTTGGCGAGAGCAGGCCGGGAAGCGACAAACTCCTTGCCGATGCCGAGCCGCTCGGGGGCAAGGCCAAAGGCGAGGCCCATCAACTGGGTAAAAAAGAGCACCGGCAGATTGAAATTGGTGCCAAAGCGCCGATTGACTGCCCGCTGAAAGACATCAAGATTGAGTTGACACATTGGGCAGAGGGTCACAATAACATCGGCCTGATAATCAGCGGCATTCTTGAGCAACCGACGCAGCAACTCTAGGGCGACATCCTCGCTAATCTGGGTCATATGGCCGCCACAGCAGTGTGCCTTGAGGGGGAAATCGACCACTTTCGCGCCCAGCACCCGCATCAGCTTATCGAGCGTCGTGGGGTACTCGGGGTCATCAAACTGCCCCTGGAAGCCCGGCCGCACCACGAGGCAGCCATAGTAGGGCGCGACGCGCAGGCCGGTCAGCGCCCGCTGCACACGGGCCGCAATCGCATCATAGCCAGCATCATTGACCATCACATCAAGCAAATGGCGCACGCGCAAACTGCCGGGATCATAGTGCAACCCACCCGCATCAAGGGCCGTATTGACTTTTGCGGCCAGCTCAGGCGAACTGGCGAGATACCGATCAACCTTACTCAAATTGAGGTAACAGGCGCTACAGGGAGCCACAAGCTGGGGTGGTTCGGCCACCTCCACCGGAATGACCGGCAGCGCGGGTTGCGGGGCAAACTGATCGGCAGCGAGGGCCAGATTACGCCCGGTCAGCGCATACGCCTGCATCTGATTCACCGAAAAGAACTCGGTCGCACCACAACAATTCCAATCATCAACTTCGGTAAACTGGAGGCCCAGCACCCCCGCCACCGCCATCGTCGATTCGTGATAGGCACCGGCATTGCGCTCAAGCGAGCAGCCCGGATAATAGCCATACTGCATAGCGGGGAATCCTTCTCCACCCTTGCTTGATCCGGAAGCGCCAGTCAAGAAGGACGAAAGATATAGCGTATAATCAATGCCGCAAAAGCGCGAGGCAACTACACCCGAGCAATGCCCTCAAGCTCATCGGCCCGCGCAAGAATCGCCTGAAGTTGCTCGATCTGACGGATCTTCCGCGGCGTGAGATCAAAGCGTTTGCGGCGAAGCATACCGGCCCCGATCGGGGCAATCTTGACCGTATCAAGGGGGCGATGGCGCAAGAAATAGCGCGTAATCAAGCCCAGTTCAAAACTACGGCCATACCGCTCGACATGCTCCATAAAGGTTTCCGAAAACGCCGGAGCCTGGGCCGCGCTCGACTGCCGCGAGAAGCCCTCTTTGATCGCGAGGCGCTTGAGGGTATACATCACATCGGTGATATGCACCTCTTGCGGGCAACGCTCCATGCAGTAGTAACACGAAACACAATACCAGGGCGTATTGCTACGCAGAACGGTTTCGCGCATCCCAGCGGCAATCATCGCAAAAAGGGTACGGGGCGTGTGTTCCATGTCGTTACCCGACGGGCACGAGCCACCGCAGGTACCGCATTGTAGGCAAGCCTCAAGATGCGGATCGACTGCTGTCGCCCCAACGACCTCGTGGAAAAAGACCGAGCCACGCACAGGCTTCTTTGAAGCACCCATCGATCGCTCCTCCTTGCGAACCGCACCTGGATAACCCAGATCTCAGGCTCGTCATAGCATCATGCTTGGGAGGACGGCTGCGACAATGCAGCGGGATAACGATAGACTCCTCTGGCCAGGAGAAGCGTGGGTAAGGGTTTGAATTGACGATCAGACTGATCAGTAAGGAATAGGTTGCGGGGACTATAACACAGTTTAGGAATGTATTTATGGTTAATGATCGTAACTATAAACAACTATTTGATAACCTTGCAAGAATAACTGCAAGGAGGCTAGAGCGTCACCATCACCCGATCATCAGTACGAACAATGCCCTCGGCGCGCACGCGGGCATAGAAGCGGCTCCAGCCGGGATGCAATTTTTCGGCGATGCGTTTGAACTCACCATTGCGAAACGAGTCACTGATGGTGCTGCATGGCACCGCAAAGCCAGTCAACTCGAGCTCGACCCATTCACCAATGAGCAGATGAGCGCCGATCTTCAAGCGCGCCCAATCGATCCCCGCGAGGGTTACATTTTCGCCCGTGGTACCAGGGCCAATCGGGTGGCCCTCGGCACGTAGTGCATCGATACGTTCGAGGGCATAGAGACTAACCGCACGGTCAATCCCGCCGTGATAGCGGTGATCGCGTTGTTTATCGCCAAGCACCCCATTGAGCGTAATTTCGGCACTAGGCACGGCATATTTAGGGACACCACCACGCGGATTCACATTAATTTGCACCACACGACCATACAACGACGTACTCACAAGCGAGCCTCTTGACTTTTCAGTGCCAGTCTTCAGGGTGATGTACTCGCAGGACTGCGCCCAGGCCCCAACTCTTCCACCGCAGCGCGGAGTTGGGGATCCTCATCCGGTGGATAACGCCACCATTCCACCTCAACGATGCGGTCAGGGATCACGCCCCGATCTTCGATCAGTGTCCCATCTGGTAAACGATAGGCGACCTGGGCCAACAGCAAGCGTGAACCATCATCAAAGTTATAACCATACAGATTTTCCGTATTGCCGGCACTCGGTTCACCGACAATGCGCGCCCGGCCAAGCACCTGCATCCCGGCAGCAAACATCTCGGTAGCGCTCGCCGAGCCAGGGCCAATCAAGATGGCGACGGGCACATCTTCAAGCCCCGGGATCGTCTTGCCCTGCGGAATACGCTGCTCTTCACTCGTGGTGCGGCCAGCGGTGCTGCCAATGCTGCCCCCATCATGAAAAAGCGCCACGGTATTGCGCATCAGATGAACATAGCCGCCGGCATTTTCACGCACATCAATGATCAGACCAGCCAGCGGTTGCTCGGCCAGCAACTCCTCAATGGCCACGCGCACCTTGGTATCAAGTTCATCAACATAGAAACTAGGAATCGTCACCACCCCAACCGACAGATCGGGAAGGAAGCGGCCACGCACCTGATTGAAAGCATCCATCGCGACGGTTTCGCGGAACACGATGACCTCACGTGGAGCCTGGTTGCTCGTGCGGATCGTCAGCGTCACCGGCGTTCCTGGTTCACCGCGCACCGTACCAATCGGCCCATCGGGGCCAAACGCATCGGTATCAGTAAAGGGGATACCATTGACCGCCACGATGAGATCATTCAACTGAATGCCAGCGCGTTCCGCAGGGCTGTCGGGGGCCGTACTGGTGATCAGACCACCCTCATCAAGCGTACGAATCTGCGCACCGATGCCACCATAGCGCAACTCACCGCGAAACTCGGCCTGCTGAGCGGCAACCTCCTGTGGTGACTCAAAGCGCGAATGGTCGTCATCGAGCAGATCGATCAACTCGCGCATCAGCGCATAGAAGGCTTCAGGCTCTTCAGCCGCAACGACGCGTGGCGTAAACGAACGGCGCACCTCATCCCAATCGACCCCACGATAATCTTCATAGACATAGTTATCGCGCACCAGTTCCCAGGTACGCTCAAAGATCTGCAGACGCGACGCCGCCCCCACAGGCGCAAGCGTCGGCGTCGGCGGCAAGGGCTCAAACGTCGGCGAAGGCAACGGAGTCGCCGTTGGCCGCGGCGTTGACGTCGGCTCAGGCAAAGGTTGCAGCGTCGCCGTCGGCGAAGCCGGCACCGGCGAAGGTGGCACCGGCGTCGGGTTCAGCGCCGCCCAAGGTACCTGCGTACACCCGGCAAGCATTCCGGTTATGATCAAGAGTAGCATTATGCTACGCAACAAACGATTCATAGTGATCATCATTTTAGTTAACAGTTGATTACAGCTCTTTTAGTATGATACCATTTTTGCTTGCTCCTATGCTGGCACTTTGAGCCAGAAGCCAGAATCTGGGGGCGCATTGGGCTTCACGAAATGAATCCGCTCGACCAGACCTCACCAGGGCACCCGCAAGGGGTGCCCGTACACCGGGCCCGGGCCCCGGCCCTGTAGGGGCACCCCTTGCGGGTGCCCGCCCCACCGGCTGGAAGCCGGTGCTACATGCCTTTGCGTCAAATCATCAGAAGGGTACTTCACAGGCAGAACAGCGACCTGGCTCAATCTGTTACAATATGCGGCAACAAGCCTTACTATGAGGAGCCAGGAGATGCTACCAGAATACCAGAATGAACCCTTTGGCGATTTTTCAAGCTCAGAGCGACGTGCGATGATGCAGCGTGCGTTGCGCACCGTGGCCGGGCAGTTTGGGACAACCTACCCCTTAATTATTGGTGGTGAACGCATTCTGACCGAAGATAAGATTGCTTCGCTCAATCCTTCTGAGCCAAAAACAGTTGTGGGCTATGCAAGCAAGGCAAGCGCTGAGCATGCCGTCAAGGCAATTGAAGCCGCAACGGCGGCGTTTGCCACGTGGCGCAAGGTGCCCGTCGAGGCACGTGCCAGGGTCTTGCTGCGGGCAAGTGCGTTGATGCGCCGCCACAAAGAGGAACTGGGCGCATGGCTCGTCTATGAGGTCAGCAAAAGCTGGGGCGAGGCCGATGCTGATGTCGCCGAGGCGATTGATTTTATCGAGTACTACGCTCGCCAGGCGCTCAAACTCCAAGGCACCGAGCAACCGCTCTATCCGTGGGCGGGCGAAAATAATACGCTGAAGTATATTCCCCTCGGGGTAGGGGTGGCGATTCCGCCGTGGAATTTCGCCCTGGCAATCACCACCGGTCTGGTGGTGGCCCCGATTGTGGCCGGCAATACGATGGTGCTCAAGCCAGCCAGCGCCACCCCGATCATCGCGGCCAAGCTGGTCGAAATCCTCGAAGAGGCCGGCCTGCCCCCAGGTGTGCTCAACTATGTGCCCGGGTCAGGCGGCGAGATCGGCGATCTGCTCGTTGATCATCCACAGACTCGCTTTGTCAATTTCACTGGTTCGAAAGAGGTGGGCCTGCGCATCCACGAGCGCGCCAGTGTGCGTCAACCCGGCCAGATCTGGATCAAGCGGACGGTACTTGAGATGGGCGGCAAGGATGGCATTATTGTTGATGAGACCGCCAACCTTGAAGCCGCCGCTGATGCGATTGTCGGTTCGGCCTTTAGCTTCCAGGGGCAGAAGTGCAGCGCCTGTTCGCGGGCCATCATTGTTGCCGATGTCTACGATACGATGGTCACCCGCATTGTCGAGCGTACCAAAGCCGTCAAACTCGGCAATCCGACCCAGCCCGACACCTTTATGGGGGCCGTGATTGATCGGGCTGCTTTCGACAAGATCAGCAGCTACATTGCTATCGGGCAAGAAGAGGGCCGCCTGGTCGCTGGGGGCGAAGTCGTTGACCACGAATTGCTCGAAGATGGCGGCTATTTCATCAATCCAACCGTCTTTGCCGATATTGCCCCCGATGCTCGCCTCGCTCAAGAGGAGATCTTTGGGCCGGTGTTGGCGATCATCAAGGCACGTGACTTTGACCACGCGATGGAGATTGCGAATAATACCGAATATGGTCTGACCGGGGCGATCTTCTCGCGTGATATCGCACGCATCGAACGCGCCTACGACGAGTTTCACGTCGGCAATCTGTATATTAACCGCAAGTGTACCGGTGCGCTCGTCGGCGTGCAACCCTTCGGCGGTTTCAATATGTCGGGAACCGACAGCAAAGCCGGTGGGCCTGACTATGTCGCGCTCTTTACCCAGGCCAAGCTGATCAGCGAGAAGTTGTAATCCCATTTCAGATTGCAGATTTTGGATTGCAGATTGCCGCGGATAAAGTTTCTGGCTTCCCTGGGTACGCGGGCGTCCCGCCCGCGTACCCAGGGGGCAACGTTAGAGGGTCTACCAATCTTGCCTGAGAAGCTGTCTGAAAAGGGTGTCAGCATCGCTCGCCACCACGTGGTACACCCTTGGAGTGCCAGCTTTAGCTGGCTAAAGTCGGCACTCCGAAGCAAACCGTTGACTTTTCAGACAGCCTCTGAGCGTGAGGGCATCTTGCGCTCGGACGCACCCCGAGGGCGAGACGCCCTCATTGCCAGGGTTGCCGAGATTAGCCGCTGGATCTTGGCCTGGCGGCTCTGGTTGCTCGTGATCCTCGCCATGATCGGGCTGTTCGCGATCTATCAGCGCCCCTTGGACTATGCGTTTCAGATGGGAATTGATCAAGGGATCGGGACGGATCACCCTTTTCTCGAGGGTTTTCTCGATGCCGAGGGCATCCCTGGTGAACAGACATGGCGCTGGACCCGACCGTCCGCCACGGTGACGGTGCCTGGCGTGGGCCAGCAACCCCTGATGGTCGCATTGACCATCGTTTCGCACCAGCAGAACTGGCTTGAGACGCCTGAACAACCATTGCTCCGCATTGATCTAGGCACAGGGGCGCCTTTGCTGTTAGCCCTGCGCCAGCATGCAAGCACCTACCACATCTACGTTCCGCCTGCGGCCCTCCAGGATGGGACGCTGCATCTTGGCTTGAGCGCTGACCCCTGGCAACATCCCACGGATGTGCGCGGCTATCTCGGTGTTGCTGTTGGCAATGCATTTGCGCTCACGAGTCTTGCGGATCAAGCCCTGGTCTGGCCGGGTCGTTCACTGATGGCGGGGTATGCGTTGACGATCGTGCTGGGCTGGGCAGCGCTCGGGTTGATGGGCTTTGCGCAACGTACCGCAGGCTGGTTGCTGCTGGGGCTTGTGGCAACGCTGCTCGTTCTGGTTGGCCTCGTCCCGCCGCGCATGGGGGCAATGCATCCCTGGATGGCGCAGGCAGCGGGGATCGCCTTGCTCAGCGCGGCAGCGGCGCGGCTCGTGGTACCGCCGCTGCTGCGACGCTTTGCTGTGGCCCCGCGTGCGACGATCATGCGCTGGTTGTTGCTGGTGCTGGTGCTTACGGTTGTCGCCAAATATGCCGGTCGGCTGCATCCTGCTGCGATGCCCGGCGATATTCAGTTTCACGCTAATCGCTTTATCGAAGCGCTCACGGGTAATTTGACGCTGGTGATGCGCCATCGCGGCCTCGTTGCGCCCTACCCCGGCGGATGGTACTTGCTGATTGCTCCTCTCTCCCTGACCGGCCTCCCTCTCGACACCCTGCTCTGGGGCACGGCAGCGCTGGCCGAACTGGCGGCGATCCTGATCTTTTTTGTGCTGCTGACACGCCTGACTGGCACTACCTACGGTGGGCTCATCGGTGCGGTGATCTATGCGCTCAGCCCGATCCCGATGCAGAATATCTGGTGGTCATTTCAAGCCCAAATCGGTGCCCAGATGCTCAGCATTCTCGTGATGGCCCTGCTGGTGCTGACCTGGCCTGCCTATGATCAATGGGGCATGCACGGTCAACCCACCCGTCTCCCCGGGCTAGGATGGCTTCCTGTCTTATTAACCCTTGTTTTTCTTGGGCATATTGGATCGTTTATCAATGTCAGCGCTGTAGTGGTTGCGGCTGCCGCGCTGCTCTGGCTGCAAGCCCGTACAGGGGAAGAACGGGCCGGAGCACGGCACTTGCTCGTGGCGTGGATCATGGCCTTCAGCTTTGTGATGATCTTTTTCTACAGCCGTTATAGCGATCTGATTCTCGGCCATGCCGCGAGTTTCACCGAAGGCGGCATGGCGAATGTGACTGACCGCGAGCCCCTCTCGCGCCAGGCCTGGCTTGGTTCGTTGTGGCAAGACGGCATTCTCACGCTCAATGGCTTCTTCCTGGTGCCACTTGGGCTTGCCGGGGCGCTCATCCTCACGCTCAACCCCCACCGGCGGCGGGGCAGTTTGCTCATCCTGCTCTGGCTCACCTTTGGCCTGGGTCTCTCGCAGGCAATCCTGCCGCTCATCACGCTCTCAACCATCACGACCCGCTGGGTCACCTTTGCGGGCTGGGCGCTGACCGTTGGCGCAACCTTTGCGGTCATCCACTACCGACGACGAGGCTGGGCAGGCAAACTGGTGACTGGTACCGTGCTCGCCTACCTTGCCTGGCGCACACTCGAAGTCTGGATCCTGGCGATGGCCTTCAATCGCCCCCCGCTTGAGCCGTTTTAGGGTCTTGCGCAGATAACAGTTTTGTCATCCTAAGATCCGACGAGTCTTAACATTGCTCTGCTATTATCTTCCCTGATCACACCCCTCCGTCTTCATTCCTTGACACGGCTTGCAGCTGAGTCAGGCCATCCTGCGCCCCGAGGCGCTATGTTGCATGCTCTCGTCATACTGGCGAGGGTTGGTTTCTCTGTGCGTTGCAGAGCGCGACGACTAAACCAGGATGTTACCTTTGACATAGGGGTGGATTGATTCGCGTTTGAGGTTTGTAGAGCAAGCTGAGGGAGAGGAAGGCATGATGGCTCTGGCCAGACATCGGCGGCGCACTGCAGGCATACGCCTGGTAAGTAGCCTGGGGTTACTGCTCGCCCTGTTGGTTTCAATCATTGGTTTCGCACCGGCATCGGTTTTTGCGACGACCACATTCACGCAATGGACGTTCAATTCGGTACCGTCTGACGGCAATACCGCAACAGGAACGCTTGACCCGGCCACAGGTGCCGGTACCGCGGCCCTCGTCGGCGGCACAACCGCTGCTTTTGCCAGTGGCACGGCAGGGAATGGCAGTTCCGATCCGGCTGCAACTGACAATTCCGGTTGGAATGTGACTACCTTTGCCGCTCAAGGTGCCGGCAACGAGACGCGTGGGGTGCAGTTCAATGTGAGTACGGTTGGTCGTCAGAACATTGTCGTGAGTTGGGATCAGCGCCATAGCAATACCGCCTCGCGGTTTGTGCGCTTTCAGTACAGCACCGATGGCATCAATTTTACCAATGTTGAGTCTCTTTTCGAGGCAACGAGCGGTGATCGATGGTTCAACGGGCGAACGGTGAATCTTGCCGGGTTGCCCGGGGTCAATAATAATCCCAATTTTGCCTTTCGCATGGTGGCGGCATTTGCGCCTGGAAGCAGTGACTATGTGGCTTCCAATGCCACCTCGAACTATGGCACAACGGGAACCTGGCGCTTTGATATGGTGACGGTGATCGGTGAGCCACTGGCGAGCGGGCCAGAAGCCCCTGTGATCACGACGGAACCGCAGAGTCAGAGCATCGCTGATGGCACGACGGCCACTCTGACGGTCGCCGCGACAGGCACCGCCCCGCTGAGCTATCAGTGGTACCAGGGCACTGCCCCTGACACAACCAACCCTGTCGGCGAGAATAGCGCGACCTTTACGACCCCGGCCCTCAATGCAACCACCAGCTACTGGGTGCGCGTCAGCAATGAGGTGGGCAGTGTTGATAGCCAGACAGCAACGCTGACGGTCACCGTGCCGACACCGATCTGCGAACAAGCATTTGTGCCGATCTATGCCATTCAAGGCAATGGCAATAGTGCGGCCGTGACCGGCAATGTCACCACCCAGGGCATTGTGGTTGGCAATTTCCAGGGGCCAACTCCAGCCCTCCGCGGTTTCTATCTGCAAGATTCGGTTGGCGACGGCGACCCGACGACCTCTGATGGCATCTTTGTTTTCAATGGCGATGCTGTCTCGGTACAACTCGGCCAACTGGTACGCATCACCGGCACAGCCGGCGAATTCCAGGATCAAACGCAGATCAGTTCGGTCTCTAGCATCATTGACTGTGGGGTCAGTGCGACCATCACACCAACTGATGTGATGATGCCCTTCCCCGATGCCGTCAATGGGGTGCCTTATCTTGAGCGCTACGAGGGCATGCTGGTACGCTTCCCGCAGCAACTCTTTGCCACCGAATTCTTCCAGCTTGGTCGCTTCGGCCAGATCGTGATGTCGTCGGGAGATCGCTTGCGTCAACCAACCAATGTCGTTGAACCAGGCGCTGCCGCCATTGCGTTGCAGGCCGCCAATAATCTTAACCGCATCATTGTTGACGATAACCTCAACAATCAGAACCCCGATCCGATCCTGTTCGGACGTGGCGGCCAACCACTGAGCGCCAGCAATACGCTGCGCGGTGGCGATAGCGCGACCGGCATGGTTGGCGTGATGACCTATGGGTGGGCCGGCAATGCGGCAAGCCCGAACAACTATCGCCTGCGCCCCGTAGGTGCGCTCGGTGGGGGCGTCCCTGATTTTCAACCGACCAATCCGCGCCCAACGGCCCGCCCCGAGGTCGGCGGTTCGCTCAAGGTGTCAGCCTTCAATGTGCTCAATTACTTTTTGACGATTGACACGACGACCAGTTCAACCGTTGGCGACTGCGGTCCGCTGCAGAATGCTGATTGTCGTGGGGCCGATTCGCTGTTGGAGTTCGAGCGCCAGCGCACCAAACTGGTGCAGGCCCTGCTCAAGCTCGATGCCGATATCCTTGGCCTGATCGAGATCGAGAATACGCCCGGTGTCTCGCCCGAAGGTGATCTTGCGAGCGCCCTCAACACCGCCCTGGGAGCCAATATTTATCGTTATGTCGATACGGGTATCATCGGCACCGATGCCATTCGGGTTGGTTTCCTCTACAAGCAGACCAGCGTGCAACCCGTGGGCGACTTTGCGGTGCTTGATGCCGCCTCCTTCGTCAATCCGTTCAATGCCGCAACCGACCGCAATCGGCCCGCACTTGCCCAGACCTTCCGCGAAATCGCGACGGGCGGCGAATTGACGGTCGTGGTCAATCACCTCAAGAGCAAGGGTTCGGCCTGTGGTCCCGGCGATGATGATCTGACCGACGGCCAGGGCAACTGCAATGGTACCCGTACCGCCGCTGCGCTCGCGCTGATGGAGTGGATCGCGACGGATCCTACCGGCAGCGGTGATACCGACTGGCTCATCATCGGCGATCTGAATGCTTATGCAAAAGAAGATCCGATTGCGGTCATCGAGGAGTTTGGCTTTGTCAATCTGATCGAGCGCTTTGGCGGGGCCGACGCCTACTCATACGTCTTCGACGGGCAATGGGGCTATCTTGACTACGCCCTGGCCTCACCGAGCCTGGTCGAGCAGGTCGTAGGCACTGACGAGTACCATATCAACGCCGACGAACCGAGCGTGCTCGATTACAACGTCGAGTTCAAGATTGCCAATCAGATCGAGAGCCTCTTTGCTCCCGACGAGTTTCGCACCTCTGACCACGACCCGGTGCTGATCGGCTTGAACCTGACCCGGCCCAATAGCCCGCCGGCGTTGTCGGCACTCGCTACGTACGATACTGGCCTTGGCGACCGTGGGGCCGAGATCATCAGTGTCAGTGGTGATCGGGCCGTGCTCTCGAATGCGGGCGATGGCAGCATTGATCTGCTCGATCTCAGTGCGCTGCCTGACCTCAGCCTGATCCAGCGGGTGCAGTTCGCTGAACTTGCCAACCTGACCTCGGTTGCCATCCACCCGACCAAAGATCTCTTTGTGGCCGTCACCGGCAACAGCAACCCCCGTTCGGGCCGTGTCTTCGTCTTCCGTCTCTCGGACGGCATGCCGCTGGTACAGTTCATCGTTGGCCTTGATGCCGCCTCGCCCGACGGACGCCAGCCTGACTCGGTGGAAATTTCGCCTGACGGACGCTTTGCCGTCATTGCGATCGAAGCCGAGCAAGTCAGCGCAACTGATGATGGTGGCGCAGGTGCGCTCGTTGTGATGGATCTGAGCGCCTTTGACCCGGCCAACCCCGATCCGTCGGTACTGACCGTCAGCACGGTTGAGTTCCCTGACATCGCGGGGGTACCCGGAGTGAGCATCGGTCGTACGCACGGTGACGCCAGCGGCGCCGCGATTACCAATGCGCCTGGCACCATCGAACCAGAAGGAATCGCGTTTGCGCCCGATAGCCAGACCGTCTTCGTGGCCTTGCAAGAAAATAACGCCATCGCACGGTTGAGCCTGGTTGATCCGTTGCCCACGATCCTATCAACCGACAACATCTTCGGGCTAGGCCAGGTTGCATTGTTGACCGACCGCACCAACGACGGGATCTACAACCCGAACGAGCTGCTGGTCGCCTTCCGCGAGCCGGATGGCATTCGTGCGGTAGAAATTGACGGCACGCTTTATCTGATCACCGCCGACGAAGGCGATACACGCCCCAACCCACGTGGTGGGCGCACGATCAGCATCTTCAATGCAAATACCGGGGCCTTCGTCGCCGACCTGGGCAACCAGTTGGCGAACCTAGCAAACCAATATGGCGTCTACCCGGATAATCGCAGCCCGAATGGTGGCGTCGAGCCCGAAATGCTTGACGTGATCAGGGTAAACGGGCGCGTGCTGGTCGCTGTTGGCCTTGAGCGGGCCAACGCCATGGCCTTTGTTGACATCACAATGCCGACGGCCCCGCAGGCCTTCGGACTGGTACGAACAGGCCTGGCCCCTGAGGGCATCAAGCTCATTGAACGCGCTGGGCAACTCTTTGCGCTCAGTGCCAACGAGGTTTCAGGCACCGTGACCGTGGCGACGGTTCCGGTGAACGCCCCGAACATTACGCTGGGCTACACCGAAGCCACGCCGCGCAGCTTTGGGCTTGGGGCCATTGACCGCGATGGCAGCGACATCCTGACGCTCGATCTGCACGTAACCCCTGCCGGCATCGGCACCCTTAGCAGCAGCGCAGGTCTGAGCGACCTGGGAGGCGGGTTCTACCGGGCAACCGGCAACACCGCCACGCTGAACGCGATCAGTCGCAACCTCGTGTTCACCTCAGCCCTTGGAGCAAGAGGCACGGCTACGGTCAACGCCAGCCTGAGCGACGGCATCAACCCGGCGGCAACAGGGACAATCAGCTTCGAGGATCGCACCCCTGACGTCACCCCACCCACGACCACAGCCAGCACCAGTGGCGAGCGCAACCCGCTCTGCCCGAGCGACTGCTTTGCTGGCAGCGCAACCGTGACCCTCAATGCCGAGGATGATCGCTCGGGGGTAAACACGATCTGGTACCGTGTCGGAGAGGCTGACTTCGCACCCTACACCAACCCGTTTGCGATCACCACCGAGGGCGCGAATGTCGTCGAGTTTTTTGCCACCGACAAGGCTGGCAATCGCGAAGCCGTGCAAAGCATCGTCGTCAAAGTCAGCAACTTCCCTGCCAGGGCCGTCCTCGACAACTTCGACCGAGCCGACGGGAGACTGGGCAGCAACTGGCGTGGCGCGACCCAACGCGATCAGTACCGTCTCAGTGACGGCGTCGTCAGCGTTGGCAAAGGCGGGCTCGCCACATGGCGCACACCGCCCTTCGGTTCTAACCAGGAGGCGTTCATGCGCCTGAGTACGCTCAACCCAACAAGCGCACACCACACCCTGGCCTTGAAAGTACGAGGGCAGAGCCATGCAATCCTGGTCAGTTACGACGCGCCGGGCCAGCAGATAAGCGTCGAGGCGCTTGTGCCAGGGCGCGGTTGGCGCAGCGTAGCAAGTTACCCGGTGACACTCCAACCAGGTGCGCTGCTTGGTGCAAGGGCTTTTGCTGACGGCACAATAGCCGTGTATGCCGACTGCCTGCTGCTTGGCACAGCCGATACACGGACGGTCGCTGGCAATACCTATGTCAGCCAGGGTGGGCAGATTGGCGTCTGGTTTATGAACGCCGCCGGGGCAGCCTTCGATCACTTTGGCGGGGGCAACCTGCCCTAAAAGAGTAGCTTCCGGGAAGCTCTAAGCTTCCCGGAAGCTAAATGCGTTTCATCGCATACGCAATACCCTGCTGCAAACTGCTGCGGGCAACCAGTTCACGCAGATCAGCCCCGATATGGACAAGGGTCTGCGCGACCTCAGGGCCAATACCGGTCAAAACAACCTCGGCCCCGAGCATGCGGGCCGCCTGGGCCGCACGGATCATCGCTGCGGCAACCTGGGTATCAACCACGCGCACCCCGGTAATATCGAGGATCGCAAAGGTTGCCCGGTGCGCTGCAATCCCCTCGAGCAACGTCTCCATAATCATCTGCGCCCGCGTCTGATCAATGCTGCCAATAATTGGCATCACCACAACTTTATCGGCAATCGGCATCAGCGGAGTAGAGAGTTCGCGCAGGGCCGCCTGTTGGGCCTGGATCACTTCTTCTTGCAAGGCCCGTCGCTCTTGCTCAGCCCGCAACTGATCAGTCAGATCACGGTTGATCGAGGCAAAACCAATTGGCTCATCGGTCTCATCACGCAGGATCATGCCCGAAACTTGTGCCATAAACACCTCGCCATTGGCGCGGCGATACCGCAGTTCGCCCATCACGGTGCCACAGGTACGCGCTGTCTCGGCGAGGAGTTCGAGTTGAGCCAGATCTTCTGGAAGAATCAACTCTTTCAATGAACGCCCAAGCGTCGTCTGCTGATAGCCAAACATCGCTTCAAAGGCGGGATTGGCATAGGTCAGATCGAGATCGAGATCAATCAGCGCAATGCCATCAGGCGCATTTTCAACCAGCATTTTGAAGATACGTAGCTGCGCTTCTTGGGCTTTCTGTTGGCGCATGTCATGGGCAAAACCAACCACCGCATAAGGCTTGCCATCACTATCATGCAGCACGCTGGCCGTCAGCAAAGCAGGGATCGGTGAGCCATCTTTGTGACAATAGCGCAATTCGCCCTGCCATGCGCCCTCGGCAACACACTTGACAAAAAGATGCTGGATATAGTCCGGTTCTTCGGCAAAAACCTTGGTCAGCGGCAGGCCCATAAGCTCTTCGAGATCATAGCCAAGAAGACTCGCAAATGCCGGATTGCCATAATCAACCAGTTCAGTCTCGACTGATGCAACAGCCACTGCCACTGGCGTCGAGAGAATCATGTCACGAAAGCGGGTGGTCTTTTTGCTTAACTCCGTTATCTGCGCACGGAGTTGCCGATTCTCTGCTTCGAGCGAGGCAAGCCGTTCTTCTAACGTCGGCATAAGGCAACTTTCTTGATGCAACACGTAACCTTCATCATGCGTAAGTATACTCCCTTCTGGCAAGATCACGGAGACAGACGACCGCGCCGATGTGCAAGCCGACGTAGCGCATCAGGCTGAACGCGATCATCGCGCGTGTGCAGCTATCGAGCAACGACCATAAGCAGTCCAGATCACACGCTTTTATTGGTAGATCTACTCAGGAGAGATTTCTCGGGAAATACCTGGGTTTTCTGGTGTAATATCCACTTTTTCGTATACATCTTTGAGTGCAAGGGTGCATTCAATTGAATGGATGGTAATAGCCGATCCTATGTCAATCGCCTCTTGAAGCAGCCACTGTCCATTTTCTTGTCGTGAATAATGCTCAACGTGATAATGGTCTTGTGCAATAAGGAGATAATCTTGCAATGTTTCGATGGTGCGATAGTTTTGAGCTTTCATTCCTCGATCATAGCGTTCCGTTGAGGGGGATAGTATTTCAATAAGGACTAATGGATTGATAAGTGTATCAAGTGCATCATCAGTGAATTCGGGTTCTCCACAAATAACAACAAGATCAGGATAGGTGTTGAGCCCGGTACGTGCTACTTTAACACGCATATCACTCGGAAATACTTGGCATGGCTTCCGACGAAGTTGACCATGGAGTGTCGCAAGTGTATTTCCTGCAATAAGATTATGGATTCGCGACGCGCCCGTCATTGCGTAAATTTGACCATCAAAATATTCATGCTTACTTGTGCTCGCACGCTCAAATTCAATATATTCTTGTTCAGTGATGTACCGTTTTGGTTGTGCGGTCATCGCATACCACCTTCTTAGATAACGGTAAGCAGAAACCAGTATAGTATTCATGATAGCAGTTTTGTTCTGCTTTCGCAAGCGTTGTCTATGTTGAGCGAAAGGCATATGCGTACTGCCAGATAAAGCGCATGTTCTCGGCTGACGCAAATCAAACATCACGTCAAAAACCCTGGAACAGCGCAACGTAGAAAACTTCATTGCTCCTGCGTCAGGCATTGCTGCCCGAGCATCCCGAACTGGCAACCCAGTTCAGGATGCCCCTGAGCGTGCGCTCGGCAGAAACGGGGCCAGTGCCGCGCAAGCGGACGAGGCTCGGCGCGAATGCGGGATCATTGCCTTCATCCCCGGGCTGGTCGGCGTCGCCCCGTGGGCGTGTTGGCCTGGTAGACGTAGGTGCGGTCGCGGAACGTCTGCGCCTCGGGTCGGAACAGCGAACTGGTATCGAGTCCAAGCAGCAGACGCTTGCCCCCTGGAGGTGTCGGCATGGCGTCCACAAACGTCTGCCGGAGCGCCGCCTGGTCCATGCGGCCATCCTCCAAGGCCTCGTACAGCCTCGGCCAGCGACGCCGAAAGGCCGGACTGAGGGCGAGTTCGACCAAACGCTGGGCCAGCGGATCGGTCAAGAGCGCATCAGCGAGGTCGAACAAGGCGTCAGCGGCACGGGTAAACGCGGCGTACACGTTGGTGCAGAAGGTGCGAAGAACGGTGGGAACTTCCTGCGTATGTGGGGCTGGGGGGTAGACACGGGTGCCAACGCTTTTGAAATGTGTACCACGAGTAGCTTACCCTATTTACCTACCGCTGATAAAGGAGGAAACACCACCTTGTTCAAGGTCGTGACAACGTGTACAATGAACGTGGGCCTACGCAGGGAGTTCAAATGCAACCTTCGCTTACTGGTGCGCAGACAATCGTGACGCCCGATCAGCATGTGCTGTCACTCAATGTGCAGCCGCATTTTTTTACGCTTGCCGACAACTTTACCCGCCGCTATTCGTTCGATGGCGAAGGACGGCTGATCGGCGCGTTTCGTGAGGGGATCAATTATCGGCGTGGTCTGCGGGGCGATGTGTTGCGCAAGCAGTCCCTGGCTCCCGGCCAGAAGCTCCGCCATATGCTGAACCAGGATGAACGGCAGAACTTTCTGCACGAGATGGTCACGCATATGAGCCAACTCGCTGGTCAGCTTGAAGCTAGCCAGCAGCCTGAACTCAACGCGTGGCTTGAACGCATTCTCGCCTGGGATGTGCCCCGGCTTGAGGCTGAACGCGAGCGCTTCGATGCGATCTACAAGCCGATCTCTATCCTTCCCCCTGATCACTATCAGGCTGTGGTGGTACAGGCAACCGAAGGATGTAGCTGGAACCGCTGTACCTTCTGTACGTTGTACCACGACCGGCCTTTTCGGATCAAAGGCCCCACCGAGTTATGTCAACATATTCACGAAGTCAAGGGCTTGCTCGGGCATGGCATGGGGCTGCGCAATGCCATTTTTCTCGGTGATGCGAATGCGTTAATCATTCCCCAGCCCCGCCTGCGTGAACTGCTTGAGGTGGTCCAGCGTGAGTTTGCGTTAGGGACGGGGAATAGGTTGCGTGGGATCTATGCGTTTCTCGATATTTTCGGGGCTGAACGCAAGTCGGTCGCCGCTTATCGTGAACTGCGCGAGGCGCAGGTGCGCCGGATCTACCTGGGCCTCGAAACGGGCGATCCCGAGGTCTTTGGGTTGCTCAACAAGCCCGGTTCGCCCGCTGCCTGCGTTGAAGTGGTGCAGGCGATCAAGGCGGCGGGGATCAGTGTCGGGGTCATTTTGCTCGCGGGGGCCGGGGGCGAGCGCCTGGCGGCGCAGCACGTCGCCAATTCGCTGCGCATCGTTGGCGCGATGGGCCTCGGCGAAGGCGATCTGGTCTATCTGTCGCCCCTCATGGTGCCTGATGAGAGCCCTTATCTCGCCCAGTTGCGCGATGCAAACAGCCAACCGCTCGACGAGCAGGCCATTGACGTCCAGCTAGACCTCCTCAAGGCGGGGCTCAAAGCACACGTTGACCCGGCGACAAAAGTCGTTCTGTATCATCTATCAGAATTTATCTATTAATAGATCTAGAAACAAGTTGTTCTTGTATGCAAAACTGGCGTTTTGAGAACCGCTTTGTCAACGAACTTCCTGGTGATCCTGAAGAGAGCCGACATCCACGTCAGGTATTGAACGCATGCTGGTCGCCGGTATTGCCCACACCTGTGGCCGAACCACGGTTACTGGCGTATGCCGCCGAGGTGGCCGAGCTCCTCGATCTCAACCACGAAGCGATCACGTCACCGGCCTTTGCCCAGGTCTTTGGGGGCAATGCGCTGGTCAGGGGGATGCAGCCGTATGCGGCTTGTTACGGTGGGCATCAGTTCGGCCACTGGGCCGGGCAATTGGGTGACGGGCGGGCAATTACGCTCGGCGAGGTGATCAATCGTGCTGGCGAGCGCTGGGAATTACAGCTCAAAGGAGCCGGGCTAACGCCCTATTCACGCACCGCCGACGGGCGGGCCGTATTGCGCTCGTCGATCCGCGAGTTCCTCTGCAGCGAGGCGATGCACCACCTCGGGGTGCCGACAACCCGGGCGCTTAGCCTGGTGGCGACCGGCGAAGAGGTCATCCGCGATATGTTCTACGATGGGCATGCCCGCCCTGAACCGGGGGCGATTGTCTGTCGCGTGGCGCCTTCATTCATTCGTTTTGGTAATTTTGAGATCCTGGCGGCCCGTGGCGACCGCGAGCTGCTGGCGCAACTTGTTGATTTCACGATCAATCGCGATTTTCCCGAACTCGAAGGTGATCCCGCGACGCTGCGGAGCCAGTGGTTTGAAGCGATCTGTGTGCGCACGGCGCACATGATCACCCACTGGATGCGGGTCGGCTTTGTGCATGGCGTGATGAATACCGATAATATGTCGATCCTGGGGCTAACAATCGATTACGGGCCTTATGGCTGGGTCGACAACTTTGATCCCGACTGGACGCCGAATACCACCGATGAGAGCGGGCGACGCTACCGCTTTGCCCATCAACCCCAGATTGCGCACTGGAACCTGGCTTGTCTCGCTGGGGCGCTTGCGAGTCTCTTTCCAGACCAGCAGATCCTGCAGGCCAGCCTCGATCGGTATGTTGCGGTCTTTTTGGAAGAACAGCGCACCATGACGGCGGCAAAATTTGGCTTCAAGAGCTTTGACGAGCACGATCAGGCTCTCGTCAGCGAGGCGTATCGGCTGATGCAGATCGCTGAAGTAGATATGACCTGGTTCTTCCGTGGCCTAGCCGACATCAACCCCACCGCACCATCGCTTGAGTCACTGCGTGAAGCCTTCTATCGTGATGACCTGTTCAGCCGCCATGAACAGACCTTTGCCACCTGGATCCAGCACTACGCGGCCCGTGTGCGCCGCGATCATAGCGACCCCGCTGAACGTCGCGCCCAGATGAACGCGGTCAACCCACGCACCGTTTTACGGAATTATCTGGCCCAACAGGCGATTGATCTCGCTGAAGAGGGCGACCCGAGCCGCATTCACGCCCTGCTTGACGCCCTACGCAGACCATACGATGATCAGCCAGTCAGCGCTCCTTTCATCCAGAAACGCCCCGACTGGGCCCGCGAACGCGCCGGCTGCTCAATGCTTTCGTGCAGTTCATAGGATACCTCTGTGTCTACTGAGGCACCCGCAAGGGCACCCGCAAGGGCACCCGCAAGGGCACCCGCAAGGGCACCCGCAAGGGCACCCGCAAGGGCACCCGCAAGGGCACCCGCAAGGGCACCCGCAAGGGCACCCGCAAGGGCACCCGCAAGGGCACCCGCAAGGG
>NZ_LYXE01000098.1 GCF_002532075.1 Candidatus Chloroploca asiatica | reverse complement strand
GAGACCACGCCCATCACGGCGGCCCCGAACCTCGTCATCACCAAGACCGACGGCGGGATCAGCACGGTTCCGGGTGGGCTGATTACCTACACGCTCCACTACACCAACACCGGCAACCAGCAAGCCGTCGGCGTCGTCATCAGCGAGACCGTACCCGTCAGTACGAGTTTTGTGGCCGCTGGCAGCAGTTCCTGGAATTGCACCAGTGCCCCGCTTTGCACCTTGACGATCGGCACCCTCAACGCCGGGGCCTCTGGCAGCGCCACCTTCATCGTGCGCGTGGCTGACCAACTGCTCGCGGGCGTCACCACGATCACCAACACCGCCGCCATTAGCGGCACCAACGATCCTGGCTCGTCCTCGAACGACGAGACCACGCCCGTCACCGCCACACCTGATCTCGTCATCACCAAGACCGACGGCGACCGCACCGTGACCACCGGCGACCTGATCACCTACACGCTCACCTACACTAATGTCGGCAACCAGGACGCCACTGGCGTCGTGATCAGCGAGACCATCCCGACCTATACCAGTTTCATCACGCCGACCGGCTGGACGTGCGACAGTGTCACCTGCACCTACAACGTGGGCGACCTCGCCGTCAACATCACTGGCACCGTCACCTTCGTGGTGCAGGTGGATGCAAGCCTGCCCGCTGGCGTCACGAC
>NZ_LYXE01000097.1 GCF_002532075.1 Candidatus Chloroploca asiatica | reverse complement strand
TGGTGTACGGGCACCCCTTGCGGGTGCCCTTGCGGGTGCCCTGGTGGGATGCATACACGGAAGATGCAATCGCCCTACCTGAGCCCTACAATACGCTTGCTTGAAAATACGAGACCTGTTATAATATCCCAACGTTTTCCCTGTCCCGTAATAATAACAGATGCTCAGGAGCAAGCATGAAACGACGTGAGTTTCTTCGCGGCGCGGCGGCTGGTGTACTCGGTACGGTCGGCATGACTCTCGCCGCATGTGGCGGCGCCCCCGCAACACCTCCCGCTGCTGATGCCACAGCAGCCCCAGGTGAAGCCCAGGCCCCTGCACAGGCTTCGTCACTGCCAGCCGTTGAGTGGCGCATGGGTACGAGTTGGCCTATTTCGCTTGATACGATCTATGGTGGTGCCACGGTACTCGCTGAGCGCGTGAGCGAGTTGACTGATGGGATGTTCAAGATTACCACCTTCCCCGCCGGTGAGTTGTTTGGTGGCCTTGAGGTACTGCAAAATGTGCAGCAGGGTACCGTCGAATCGGGCCACTCGGCGATGTATTACTACGTTGGCCTCAATCCGGCCTGGGGTATCGCAACCTCGCTGCCCTTTGGCTTGACCGCAACCCAGCAGAATGCCTGGCTCTACCACGGCGGTGGCAACGAGGCGCTCGATAAGCTCGCCGCTGAGTTTGGCTCGGTGATCTTCCCCGCTGGCAATACCGGTACCCAGATGGGTGGCTGGTTCCGCCGTGAGATCAATACCGTCGCTGACCTCCAGGGTCTGCGTGTGCGTATCCCCGGCCTCGGTGGTCAGGTCATCCAGCGCCTCGGCGCCGTGACCCAGACGATCCCCGGTGGTGAGATCTTCCAGGCGCTCTCGACCGGTGCCGTTGATGCCGCCGAGTGGGTCGGCCCCTACGATGATGAGAAGCTTGGCCTTCCCGATGCCGCGCAGTTCTACTACTCGCCAGGCTGGTGGGAACCAGGCCCAACGCTGCATGCGATGGCTGGCACCGATGCGTGGAGTAAGCTCCCCGTCGAATATCAGCGTATCTTCAAGGTCGCGGCCTGGGAATCAAATATGAATATGATTTCCAAGTACGAGGCCCTGAATGGTGATGCCCTCCAGCGCATTCTTTCGGGTGGTCGGGTGCAACTGCGCACCTATAGCGATGAGATTATGGCCGCAGCTCAGACAGCCGCCTTTGAACTCTACGAAGAGACTGCTGCCAGTACGCCGATCTTCAAGGAGATCTTTGAGCCGTGGAAGGATTTCCGTAACCGCGTCTTTGGCTGGAATAGCGCCAACGAGGCAACGTTTACGAATTTCGTCTACAATAACCCAATCGATTAACGAGTTCCAAACTCGTTCGGATTGCACGAGGGGCGCGATGGCAATGCTGTCGCGCCCCTCGCTGTATCCCCATCGCCCCTCAAAGCATGGTCTCCGCTAGGTCAATAGCGCGCAAGAGCGCCGCCGCTTTATTGCGACTCTCTTGGTATTCCGCTTCCGGATCGCTGTCCGCCACAACCCCCCCACCAGCCTGAATGTAGGCAACTCCGTTCTGCACGACCATCGTGCGCAACGCAATGCATGTGTCCAGGTCGCCGTTAAAGCCAACATGACCCACACACCCTGCATAGATGCCCCGCCGATTGCCCTCGAGCTCAGCAATGATCTCCATCGCCCGGATCTTTGGTGCGCCACTCACCGTACCCGCAGGGAAACACGCCCGCAGTGCATCAAGGGCTTTCAGGTCAGCCCGGAGTTTGCCCGTCACATGGCTCACCAGGTGCATAACATGGCTATACTTTTCGACAAACATAAAGTCAGGTACGCGTACGGTGCCTGCCTCACTGACCCGCCCGATGTCGTTGCGCCCCAGGTCAACCAGCATCAGGTGTTCGGCCCGCTCTTTTTCGTCATGCAATAACTCGTCGGCGAGGGCGGCATCTTCCACCAGATCATGCCCCCGCCGCCGCGTCCCCGCAATCGGGTGCGTCAATACTTCACCCTCCTGTACCCGTACCAGCAATTCCGGCGAGGCACCAACGAGATCGCCTTCTGCCGTACGCAATAAGAACATGTAGGGTGATGGGTTGACCGTGCGCAGGGCGCGATAGATAGTCACGGGATCAGCCGTTGTCGGACGAGTGAAACGCTGCGAGGGCACCACCTGAAAGATGTCGCCCGCCATGATGTACTCTTTGGCATGCAAGACGTTCGCGTGGTACGCGTCGCGACTCACATTGGATTGGGGCTCGGTCGGTACGACCGGATCGATCGCTGAATGCGGTTCGTAGTTGCGCTCGCCACCTACCAGACGATCACGCACGCTCACCGGCTGGCGTAGTCGTTCCACCAATGCCTCGATGCGCGCCGTGGCCCGCTCGTACTCTGCCTCTAGATCCTCGGCATCAAGGTGAACGTGTGACAAGACCTTGATCTTGTGGCGCAGATGATCAAAAATCAACAGTGTATCTACGAACATCCAGAGACCTTCGGGCATCTGGTAGGCACACGCCTCGGGCACGGGAAGCCGCTCGAAGTAACTGACCGTCTCGTAGCTCAGGTAGCCAACGGCGCCCCCAACAAAACGCGGCAGATCTGGCAAGCGCACCGGTCGGTAGGCGTTGAGGTAGCTGTCGAGCACCACCAGCGGATCAGTATAGGGAAGCGTCTGTTTGTACCCGCCCTGCACGGCCTGTGCCGTACCGCGATCAAGCCGCAACACCATATACGGATCACTGCCGATGAACGAGTACCGGGCGATATGCTGCCCACCTTCAACACTCTCGAGCAGAAAACTATAGCTCCCGTGCGCCACCTTGAGATACGCTGAGACGGGCGTTTCAAGATCGGCCAGGATCTCACGGTAGATTGGGCAGAGGTTCCCTTGCCCTTGCAAGGTGCGTATCGTTTTGAGATCGGGTGTGTACATGGTTTTCCTTTTTGTTTAAGGGGCTGCCGCCCCAAAACCCTATCGTTTGCTGGTTCAAAACGCCA
Source organism: Candidatus Chloroploca asiatica (assembly GCF_002532075.1). GTDB lineage: Bacteria > Chloroflexota > Chloroflexia > Chloroflexales > Chloroflexaceae > Chloroploca > Chloroploca asiatica. The sequence goes on along the minus strand of NZ_LYXE01000097.1, from coordinate 3,232 downwards.
ACTACGCTGGCGTTTTGAACCAGCAAACGATGCCTGAGGGCTTGCGGTGCCCAACACCTCATCAGGTTGCTAAGACAAAACCAACCCGCTCCATCACCAGGCGAACTTTTGGTTCGGCAACGGCCCGCGCCTGCTCAGCCCCGATGACGAGGATGCGATCCAGTTCCGCCGGATCGTCAATCAGATGATAATACCGCTCACGAATCGGACGAAGCACTTCGATGACCGCTTCCGCAACATCGTTTTTTAACGCACCATACCCCTTGCCCATAAAATGGGCTTCGATGGCGGAGCGACTCAGGCCAGTTGCGAGTTCATAGATCTGCAGCAAGTTGTTGACCCCAGCGCGGGTGGGATCGTCGCTGAAGGTGATGTCGCGCCCGGGGTCGGTGACTGCACGCTTCACCACCCAGCGGATCTCGTCGGGTTCGTCGGTGATGCGGATCGCATGGCCCCGCGTAAAGTCGCTCTTGCTCATTTTGGCCGTCGGATCGTTCAACGCCATAATGCGGGCCCCAGTCTCGCGAATCACTGGCTCTGGAACCACAAAGGTTTCACCATACAGGTAATTGAAGCGCTGGGCAATATCCCGCGTCAACTCAATGTGCTGCTTCTGGTCTTCTCCAACCGGAACCTCATGCGTATCGTAGAGTAAGATATCTGCGGCTTGCAAGACTGGATAATCTAATAAACCCGCGAGCACACTCTCTTGTTTTTGTGCTTTCATTTTATACTGGGTCATGCGCTCGAGCCAACCCAGCGGGGTGACACAGTTGAGAATCCAGCAACACTCAGCATGCGCCCGGACATGGCTCTGCACAAAGAGGGTCGTTTGTTGCGGATCGATGCCCGCCGCAATCAGCAGGGCCGCGAGTTCACGCGTCTGGCGTCGCAATGCCGCCGGATCCTGGGGCACCGTAATGGCGTGCAGATCAACAATGCAGATGAAATTGGTCTTTTCACCCTGGCCAGCCACCCACTGCTGGATCGCGCCAAGATAATTCCCCAAATGCAGCATGCCCGAGGGTTGAATTCCCGAAAAGACACGCGGTTTCGGACTCATGTTCGCTTCTCCTTGTCTATCCGAGCCACAAGGCATGGTATACTGCCCCGCAGAAAACGGCCCTGTGCTCGCTGTATGTTGAGGCCACGCCTCAGTGGATATGCCTACTTTTCCAACCACGAAAGGAACCTCAGTGCCCCGTTTGCCTTCATTGCCCCTGTTCGTCCTGGTGATCCTGCTCGTGTTCACTTCGTTGCCCCTGGTTCCTGTCCAGGCCCAGGCGCGCGCTTCTTTTACCAGTGCCCACCCTGTTGTTGCCCCGTTGACCCCGGTGGTCGTCAATGTCAATGTCGCTGACTATAGTGGCCCCGCCACGCTCCTTGTCTTCGATGGTCGTGGACGTGAGGTTGGCACGTTCTCCTTGACGCTCGCCGACGGCTTTGGTGCGGTCGAGGTGTTACCCCGCGGTACCCTTGGCAACCATTGGGCCGCGCTCTTTCTCGACGATGGCCGCCAGGTCGCCAATGGAACACTCTATCGCCTCGATGCCCAGACAACCATCGAAACGGGTGTCGTACCGTTTGATCAGTTGTATGAGCGCGTGGCCGAGTTTATGGCCTCGAAACGCCTGAGCTACACCCTCGACGGCAAACCCGTTGTCGGCTACCGCTCGCCTGATAGCCCCCTCCTCTGGTTACGTGACCACTACTACCAGAATCGCGCCTTTCGCTACTTCGAGACCGACCTGACCAGTCTGCTCGAAGCCAATCGGCGCATCCAGGCCGAAGATGGAAGCCTGCCCGATTTTGTGGCCCGACCCGATTGGAACATTGCCGCAATGCGTACCCCCGTCGAGGCCGACGTCGAATACCTCTATGTCCAGTTGATCTACGAGACCTGGCAGACCACCGGCGATACCGCCTGGATGCTCGGAATGCTCCCTTCAGCCCAGAAGGCGATCAACTATACGCTGACCTCGCCCATGCGCTGGGAACCCACGCTGGGCCTGGTCAAGCGTCCCTTCACGATTGACACCTGGGATTTCGAATATGGGCCGACGACAACCGACCCCGACACCGGCAAACCAGCGCCACGCCACTGGATTGATGAACAGACCAAATGGGGCATCTTCCATGGCGACAATACGGGCCTAGCTGAAGCGTTGCGTTCGCTGGCGACGATGGAAGAGCGGGCCGGCCAGGTCGAGCTTGCGGCCCAGCGACGCAGCCTTGCCAACGACATTATGGTGCGCCTCAACCGGCTCAGCTGGAATGGCACTTTCTACACCCATCACGTCAAACTCGTGCCTTACCAGGTGCCAGGTGTTGACGAAGCGACTCAGTTGAGCCTCTCGAATGCGGTTGCGCTCAATCGAGGGGTCTTGAGCCTGACCCAGGGGCGGGCGATCCTGGCCGAATACCAGCGTCGACTCAATGATCCGTCACGCACCGCCTTTGCCGAATGGTACAGCATTGACCCACCCTTCCCCCCAGGCGCCTTTGGTCTCGACGGACGCCTCGGCGAGCGCCCAGGCGAGTATGTCAACGGTGGCGTTATGCCGCTGGTCGGCGGCGAACTGGCGCGCGGTGCCTTTCGCCACGGCTACGAGAGCTACGGGTTTGATATTCTCTACCGCTACGACCAGTTAATCCGTCGTACCGGTTCAACCTACCTCTGGTACTATCCGACCGGTGGCGTGGCGATTGTACGCGAATTTCTGCCCACCGACGGGTGGGGGTCGAGTGCGATGCTTGGTGCCTTGATCGAAGGGGCAGCCGGCATTGAAGACCGCGGCCTGATCTACAACACGGCTCGTCTGAGCCCACGCTGGCCGGCCGATCCACGTACCCCCATCACCAGCGCCTACGCCGTTGCCCGCTATGCCGCCTCAAACGGGTACGCCGCCTACCGCTGGAACTACACCCCACCGGCAACACGCGGGGGCGATGGTCGGTTGACCCTTGAGGCCACCGGAAGCGGCGAGAACATCCAAGTACGTCTGTTGCTGCCGCCGACGCTCCGCACGGTACGCAGCGTCATCCTCAACGGACAACCAGTGGCCTACCAGATTGAAACCGTTGGCCCAAGCCGCTATCTCGTACTCAACGCCGCCGGGCCACTTGTTAACGTACAGGTCACACTCCGCTGAACTGCCGCCGAAACCTGCCCTCCCGCGGTAGGGGGCCAAGATGCACGCCTTCGCCGCTGGAACTAATCGGCATCACCGCC
>NZ_LYXE01000096.1 GCF_002532075.1 Candidatus Chloroploca asiatica | reverse complement strand
GCCAGGGGCCAGGGGCCGGGGGCCAGGGGCCGGGGGCCAGGGGCCGGGGGCCAGGGGCCGGGGGCCAGGGGCCGGGGGCCGGGGGCCGGTGTACGGGCACCCCTTGCGGGTGCCCCGTTGTTGCCGGGGCCGCCGTTTGCGACGCTGGTTGCATGCACATGCTGCCAAATAGAGCGTATGTTTGCATCCGGTTTCGTATGATGCAATCGCCCTAGGCTGTAGGGGGATTGCATGGTTCTGAACGTCGTAAGATCAGAGGCATGTTGGCCGAAAAGTATCGTATAATGCAAGGCATGGTCGCCGGCAAACTGTCTGCAAGGCTTTCAACTGCCACTCTCCCGGGAACCAGATGACGACTGACACACCCTTACCACGCCGTACGAAATTTTGCCCAAACTGTGGTACCGAACTCCCCCCTGGTGAAGTCCGTTTCTGTATCGCATGTGGCAAAGCTATCGCAGGTGCCCCGCCGCCACCACCACCGCCACCTGACCCAACGCCGGCAAGCGGGGTTCCAACAGTGCGCCTCGCCAATGCCGGAGTCGAACAACAGGTCATTGGAGGAACTGTCAAACTACCGATGTCAGGGGCGGTTCCGCCCGGGCTCTGGGTACTCGATGAACCACCCGGTGCGCTGGATGTGGTCGCGATCTACCCGCCCCTGCGCCCGGTGCGTGATGGGTGGAGTGGGCTCGTTGGGCGGGGATGGCGGGCCGCAGGAAGTGAGCCAAAAGGACAGGCCATGGTCTTTCACTTCCGTGCCGAGGTACCCTGGTTTCCTGCGGAAGGATGTGGCCGGGGCCTGCGCCTGATCACCGAGGTAGCCGCCAGTTCGCGTACCTACGATGGGCGGAGTCGGCGCGGCTTTCGCTTTGGCCTCCATCGCGACGGGCCAATGCAGGTCATCAAAGCCGCCTGGCAAGACGAGCATGGACAACCCGTCGCTGACCGCCCCATTCCACAGATTCAGTTGATGGCCCCACCCCGCGTCCCACGGGTCTCCGATTATCAAGAAGAAGCAGCGCTGCTTGTCGCCCGTGAGGCGACGCTCTGGGTGGAAGGATCACAAGCGCTCGGGGCCTACCGGCTTATGCGCGAAACGCTGGTGCAAGAGCATACGCCGGTCGGGCGGGGCATCACGCTGATCGGGCTGCGTGAAGGACGTGAAGGCGAAAGCCCATGGTGGGCGCGTCTCTTGCCGGGGATCACAGCAACACGCTATCGCGTGCGCATCATGAATCCGTTCCGGTGTGAATGGCGGCAATGGAAAGCACAGTTGCGTACAATTACCCGGGAAGCCGCGAGTCTTGGGCTCAACCTCGAACCGGCCCTGGCCGCTGAATGGTGGCTCGACCGTAATGGGTACGACGGCGTGATCTTTACTCAGGCGCAGGATCGCTATCAGGTCAACCAGGTTGTGATTGCCTTTCGCCGGGCGCAACTGGCGCAGATCAAAGATTAAGGCCAGACGGCACGATCTGTCATCACACCGGCATGAATCAGGCATCCGGACAACGACCATGCTATACTGTAGACTTCAAACACCTAGATTAAAGGTAACAGATGCTGGCGCTCGCAGATCATGTGGCGCCACCAGGAGGAAGATATATGTCTGGTGAAGTCCATGTGCGTGCAACACTGGCACGACCCTTTCTTGCCGCTACCACAACCGCACAAGTCGCCTATGCATTGATTGAGGTGCAACCGACGCAGGTGTTGGCCCGCGTGCGCGTACCTGTTAATGTGAGCTTCGTGCTTGACCGCAGTGGTTCAATGAAAGGTGAGAAGATCGAGCGCGTGCGCCAGGCAACGTCAATGGCAATTGATCGGCTTGATCGCCAGGATATTGTCTCGGTGGTCACGTTTGATCATCGCACCGAGGTACTTATTCCTGCCAGCCCCGTCCAGGATTCACGGTCAATCAAAGACCGTATTAGCCGCATCCGCGATGCGGGTGGCACGCGCATTGCGCCAGCACTTGAGCGCGGGCTCCGTGAGATCGAGAAAGACCGAAGCGGGGCGATCCGGCGGATGGTGTTGCTCACTGATGGTCAGACCGAGCACGAAGCCGATTGTCTGCGGCGGGCGGAAGATGCCGGACGCATGGGCGTGCCGATTACGGCGCTCGGGGTGGGCAAGGATTGGAATGAGGATCTGTTGATCGAAATTGGCAATCGTTCTGGCGGCACCGCCGATCAGATCAGCCATCCTGATCAGATTACCACCTATTTTCAGAATACGGTGCAACAGGCCCAGAATAGTGCCGTGCAGAATAGCGTGATGAATCTGCGCCTGGTCCAGGGGGTAACCCCGCGGGCAGTGTGGCAAGTGCTCCCGATGATCAACAACCTCGGGTATCAGCCGATTTCGGAACGCGATGTCAGTGTGCCCCTTGGCGAGCTCGAGACGGGGCAGGGGCGCACGTTGCTGATCGAACTGCTGGTTGATCCACGAGCCGTGGGGTCTTATCGCGTTGGGCAGGTGGAAGTAACCTATGATGTGCCAGTGCTCGGTTTGCTCGGTGAGAAAGCACGGGTTGATCTGCTGCTGACCTTCACCGCCGATCAGGCGCAACTCAACCAGGTGAATCCCAGCGTCATGAATATCGTTGAAAAAGTGAGCGCCTTCAAACTGCAAACCCGCGCCCTGCAAGACATTGCCCAGGGCGATGTGCAGGGTGGCACGCAGAAACTCAAGAGTGCGGTAACGCGCCTGTTGAGCCAGGGCGAACTGGAACTGGCCGAGACGATGCAGAAAGAGATTGCCAATCTCGAGCAGAGCGGGCAACTCTCCAGTGAAGGACAGAAGACGATCAAGTTCCAGGGGCGTAAAACGGTACGCCTCAGCGATATTGATATCCCCCAACAATAATGTATATTCTTTTGACGAATGACGACGGCTATCAGAGCGAAGGCCTGGTCGCGTTGCGAGCCGCCTTGAACGAAGTTGGCGAGACCGTCGTCGTGGCACCCGATCGAAACTGGAGTGCCGCAGGGCATTATCGGAAGTTGTTTGATCCACTCAGAGCCTGGGATGGTACGCTGGCCGACGGCAGTGCGGCGATCCTCTGCGATGGAACCCCTGCTGATTGCGTTGCACTCGGCGTGATGGGCCTCTTGCCGCGCAAACCAGATCTGATCGTCTCGGGGATCAATCTAGGCTCCAACCTTGGCACCGACCTGCTCTATTCGGGCACGGTCGCGGCGGCGATGGAAGGCATTATGTTTGAGATACCTGGCATTGCCGTCTCGCAAGTACGCCCCAAAGAGGGCAACTGGGATTTTCGGGCGGCCCAGCAGGCGGTGATTCGCCTGGTGGGGCTCGCCACCAAGCATCACTTACCGGCGGGCGTTTTGCTCAACCTGAACGCCCCAGCGCGCCCACCCGAAGAGGTCTATGGCATGCGGATCGCCCGCCTGGGGCGACGCTTCTATCGTGACGAACTGGTGGTGCGCCACGATCCACGGGGTAAACCCTACTATTGGATCGGCGGGGCCGAACCCGAGGATTACCACGAAGAAGGTACCGATATTGCCGCGATTGCCGCAGGCTATGTCAGCATCACTCCAGTCCATATGGATCTGACGAGCCACCGTTGGCTCGAGGAGTTGCGCGAGTGGGGGCTTGAGTAGCGAGCACACGTGCGCGGGCCTGCAGGCCCGCGCACGTGTGCTCGTACGGTTAACGTTGAACCCTCCAACCGCAAAAACTAGCCCTCAGCATAGATACGTACCCTGCTGCTGAATATATATTGTTTGTAGCAAGGACAACTAGCGCTTTGCGCTGGTCGAATTCGCATAGAAGGAGTTGCGGTATGGTACGAGGACGACGGCAGGATCGGCGGGAAGAGCGGCGGGAAGAACGCCGCGAAGAGCGGGCGACCTTTGGGCGCCGGGGAACGGCGACACGATATCGAGTGCGTCAGCGGATGCTGGCGATTGGTGACGATTTCTGGATCGAAGATGAATCGGGCCAACGGGCCTTCAAGGTTGATGGTAAAGTCCTGCGTATTCGCAAGACGCTCGTGTTGCAAGATGCCCAGGGCAACGATCTGTGCCGGATTCAAGAGCGTATGCTGCGGGTGCGCGACACGATGCAAATCGAAAGCCCCACCGGCGAAGTGATGGCAACCGTCCGGAAAGCGTTGATCACGCCGATCCGCGACCGCTGGACGGTCAAAATCGGCAATGCGCCGGATCTTGAAGTGCGCGGCAATGTGCTCCATCACGAATATACGATTGGTGAGGAGGGACGGCGCGTTGCCGAGGTCTCGAAGAAATGGTTTCGCGTACGTGACACCTATGGTGTCGCCATTGAGCCATCGCAGAATGATGTGCTGATCCTCGCCGTGACGATTGTGATTGATATGATGGCCCATGGTGGAAGGTAGCCCTGAAACAGCAAGAGGAGACACACGTATGAAGATTGGACCAATTCAGGTGCTCGCCTTCGAGTTTGAGAGTATTGAAAAATTCAAAGGCCAGATCCAGGAAGAACTCGATCACCTGCGCGGGCATGGTCTCATTCGGATCATTGATCTGCTTTTTATCTTGAAAGAACATGATGGATCGACCCATAGCCTCCAGATGAGCGATATGCTCGCCCACGAAGAGGCTGAATTTGGCGCACTGCTCGGGCACATGCTCGGGCTTGCTTTGAGTGAAGAAGAAGAAGCGCTGGCAGGGGAATTGCTCGCGGATATCGTTGGTGAGGCCCCAGGCCAGGGGATGGGAATCGCCGAGATCCGTGAGGCGGCAGCGACCATCCCGCCGGGCAAAGCTGCGGCGTGGCTGATGGTAGAGCATACGTGGGCCATGGGCCTGAGTGCGGCGATCAAGGGGGCCGATGGCTACCTGGTTGCCCAGGGTTTCCTGACACGTGATGCGCTGCTGGCCGTCGGGCGCGAAATGCACGCCATCGTTGAAGCCGAAGTGAGCATCGAGCGGGCTGAAGCGCTCCGCGGGGCTGCGATGCTTGATGCCCTGAGCACCGTGGCGGCCGCTGAGGAATTGGAGCAAGCAGCGATCAATCAGGCCACCGCAACGATGGTGGGGGTGGAAGCCTTCCGCACCGCCATTGCCGCCGAGGCCGTGCGAGCGCTGGTTGTGGCTGGCCTGCTCGAAGAATCTGACGCCCCCGAGGCGATTGAGACCCTGGTGGCAGCCGAACTGATTACCGAAGCGGCTCTCGATGAAGCGCTTGAGGCGGCGGATACGGCGGCGACTGAATTGGCGGCTGAGTGGTAGTTTTTTGTGCCGTTGGGGGAACTGCTGTGAGCAGTTCCCCCAACGCACGGTTCTGAAGGAAGGAAACCTTAGATGAGCCATCTCACCGCGATTGCCTTTCAGGATAAACATCAAGCCGGACGAGTGCTGGACTCGTTGCGTCAGTTCGAGAAGGACAAGCTTGTCGAGCTTGATGAGGTTGTCGTACTGGTGCGCGATGAAGACGGGACACTCCGGCGGATGCACGGCCTCGATGAAACCTTGCCCCAGATTGGTTCGACGGCAACCGGGGTTGGCCTGGGATTGCTGGTAGGCGCCCTGGCTTCGCTGCCAATTGTCGGCATGGCCGCCGGGGGACTGCTCGCCAACCGGTTTATGTCACGCAAACAACTGGCGCGACGGATACGGCAGTTCAACGATGCGATCGAACCCGGAATGTCGGCGCTGTTTGTGGTTGGGAAAGCCGCCAATGCGGAAGAACTGCTCAGCCAGTTACAACCATTTCTCGTTGGGGCGACGTTTCTGCAGACCAACCTGCCCGATGATCTCCTAAACACCTTGAGTGAATCAATTCAAACCCCATTGACAACCCTTGATGGCACCGCGCTGAAACGAGTCAAGGTAATTGTCAACCCCGCGTCGGGCGTCGAACGCCCCATCCTGCGCCCCCTCAACCGCATCTTGAAGGAGGCGCCTTTCACCTGGGACATCGCCCTGACCCATCGCAGCGGTGATGCGCAACGAATAGCCGCTCATGCCGCGCTTGATGGTTACGATGTCGTGATGATCTACGGCGGCGACGGGGCCGTCATGGAGGCGGCCAGTGGTCTGACGGGCACCGGCGTGCCGCTGGCGATCATTCCTGGGGGCACAGGCAACGTAATGTCGATCGAACTCGGGATCGAAAACAATATCGAAACGGCGGCTGCGCTCTTGACCCGTGACGAGATTCCTGTCCGCGACATTGATATGGGCGAGGTTGGCGAGCATCGTTTCGCGTTGCGTGTCGCAACAGGCTACGAAGCGCGTTATGTCAAAGAGACAACGCGTGAGTCAAAAGAGCGGCTCGGCAAGCTCGCGTATGCACTGACGGCAATCCAACAGGATTTGGAACTAGTACGCTACAAGCTGGTGATTGACGGCGAAGAAGTCGAAACCGAGGGGTATACGTGCATGGTTGCCAACTCGGGCAACATCGGCATCGCCGGGTTGCCCTTGCTCTCGCGGATCAGCATCAGCGACGGGTTGCTTGATCTGGTCATCGTGCAAAACCTGAACTACCTCTCGCTCTTGCGCCAAAGCGTCTCGACAGATGAAGCAGCCGAGCACAACAAAATGGTACGTCACTGGCAGGCTCGCGAAGTAACGGTGACAACCGAGCCAAGCGAAACGCTCATTGGCGACGGCGAAGTCTGGGGGGAAACACCGTTTACGGCGCGCGTCTTGCCGGGGGCCGTGCGCGTGATCGTGCCGTAAACGGTTGACCTATATTGACGCAAAGGCGCAAAGGTTTTTGCGTAGGTGAGCGTAACCCTTCGCGTCTTCGCGTGAGCTTATTTGAAAAGTATCGGGCTTAAAAGAGACTCCAGAGTTGTTGGTTGGTTACTTCGTGATGGAACTGCACCTCGGCGCGTTTGATGACGTTGCCAAGGAGGCGCGGGCAGCGCTCAGCCGAGGCCAGTTTTTCCTCGAGGTAGCGGGCTTTGGCCGCTTCGCCCAGCAGGTCAGACATATACGTGCTCACCCGGAAGCGCTCGAGAGCGTCATAGATATTGGCTGGCAAAAACTCGTTGGTGAAGGGGGTCGAGGCACGACTACTGCCATACAAGCCGGTACGGAGCAACGCATAGATCGCCATGTACGGATTGGCATCGGGAGACATTGAGCGAACTTCGATCCGAGCTGAGCGAGGATTACAGATCGGAATGCGGATCATCGAGCTCCGGTCAATCGCCGAGGTCTTGACCTGATTTGGGGCCTCGTAGTGAGGATCAAGGCGACGATAGGCATTGACACTGGGGTTCAAGATCAGACAGAGATCCTGAGCCGCTTCGAGGATGTGCTCGACAAACCGCCAGCCGAAGGTAGAGAGGTCGTGGCGCCCATCGGCGTCATAAAAGAGGTTGGTATCAGCCTGGCTCACAGAAAGGTTGGTATGCATGCCACTGCCATTCACGCCAGTGACTGGCTTGGGCAGAAAACTTGCCGTCATGTCGAGGCGATCGGCAAGTTGGCGGCAGATGAGCTTGTACAAGAGCACCTGATCAGCGGCAATCGTGGCCTCGGCATACGAATAGTTCATCTCGAACTGGGAAGGGGCCACCTCAGGATGGTCTTTTTCATTATCAAAGCCCATCGCCCGCTGCACCTCGGCGGCACTATCAATAAAGAGGCGTAACGGATCATTGGGCAGCGTATGATAATAACCCCCAGGGCTAACAAACTCAAAGCGATCCGTCTCGCGGAAGCGCTGCTCGGCATTGCGCCCCTTGAAGAGAAAGCCCTCGATCTCATTGGCGACATTGCAGATCAACCCCTCACGGGCATAGAGATCGCTGGTAAAAGCCTTGAGGCGAGCCCGCATATCGGCACTATAGGGCGTCCCATTGGGTTCTAACACATCACCAAAGACGAGCACCTTGCCTGGCCCAAAGACATCAGCAGGGAGCCAGTAAAAGGCGGGCCAATCAACGGCCAGGCGCAGGTCACTCTCGGCCTGACGTGAAAAGCCACGAATCGACGAACCATCGAAGGTAAGATTATCCGAAGAGGAGAGGAGAAACTTCTTATCGTAGTCGAGCATATGCAAGCGACCTTCGAGATCGGCAAAGCAGACCGTCACGGCCTTGATCCGTTTCTCATCAGTCAGATAGCGAATGCGCTCTTCGCGAAGCTCATCAAAGGGCATTCGCGCCATACGCTTGCGCTTCACCTCAAGATTAAGTTCCTCGAGTTCATCATACGGAATTTCCAGGAAATCGCGGAGTGGGGTATGCATGGGTTCCTCGTCTTACAGGACGTATGCCGTCGGCGTTAATGCTCGCACCACAGGCGGAGCGTGCCGTTGGGGGTTGGCCGTGTGGCGTCCAACCCCCAACGGCATCGAGATGTTCCGATGCGTAGTGTAGCATAAAAAGGAACTTACTGACACCTACTGAGTTCTTCGCGGAGGGTCAGCACCTCGTGATGAGCATCGAGGAGTTGACGGCGCAACTGAATAATGACTTCGACCCCGGCCAGATTGACGCCGAGGTCATCAACGAGGCGCTTGATAAAACGGATCTGTTCGATATCGCGATCACTGAAGAGGCGAATATTGCCCTTGCTACGAGCCGGACTGATCAAGCCACGACGCTCGTACATCCGCAAACTCTGCTCGTGCAAACCAGTCAACTCGGCAGCGACCCGAATGGTATAGGTTGGTTGCACCCGCCTCAACTCACTGCTCATGATGCAGCTACCTCCCGAAGCTGGCGCAATTGCACGAAAAGTTCTCGCTCACTGGCAGTCAAATTGGTTGGCAACTCGGCGCTGACCGTGACATAGAGATTGCCACGACGCTCCGAGCGCATCGTTGGCATGCCCTGCCCCCCGAGGCGAAAGACACGCCCATTCTGGGTCTGCTCGGGAATAGTCAGATTAAGCGTTTTGCCCGTCAGCGTTGGGACAGCCACCTGACCGCCAAGTATCAACGTATAGAGATCGGCTTTCACGGTGATATGAAGATCATCACCACGACGCTCATAGCGCGGATGCGGCTGCACCTTGACGACCATATAGAGATCGCCACGATTGCCACCGTTCAAACCCGGGGCGCCTTCACCGGGGACACGCACGCGATTGCCGGTATCCACCCCGGCAGGAATTTTAACCGTCACTGTGCGCGGGGTTCCGTTGGCATGCGAGAACTGCACACTACGTTGCGTACCACTGAACGCCTCTTCGAGGGTCAATTCGACTTCTTGGTCAATATCATGACCATTCATCCGGACATTGAAGCCCGAGTTACCGGCACGTCGCCCTGTGCCGCCACCAAACAGCGTCTCAAAAATATCGGCAAAATCGGTACCGCTAACATCAGGCCCAGGGCCGCCGGCTTGCTCGTAGCGGCGCCAGTCGCTGCCAAAGCGATCATATTTCTCACGCTTTTCGGCATCGGAGAGCACCTCATACGCTTCATTTATTTCTTTGAAACGGGTCTCGGCCTGTTTATCCCCAGGGTTGATATCGGGGTGATAGGTACGGGCCAATTTACGATACGCCTGTTTGATCTCTTGCTCAGAGGCGCTACGATTCAAGCCGAGGACTTGATAGTAATCTTTCATTGTTTGCCTTTTTCTTTGGTCTTACATCCACACGTATTGTACAAACTTGATAGAATCATTGTCAAGGTTTTTTTGTTAGAACGGTGTTAAGAAGATCAAACCCATCCTGCAGGCCAGAGGGAGCGCACAAAAAAACCCTCTGGCATAAGGGCCAGAGGGACCAACCATTGCCGGATTATTACCGCAAATTAGGCGACCTGTGTCTCCCAGACATTGGTATGACGAAAGATCGCATAGGCAGCAAGATCACGAATCGAATGGTGAAGCAGATCACGTTCCATCGGGTCATCGTACCGTGAGACAAGGCGCTCGATCGACTCAAGCCGTTCCTGTGCCGGTTCGTAACGATAGACCGGTTCGCCATTCGAGACTGCGGAAATCAACATAATTCCATCGTGTGCCATCTCGCTCAACGCTTGCGAAACACTCCACATATCGCGACAGACACGGTCGGCAATAGCGCGTGCTGTTGCTTCCATACGGGGATTTTCGTAAAACATCATGAGCAGATGTAGTTTCACAGGCGAGTCAACTGCCTGCTCAAGTAATTCCTGAACCATTGGATCAACCATTGCCATGCCTCCTCAAACGTGTGATCACCAGTGACCACAGGGGCACCGGGGGAAACCCTCATTTCACGCTTCGATTTTTGCTATTCTAAGGGAAAGCAGGCTCCTGCAAGCAGGGGAGGAGCAAGAACCTGGAGGGCTGTACGCAGCTTATTCGTGATAACGCAGAGATGAATGTTTTGTAAGCTGAGTACAGTATACACGAATTATCTGTATTTTGCTAGAGGGTATTGTTGGTACGAAAGTACCGGCTAAAGGGTATGGGGCAAGGCGGTGGGGCGGGCTTCACCCGCCCCACCGCCACCTCTGTAGGGCACCCTGAGGCACCCACTCATCGTTCAGCACCGGCAAGAAAACCGAGGAGCATGCCGTGGAACGCTGCGTCGGCTTCGATCATCGGAAAGTGGCCGCAGTTGGGGATGACGACCAGTTGCGCACCTGGGAGGGCCTGGTGAGCGAGTTGAGCATACTTCACGGGAAACATGCGATCTTCGGCCCCCCAGATGATCAAGATTGGCTGTTTGATCGCGGCCAGGCGCGGCCAGAGGCCACTCGCTTTGAGGTCAGTGGAGGCATAGCTGCGACTCAGGGCGAGCATCGTCTGGCGCACACCAGGATCGCTAAGCGTTTGCCGTCCTCGTTCGATCAATTCAGGGGTTACATACTGTTGCGGATTGGCAAAAGCAGCATTAAGTTGCATACGAATAAGCCCCGGTCGCGAGGTCAGCGACAGAATGGCTTCACCGAGCCAGGGCAACGTACCACCTTTGCGCATAAAGAGAGGGATCTGCATAAAGCCCTCGCTATCGGCAATGAGCACGCGCGTGATCCGCGTCGGATGGAGGATCGTCGTGGCGAGGGCCAGTTTGCCCCCCATCGAATGGCCCACGAGCGCAACCTGATCAAGACCGAGGGCATCGAGCAAGCCAGCGTGCAGATCGGCATAATGGTGCAGACTATAGGCGTCGCCACCCGGTTTATCAGAGCGCCCAAAGCCGAGCAAGTCGGGGGCAATCGCCTGGTAACCTGCCTTGACCAGACGCGCAATCGTTGGACGCCAATCATCCGCATTGACAGCAAAGCCGTGCAACAAAAGCACAGGTGGGCCTTCACCAGCCATCAGCACACGGAGCCGCAACCCATCAACGGTGAGCATAGTTTCATCGATGCTGAGGTCATCTGCGATCAGCGGCGACATACGGTTCTCCTTTCGTTCGTCGCCCTTTTTCTTCTGCCACGATGCCACAACGACACGCCATGACACGATGCAGCACAAGCTATTGTACTACATCGAGCGTCGCCTAAAGCGAACACTTTGCAAATAAGCTCACGCGAAGACGCGAAGACGCGAAGGGTGAAGCTCACCTACGCAAAAACCTTTGCGCCTTTGCGTCAAAAGAGTAGGGGCACCCCTTGCGGGTGCCAGGGCAGGGCACCCGCAAGGGCAGGGCACCCGCAAGGGCAGGGCACCCGCAAGGGCAGGGCACCCGCGACGGCAGGGCAGGGCACCCGCAAGGGGTGCCCCTACGGGCCCGGTGGCACCCGCCAACAACGCGGGCCGGGTACGGTGTATGGGGCAGGGCACCCGCGACGGCAGGGCACCCGCAAGGGCAGGGCACCCGCAAGGGCAGGGCACCCGCGAGGGGTGCCCCTACGGGCCCGGTGGCACCCGCCAACAACGCGGGCCGGGTACGGTGTATGGGCAGGGCACCCGCAAGGGCAGGGCACCCGCAAGGGCAGGGCACCCGCAAGGGCAGGGCAGGGCACCCGCGAGGGGTGCCCCTACGGGCCCGGCGGCACCCGCCAACAACGCGGGCCGGGTACGGTGTATGGGCAGGGCACCCGCGACGGCAGGGCACCCGCGACGGCAGGGCAGGGCACCCGCGAGGGGTGCCCCCACGGGGCCCCGCATGCGCATGCGAGATGCAACCTACCCATCAGGATAGCGCTGGCGCAGCACTGAGCGCGTCTGTGCATAACAAGTACGTAGTTGGGCAATCAAGGGCGACACATCTTTATCAGAGGGCACATCCTCAATTTGCTGGCAAAGGGAACTCATTGCCTGCGCGCCCATCTGGCGACTGCCACCACGTAAACGATGGACTTCCGCGTGAAGCCGAGCGAGATTGTGCTCGAGGGCGGCTGTTTCCAGGGCGATAATTTGGGAAGGGATCGTCTCTTCAAAGAGAGCAATCATGGTTGCAATGGCTTCGGGGCCATGCGGGCCAAGGGCCGCCTGCAATTGATCAAGGATCTTCCAGTCAATGATTGCCTCGTGCGACTGATGGCGGAGGGGTAAGGCTTCAGGTTCAGGCTGATGAGCGAGGGGCACAGCACCAAGCAGGCGCTTGAGATCGCTCACTTGCACTGGCTTGCAGAGGTAGTCATCCATCCCTGCCTGCAAAGCGCGCTGCCGGTCGCCATCAAGGGCATGAGCGGTAAGCGCAATAATGCGAGGCTGGTTGATCGTGGTGCCAAGCTCACGGATCATACGGGTCGCTGTTTCGCCATCGAGTTCAGGCATCTGCATATCCATCAGGATAACATCATACGGATGCTGCTTGACGGCTTCGAGTGCGCGTTGACCATTGTTGACCAGGGTCACCTGATGGCCCATCCGCCGCACAACCCGATCAATCACCTGCTGATTAATTGGGTTATCTTCGGCAATCAGGATCTGCAAGGGATGCGCAAACTGCACGGGGAGCGCGACTGGTTGGGGTAAGCGATCTTCGGTAGCGAGCGCAAAGGGCACACGCACCGTAAAGGTAGTTCCAATTCCGGGGCTACTCGCGACCTCAACCGTACCTTGCATCAAATCAAGCAACTGCCGCGTAATCGCCAGACCAAGGCCAGTCCCCCCATACCGACGCGAGGAATTGTTATCGACCTGCACAAACGGCTCAAAGATATGTTCCGACTGTGCAACAGTCATGCCAATGCCCGTATCGCGCACCTCAAAGGTTATCAGCACCGTCTCGTCGGCGCCGGGGGAGGCATCAGCCGTGAGCGTCACTTCGCCGTGATTGGTGAATTTCACCGCATTGCCGAGCAAATTCAGCAGAACCTGGCGAAGGCGAGCTTCGTCGCCGACGACCACGCGGGGGAGATCGGGGGTAGAGGCATAGCCAACAGCCAAGCCTTTTGCATGGGCTGTGTGGTTCACGAGATCGACCGTCGCGGCAAGCGAGGCATAGAGGTCAAACGGGGCCAATGCAAGTTCGAGGCGCCCCGATTCGATCCGTGAAAGATCGAGGATATCACTGAGCACCGCGAGCAGAGCCTGTCCACCTGTATTGATCGTATCAGTCAAGAGACGCTGCTCAGCGGTCAGTTCACTATCACGCAGCAAAGCCGTCATGCCAAGCACTGCATTCAGGGGCGTACGAAGCTCGTGACTCATATGGGCAAGAAACGCGCTTTTGGCGCGGGTCGCCGCCTCGGCGGCATCACGCGCCTGCGCAAGTTCAGCGGCAGCGCGCTGACGTTCAGTTATGTCAAGTGAAAGACCGTCCCAGACCACACTCCCATCGGCCTCACGGCGAGGGCGTGACGAAAGATAGAGCGAGCGCTCGGTGCCATCAGGCAAGATGAAATGCACCACTTCAGCAAACAGACTCAGTTCTTGGAACGAATGCAACTGAGCAGCCAAGACGCGCTCACGCTCATCAGGGCTGATCAGCTTATGCAGTACCGACGGATCAACAAAGACCTCTTCAGCAGAAACGCCAAGCACTTGTTGCACGCCACCACTAATGAAGCGATAGGAGGGTTGCATTGACTGATCGTGACAGTATTGATAGATGAACCCATTGGGCAAATTGTCGCCCACCGCACGGAGTTGAGCCTCACGGATGCGCAGGGCGCTCGACATTTCCCACTGTTGGAGAAACGCGGTGATCATCTCAATCCCCGTATGCAACAAGCGTATGGTTGGGTCATCCCACCGCTTGGTTGCGTCACGATCACTTGCGACCAGATAGCCACGCCAGATGCCATTGATAAAAACACCGGCAATGCAGAGATTTGGGCGCTGATTGGCGTGGAAATAGGCGTAGAGCGAGGAATCGGGGGGAACGAGATCATCAATCAAGCCGGTAATGGATTTACCTGGTTGCAACTGCTCAAGGAGTGCCACCGGAATATCGGCAACCTCAACGGGAGAGGCCTGATAGGGTGGTGCATCTTGATCCTGATCGACCAATTTGCGCTCAGCAATGCGAAAGGTGCCATCGGCAACCGGAAAGAAATTGATGCTCAAGCGGGTACAACCAATTGCCTGACGAAGAAGCGCAATGGCCTGTTGCACGACTGGTTGCCAGTCAGCAACATCCGTACTGGCGACAAGCAACATCCGTGAGCACTGTTCGAGGGCTTCGGCATACCGCAACTCACGGGCGAGGGCCAACTCAGCTTCTTTGCGCACGGTGATTTCCTGCACCGTACCGCTAAGTTGCACCACAACCCCCTCACGGATCACCGGTTGCCCCTGCGCACGCACCCAGATCCGGCGGCCCTGCGCCGTAATGAACGGCAACTCTAGATCCCAGGAGGTTCCATGCTCGAGACCTTCATTGATCGCCGCCTGCAAGACCGGGCGCGCTTCGGGGGCATAGAAATTGATCGCCTCATCAAGAGGTGGCGGTTCGCCCACCGGTAGATCGTGAATAGCATAGACCTGTTCGGACCACTGGACACGCCAGGTCGCGCAATCAAGGGCCCAGCCGCCAACGCGGGCCATCTGGCCCACCTCACGGAGGAGCACTTCACGTTCTCGGAGGGCCTGGGCGGTCTCAGCTGCTTCAACAAAGGTCACCATCATCTCAGCCGCCGTACGAAGTAGTTGAACAGCACCGGCATCCCATGAACGCAAATGCTGATAGTCAAAGATGATGATATGCCCCCACCAGCGTTCTTGCAGTTGCACCGCCTGAATGCAGAGTGATTTGAGGCCACTAGACTCACAGGCACGCTGATAGATGGGATGCTCAGGAAATTGACCGATCACCGGGCCATTGTACATGCCACCACCCTGTTGCCAGACATTCAACGCGGGGGGCAAATCCCGAATCGCTTCGGCAGGAAAGGGGCGCGGTGGCGGCAAACCAGGCCGATCATTGCCAGCCAGATTCTGAAATGCGCGCTTCAATGTTGTTTCACCCAGCGAATAATGAGGGTACCGGGCAAGTGAAATGCGATCCGCGTCTACTGCTTCACGCACAATGCCCAGCGCCTCATTCAAGGTCTGCTGCAAGGCCGACTGGTTCTCCACCGAGGTCAACAAGATCTGCGAACAGCGTGCCAGCGCCTCGGCGTACTGCAACTGCGTAGCAATGCGCTGTTCAGCCTGTTTGTAGGCGGTGATATCCTGCACTGCGCCAGTATAATGCGGGGGGCCTGAGGTCGAATCGGCCATGCCAATGACCCGCAACCAGATCGGACGACCGGTGAGCGTCAAGGCCGGAAGTTCGAGATCATACGGCTCACCTGCGCGACACAGCCGGCCACTTGCATCGCTGATCATTGCCCAGGTATCAGGAGGATAGAGCTGTCGCAGCAACGGCTGATCAATCACGGTACCTGGTTCCACTTCGTGAATACGATACAACTCATCGGTCCAGGCGACGGTACCATCCTCTGAATTAAAGGCAATGCCACCCACACGAGTAATGCTATGGATCGCCTCGAGCAGCAGTGAAGCACGGCGCACCTCGGCGGTGCGCTGATCAACCTTAGCATCAAGGGTAGCATTCACCTCTTCTAACTCGGTGAGCGTCGCCCGGGTTGTCCGAAGACTCGTTTGCAACGTCACGAGCAACGAATTGACCATCAAGCCCAGGCCAGCCGCGAGCGCAATGATCAACAATAGATTATTGGTCAGCACCCAGGGGTCAGTCACGTTACTCAGCGCAACATAGGGGTAAGGCAAGAGGCCGAAGGCAAACCCGGTAAAGACAAGGGCAGCCCCGATACTCCCCAGGATCCCTATCACCAGCGCTGGGCGTGAACCGAGCAATAAGACAGCGAGCACCACATTGATGGCAACCAGAGCAGCATTGATCCCATAGAAGCCCATCGTCGCGAGGGCAAGAAGACACCCGAGCAAAAAACTCCCAAGCAAGAGGAAGCTGCGCACACGATCATCAAGGCGAGGCAAGAGCGCCAGCACCACAACCAGCACCGCAAAACAAAAGCTCCACACCGCCATCGGCCAGCGGCCAAACTGGAGATGGAGGAAGGCATCAAAGAGCAGGACGGGAATCCCGACGAACGCAAAGATCTTGAGCAGCAGGTTGATCGTGCGCTGACGCCAGGCAACGAGTGGATCATCAAGCGCGGGTTGTGAAGGCGAAGAGTGAGATGCAGGTACCATAAGCTACCAGTCGAGGCCATCAAATAGGGCTAAGGTGGGCATAACAGACAACCCGATTACGCCCATTATGTTTCGCCGCATAGAGCGCATGGTCGGCAGCGGCAACCAGCGCATCCAGATCAGGTAACTCGGCAGAAGTATTGGCGACCCCAATGCTCATGTGGAGCACAATCTGTTGATGATTGGGCAACACCAGTGGTTGCGCCGCGATCTGTTCACGCATGCGCTCGGCGATACGACACGAAGCTTCAACACTGGTGCCAGGCAGCAGCACCAGGAACTCTTCACCACCCCAGCGCCCCACGCGGTCATACGAACGCAGGACACCACGCAGCAGTGACGCAACATGGATCAGGGCCTGATCGCCAATGATATGACCATAACGATCATTCACCTGCTTGAAGTGATCAATATCAAGCAAGGCAATCGCCAGCATCTGACCGGTGCGTTTGGCACGATTCAGTTCGAGATTGGCATGACTCACCAGGCCCTGACGATTCAAGAGCCCGGTCAGCGGATCATGATCAGCCTGATACTGAAACTCATTTGCCAGCTCTTGCAAGCGCATATTGGCCTCACGCAGATCTTGTTCAAGGTGAAAGATCCGGGAGGCAACCGCAAGACGCGCCCGCAATTCATCGGGATCCACCGGTTTGACCAAGTAATCGTCGGCACCAGCATCAAGACCGTGGATGCGGTCGGTACGCTGATCGCGCACCGTCAACAAGAGGCACGAGATATAATGAGGAAGATGAGCAGCACGAATACGACGGATCAGGCTAGGTCCATCGAGTCCAGGCATTTGCCAATCGGTAATCAACAGCGCAATAGCTTCGCGCTGGATTATCTCCCACGCCTGCAACCCATCTTCGGCAATCAGAACCTCATAACCAAAGGCACGAACAAGCGCACACACAGCATGACAGACGAGCGGATCGTCATCGGCAACCAGTACGCGCATCATTGCACTTCCTTGAGACGACGAGACAAGTTTTATCAAATCTAACGATACGTTGCGATAAGCGATCGTTCCTAAATCATGATACCATGAATATGTATCGAGAGAACTACCATATATATCGTGCAGGGGGAGATATGATCTGGCAGAACACTGAGTCAATCCTTGCGTTCGAACCACTTCAGGGCCTCTGGACTGATGAACAATACTTGCGCTTAACCGACCACGGCAACCAATTGATCGAGTTTACCGATGGTACAATCGAGGTTCTTGCTATGCCCACCGATAAACATCAGGCGATGCTCGAAGTCCTCTTTTTGGTGCTACGTACCTTGATTGAGCAAATGGGGGGCAAAGTTCGCTTTGCCCCGCTGCGTCTTCAGATCCGCGAGGGCAAGTATCGTGAGCCTGATCTGTTGCTGCTGTGTCAGGCCCAAGATCCGCGCCGCCAGAACCGGTACTGGCTCGGGGCCGATCTCGTCGTTGAAATTATCAGCCCCGATAACCCTGAACGCGATACGGTCGTCAAGCGCAACGACTACGCCGAGGCCGCCATCCCCGAGTACTGGATTGTCGATCCTACGAGCGAGACGATTACAGTGCTGACTCTGGTTGGTTCATCGTATCAGGAGTACGGTCTGTTTGCCCGCGGCACCACGGTTACGTCGGCCTTGCTAGAGGGGTTGGCTCTGTCGGTTGATGCTGTGTTTGACGCAAACTGAGGCAACGTGCTGTTGCCTCAGTTTGCGTCAAGATCAGGTTTTGCGCCCTATAACCCGTTGCTTACCGCCTGACCAGCGGCAAGTAGACATTGTTGCTGGTCGCGCTCACCACTGGAGGTGGCACGTTGCCCGAGCGTTCGTCGGGCAGGCTGGTGACAGGCGCAACTGGCGCGGTCGGCAGCGGTTTGCTTTCGGCTAGCCCGCCTTCCGTGCGCATCAGTAGTCGGGTTGAGGCTGGCGCAGCGAGCGCAACGCTGAGCCGATAGCGCGCGGCGGTGAAGCCGTAGACTTCGACTTGGTAGACGCCAGGGACGATCTCGCTGGCCGGGATGATCACTTGCTCGTTGGCATCGCCTTCGAGGTTGCTCACCCGCGCCGATTGGTCGGCACGCGATGACCAGACATAGAGGTCGGCGTCGCCACTCAAGACCTCCAGGTTGGCGGTGAGTTGCTGGCCGGCTTCGGCGAGATACCGGTAGACATGGGTCTGGCGTCGCCCGATCTGCTCGGTATCCGGTTGATAGTTGGCAAGTTGTTGCGAACGGCCAATCGAGATGTTGCCGGCCTGGTCAATGGCGCGCACCTGCAGATAGTGCATGCCCGGCACAGGCAGCAGCGTCCAGTTGAAGCCAGTGGGGGTCGCGCTATAGGGCATCCAACCCGATTGCACCACGGGCACCCACTGGCCGGCGCCGAGGTTGTAGACATACTCGATCACGTGCAGCGCTTGCACGCCACTCGCATCGGGCGGCGGATCGATCGCCTCGACCTCGACCCGCACGCGCGGCTCGCGCAGCGTGGTGCCGTTGCCACCCTCGACATCAATGCGTTGCACCACCGGGCACCGTGGGGCGGTCTGGTCGCTTGCCTTTGCTGGCGACTCAAACCGCCTCGTCAGCAGCGGCCAGGATCAGTGCATCAGGGTCTGGACGCTCGATCAAGCCCAGTTATGCGCCACCCTCAGCGGCCACGACAACCGTGTCATCGCCGTTGCCGTCTGCCCACATGATCGCCTGATCGCCAGCGGCAGTGACGACCGCACCGTACGCATCTGGGATCTAGCGACAGGTAGCTGTCGTCACATGCTCACCGGGCACACCCGGTCGGTCATTGGGGTCGCCTTTCACCCTGATGGCGAGCGGCTCATCAGCGGCAGCGAAGACGGCACCGTGCTCATCTGGGACAGCAGGACAGGCACCTGTCTCAAGCGCCTGGCAACCCCGCGTCCATACGACGGGCTCGACCTCACCGGAGCCACCGGCCTGACCACAGCCCAGCGTGCGTCACTGATCGCGCTTGGTGCGCGCGACGAGGCGTAGGGAGCCAGAGCCACTACCTTGCAAAGAAGGTGAGTTTTTTGACGCAAAGACGCAAAGGCGCAAAGGTTGGAGCGTAGATGCGTGCTTCGGCCTTACGAGGCCGGCGCGACGATAGTTGGGCCGATGCACGCGCCCCGCCTGCAGGCGGGGTGAGCGCGGCGACGGGTGGGCCGATGCACGCGCCCCGCCTGCAGGCCTGTTGATGCGAGGCTGCGAGAGGCGCGTGCTTCGGCCTTACGGGGCGAGGCGTATACCAAGACGACTGAGTTGGACGCGGTTGGCTGGCGCTAGATCGGGGTGGTCTTCGAAGCGGGCACGTTCGAAATATTGGACGCTCAGGGTGCGTCCGTTTTCAACAGTTTCGTTGGTCGGTTCGCTGATGGGGAAGCCAAAGGTCGCCAGGCCACCGTTGCGTTCCCAATAGGCGCGGAAGGGTGGACAAAGGCTGTGGCGGGTTTCAGGGAAGTAGCGACATCCTGCGGGTGCCCCGTCAACGGTCGGGAGACTGCGCCAATCAAGGCCCTGACGGGCGAGGTATTCAACCCCGACGAGGCCGATCAGCACGTCATTGGGCGAACGATACTGGGGATGGCTCTCGAAGCGGGTGCGTTCGAACCACTGCACGATCCGTTCGACCCCGTCGCTGCCACGTTCGAGGCGTTCGGGGGTGATGGGCAAGCCGTAGATCGCCAGGCCACCGCCGCGTTCCCAGGTGCGCAGGAAGCTGCCGCGGATGCTCTGCCCAGTTTCGGCAAAGCTGCGACTGCCGCCGGGCACCTGACGGAT
Source organism: Candidatus Chloroploca asiatica (assembly GCF_002532075.1). Taxonomy (GTDB): domain Bacteria; phylum Chloroflexota; class Chloroflexia; order Chloroflexales; family Chloroflexaceae; genus Chloroploca; species Chloroploca asiatica. Next base: position 34,362 of record NZ_LYXE01000096.1, on the reverse strand, counting down.
GTAGAGCGGGCGTTCGCTGACAGTTAACCGGGCCGTGCCGCCGCCAAGTTCACGCAGCCGTCCATCGCGTTCAACCAGGGTGGCGCTCAGGCCAGCGGCTAGCGGGAAGTCGATCGCACGCTGACCGCTGATTGTCCAGAGTACGTCAACGACGCCGCCGTCGGGCAGCGTGAAGCGATGGTTCGCGAGTATGCCCTGCCGGTGGAGCGACCCAGTGCCCTGGTAACGGGCAAACTGGAGTTGCGAGACCATCGTGCCATAGGCTTGATAGGCTGGTTTAGGGCTCAGGTCATCATTGAGAATGGCAGCAGGCCCCCAGGGTTGCTGGCCGCCCTTGAATTTATCACTGAGTTGGAAATAGCTGACGTGTTCGATGCCCGCAGCCGCAGCGAGGACGAAGGTGCGTACCATATAGTTGGCCTGTTCTTCGCCATTCTTGGCAAACTGGGGCGCGCACGCACTGCCGCAGGTGCTCCAGCCTACTTCGGTAATCCAAATTGGCTTGCCGCCACCGCGAGCGGCCACCCAGCGCTTGGCCAGTTCGAGGCGCCCGGGGATCGTGACATCAAAACGCTCACGAGGATTGATGAGGGCGGGATTGTCGGGGGCGTGGTCAATGAGCCAGGGATGGATCGAGAGCACATCGAAGCTATCCCAGCCGGCAAGATCAACGACGCGATCAAGGAACCCCTTTTCGCCGACGGCATCGAAGACATAGACGCCACCGACAAGCACGATGGCCGTCGGATCGGCGGCTCGGATAGCGGCTGAGGCTTTGCGGAGCATTTCGGCGTAGGCGACGGGATCCGCCTTGGGCAGCCACGTCCCGTCCATATCGGGCTCATTCCAGATCTCCCAGGCGGCGATCCGTGGTGAGCCAGGGGCATCCTGGTAGCCATCGCCATCGTAGCGTTCGACGACCTGACCAACCCAGCGGGCGAAGGCGTCCATATCAGTTGGCGCACACCAGTATTCGGGTTCATTGACGCGGCGAGCGTGGGCGACGCAGGCGGGATCGCGGTACTGTTCAGGGGTCGTGAGCAACATGCCAATAATGCCGATCCCGGCCTCGGCGAGCATCGCGATCCGGCGGTCATAGAAATCGTTCCGCACCTCACGGCCCCAGCAGGCCCAGCAGATCTCTTCACGCGTCCAGCGTGCGCCAATTGGCCCGGCGAGGCGGACGAGTTGGGCGGCTTCGGCTTCAGAGCGTTCGCGCCCGGTGATGTACATATTGAGGCCAAAGAGTGAAGGCGGCAGGCCCGGTTGGCGTGCTGCGAGTGGTGCAGCCTGGACGGTTGGGGTGGCGGGGGGCAACAAGCCTATGGTGATCAGGATGAACACCGTAAGGAAGATCAGTGGAAACAAACGCATCATCTGGGGGAAACCTCATTTGTCTTACGAGAAGGATTCAGGAAATAGGAAATAGGACGAAGCGGCACGTTTCGTTGTCGGACTAAGCGGTGCGGTTAAGTAGTCGGGTCATAGGATACCATATCTCTTCACCGTGGCGTTTCGTTTTAACGCAGCGGCAGGGAGGCGGGGAGGCTAGGGCGATTGCATCTTCCGTGTATGCACCCCGCCAGGGCACCCGCAAGGGGTGCCCCTACACCGTGCCCGCCCCCCCGGCCCGGTACGGGCTCCCCTTGCGGGTGCCCCCCGGCCCGGTACGGGCCCCCCCTTGCGGGTGCCCCACCCCGGTACGGGCACCCCTTGCGGGTGCCCCCCGGGCCCGGTACGGGCACCCCTTGCGGGTGCCCCGTTGTATCCGATTTCGTATGATGCAATCGCCCTAATGCAGAGGCGCAGAGCACTTGACGCCAGAGCTAGATTCAGGGTACCCTCAATAGTATGAACACAACAAAACGCATCATTCTCACTGGGGCAACCGGGTTGGTCGGACGGAAGCTTTTTGCGGCGCTACGCGAGCGCGGCTATGCACTGGTTATCTTTTCGCGCAATCCTGATGCGGCGCGGCGCGTCTTGCCGGGGGCGGCTGAGTATGTCGCGTGGTCGCCGGCGGAGGATGGCCCCTGGGCGGCGGCGATTGATGGGGCGCATGCCATTATCAATTTAGCCGGGGCACCGATTTCGCAGGGGGTGATCGGTGTGAGATGGACCCCGGCGTACAAAGAAGAGATTCTGAGTAGTCGGGTGATCGGAACCCGCGGATTGGTGAAGGCGATTGCCGCTGCGCAAACCCGCCCGACCGTCCTGGTCAATGCCTCGGCGGCAGGCTTTTACGGGTACAGCACCACGGCTACCTTTGATGAAGACTCGGCGGCAGGCAACGACTTTGTGGCCAAGGTGAGCATCGCCTGGGAGCGTGAGGCGCAACGGGCGAGTGAGTATGGGGTGCGAGTGGCCTTTATTCGTACGGGCATTGTGCTTGATCCTGACGCCGGGGCCCTTGGGCAAATCCTGATCCCGTTTCGGGTGCGCGCTGGCGGCCCAATTATGCCCGGTTCACAATACTATTCGTGGATTCACCCCGATGACGAGATCGGGCTCTTTCTCTTTGCACTCGAAAATGAGCAGATCAGCGGCCCACTCAACGGCACGGCCCCGAACCCCGAGACCAACCGCGACTTCTCTGAGATACTCGGCAAGGTGATCGGGTCGCCCTCGTGGCTAGCGGTGCCCGAATTCAGCCTGCGGCTCACGCTTGGTGAAATGGCGGATTTGGTAGTCAAAGGCCAGCGCGTCGTGCCGAACCGGGCACAAAAACTCGGGTATCAGTTTGCGTATCCAGAATTGCGTCCGGCGTTGCAGGATCTGCTAGGGTAAATGGGTGCAGGCTCTGCGTCTCTGCGTCAACACCGGGCCAATCTTGCAAATAAGGCGGGGTATATGACGCAAAGGCGCAGAGGCGCGAAGATTTTATGGATTGGCATCCACAGCTTTGCGTCTTTGCGCCTTTGCGTCAACACGGGCCAAACTTATGGGTTTAGGGGAGCGGACCGATTTCTGGAGGCCAGCCGCGTGCAAAATAATCACCCATGACAATGACGAAGAGGATCGTGAAGGCGATAAAAGCCGAGACTGCGTAGAGCTGGGTGACCCGATTGCTGATCTTGATATGCATAAAATAGTAGATAATCAGCACCGTCTTGGTTGACGCAATCGCCAGCGCGACGATCACCCCCAAGACACGAGGGATCTCCATAAACCCCTCGACCCACCAGGCTCCCACCGTCAAAACCATCAGCACCATCAGGGCGGCAAAGACCCGATAATAGGTGTCGCGTCCGATATGGCCGTGGCTATGATGGTCGCTTGCCGCAGCGTGGCCATCGGCGCCAGGTATGGGGTTGCTGTGTTCTGCCATCAGTGTACCAGATAAAAGAGCGGAAACAGGAAGACCCAGATAATATCGATCAGGTGCCAGTAGAGGCCCCCGATCTCGACGGGTGTGGAGTAGGCCGCAGTAAAGACACCGCGTGCGGCCATAAAGGTCAGCATGCCGACGATGCTTAACCCGATCAGCATGTGGACGGCGTGCAGCCCGGTGGAGATAAAGTAGAGCAGGTAAAAGAGTTGGTAGGGACTGCCCTGGCCTGGCGTAACCTCGTTGTGCGCATCGGCGGCAGTTGTGCCGTGGGCCTCGGGGAAGACAAACGCCCGCCCGGGCACGAGGCACTCGGTTTCGCCGAGGGGTGCGCCACCAGAAGCCCAGGCGAACGGCGTTTTGTAGCCCGCGCAATGGGCAAACTTCTCGCTATACTCATACGCCTTGATGCCCAGGAACGCCACACCGAGCACCATTGTCACACCAAGCAGGCGGATGAGGCGTTTGTTGCGCCCTTCTTCGGCGGCATTGACCGCGAGGGCGACGGTGAGCGAACTGACGAGCAAGACGACCGTATTGACTGCGCCGAGGGGCGTGTTGAGATGATGGGCTGCCTCGGCCCAGATGTCGGGAAAAGCCCAACGATAGACCGCATAGGCCATAAAGATCCCGCCAAAGAGCATCAACTCGGTCACCAGAAAGACCCACATCCCCAGGGTGGCCGCCTCTTTCTGCTGTTGGGCCGTCTCAAAATGGTGCTGCAGCTCGCGGCCGTGGCCGGCGTGACCGTGGTCAGCATGTGCCTCGTGCCCCTGTACCTCTGATCCTTGCGTTGTTGTTGTTGTCGCCAAGGTTTCGCTCCTCAAACCTTTGCGCGGGGTAGGCATACCACCGCGAGAAACGGGCAGAGGTTGGTGACCTCTGCGACTGACCAGTTTACAGAGGTGAACCAGGGCGCCACGCAGCCGCGTCGCGCTCGGCGGCCTCGGGTGGGTAGGCATACGCCTCGGTGGTCACCACAGGGATCTCATCGAAATTGTGGGCTGGCGGCGGTGACGAAACCGTCCACTCAAGCCCGGTTGCGTCCCACGGATTATCTCCGGCCAGCTTGCCCTTCCAGAGCGAAAGCGTCAGGTAGACGAGGGGAATAATGAAGCCAATCGCCAGCACCGTCGAGCCAGCCGACGAGAGCACGTGGAGCACCTGGAACTCCTGGGGATAGACGTGATAGCGGCGGGGCATGCCCAGATAACCCAGCACAAACTGGGGGAAGAAGGTCATATTGAAGCCAACAAAGATAATCAGGGCTGAAATCCCGCCCCAGACCTCGTTGTACATCCGTCCGGTCATCTTGGGCCACCAGAAATGGATGCCGCCGAGGTAGGCCATAATCGTGCCGCCGACCATCACATAGTGGAAGTGCGCCACGACAAAATAGGTATCGGTGACGTGAATGTCAATCGCAACCACGCCGAGGAAGATACCGGTCAGCCCGCCGATGACAAAAAGCCCGATGAACCCGAGGGCATAGAGCATCGGGGTGCGATAGCTAATCGACCCCTTGTAGAGCGTCGCGGTCCAGTTAAAGACTTTGATGGCGGAAGGAATGGCGACGAGCATCGTAATGAAGCTGAAGACCAGGCCAGCATAGACCGACTGCCCACTCACGAACATATGGTGGCCCCAGACAAGGAAGCCGATGATGGCAATTGCCATACTAGAGAAGGCAATGAATTCGTAGCCAAAAATGCGTTTGCGTGAGAAGGTCGAGATCAGTTCCGAAATCACCCCGAACCCGGGCAAAATCATGATATAGACGGCGGGATGCGAATAGAACCAGAAGAGATGCTGGAAGAGCAGTGGATCGCCACCGAGGGCCGGATCGAAGATCCCGACGCCCCAGATGCGCTCGATAGCAACCAAAAGCAGCGTAATCCCGACGACCGGCGTTGCCAACACAATAATCAGACTCGTGGCATAGCTTGACCAGACAAAGAGCGGCAGACGGAACCAGGTCAGCCCGGGGGCGCGCATCGTATGGGTTGTCACGATGAAATTCACGCCAGTGGCGATGGACGAAAAGCCCATCACAAACGCCCCGGCAATCGTCAGGATCACATTTGAATTGGAATAGGTCGAACTAAAAGGCGTATAGAAGGTCCAGCCGGTATCAACGCCACCAAAGACAGCGGCGGAGAGGGCAAAGATCCCGCCGATCATATAGAGATACCAGCTGAAGAGATTGAGGCGGGGAAAAGCCATATCGCGTGCCCCGACCATCAGCGGGATCAAAAAATTACCGAGCACCGCAGGAATACCCGGGATCAAGAAAAAGAAGACCATGATGATCCCGTGCAGCGTAAACGCCCGGTTGTAGAGGTCAGAGGAGAGCAGATCGCCCTGCGGGGTAATCAACTCGATCCGGACGACTGACGCAGCCAGACCACCCAGGAGGAAATAAAAATTGATCGCAAGGAGATAGAGAATCGCAATGCGCTTGTGATCGACCGTGAAGAGCCAGGACTTGATCCAAGCCCAGACGGTTGGAGTATCATCTTCGAGATAGCCACGTGACGGAAGGGCTGTGGTTGCCATAATGCATCTTCCCTGGATAGTTCTAGCGGGTCTACTTCAATTCGTCAGCAACGACACTGGCGATCTGGGCATTCGAGAGGCGGGTGCTGGCGCTCTCACTATCCGAGAGCGACTTGATATACGCGATCAACTGATTCAACTGATCCTCGCTGAGTTGCCCATCGTACGACGGCATCACATTGGCATAGCCAGCGACAATCTTGGCCCCAGGATTAAGGATCGACTCGCGGAGATAATTTTCATCGGCAGTCACGAGGCTGCCATCCTGCATCCGTGTCTCAACACCATAGAGCCCCACCATGCTCGGGCCAATGCCAGCCCCGTCATCGCGATGACAACCGACGCAGCCCAAGTTCGTAAAGAGTTGCGCCCCAGCAAGGGCCATAGGATCGCCGATCGACGGAATCAGGGTTGAACCACCACCGCCCGCGCCAGCGCTGCCGTCGGGCAGGATAATCTCGCCGGGGGTCGTCAACCAGCGCTCGTAATCGGCGAGGCTCATGGCAACGACACGTCCAACCATGCGTGAGTGTTCGGTGCCACAATACTCGGCACAGAAGAGATGGTATTCGCCAGTTTGCGTCGCTTCAAACCACATCGTGGTATAGCGACCTGGCAAAACATCCTGTTTGACCCGGAAGGCGGGAATATAGAAGCTATGGATGACATCCTGCGAAGTCATAACGAGCTTGACCGGCTGATTGATGGGCACGTGCAACTCATTATTTTCGCGCTTGCCATTAGGATGCTGGGCGTGCCACATCCACTGCTTGCCAATGACATAGATCTCAAGGTTGCGCTCGGGTGGGGTGCGGATGTCAATATAGAGAAACGCGCCCCAGAAAAAGACCCCCAGCACAAGCACCAGCGGAATGATCGTCCACGTCAATTCGAGCGGCAGGCTTCCCTCGGGTTGGTTTCTCCGGTCGGCCTTCTGGCTCCGGTGGTAGCGCACCATCAGATAGAGAATAATGAACGGCAGGATGCCGCCAAAGATTAGGCTGAGCGCGATCAAAACGCCATAGAGGGCATCAATTGGCCCGGCAAAGGTTGAGGCCTGTTCAGGAAATAAAGGGAAGTCGGGCATAGTGCTTCCTCTCAATCTGCGCTAGCAGCTGACCCGGGAGGTGCGCCACGTTGCTGAGAACTACGGCTCAGGAAAAAGATCGAGCCAAGGATGATCATCACCGTGATGGTTCCGGCGATGCGAGTGATGGTCATGACCAGACCGGTGTACTTGCCAGTCGAAGGGTCAAAGTGATAACAGAGTAACAACAACTGGTCAACCGGTGTGCCAATCTTGTTCCCCGACGCCTCAACGAGCCCGAGGCGCAGATCGCTGGCGTTATATTCGATGCCGTAGAAATAACGGGCCAGGGCACCCTCAGGGGTGAGCACGAGAATACCAGCGGCGTGCGCATACTGGTCAATCGTCTCATCATAAAAATAGGCAAAGCCGACAGCATCGGCCAGTTGCTTGATACTATCCTGGGTTCCCGTCAAAAAGTGCCAGCCCTCTTCGCTGCCAGGGCGAGCATAACGTGACACGATCGCAGCCTTGGTATTGGCTGCGTGCATCGTCGTCTCGGTGGGGTCAATGCTGACATTGACGACGTGGTAATCAATGCCTGCGGTGAGGCGCACATCACTCAAGCCGTCGACCATGCCATTGCGCACCAGCGAACAGAGCATTGGGCATTCATAGTAGCCCAATGAGAGTACCACTGGCAAGTCACCGAAGTAGTCACCCAGAACGACGGTTGCGCCATGTTCGTTGACAAACGTCAGATCGAGCGGCACCTTCTCACCAAGGCGCTGCTCGAACGAGATATTCTCGAGATGATGGGCCCCACTCTGCGCCTGCACCACTGCGGGTGCCAGACTGAGCATCAGCATGAGCGCAAGCAACAGGGCTGAGAACCAGCGAAAAAGGGGCGTATACATCGTCATGGTCTTGTTCCGCCCTCGGGTTGAGTTGTTGCAAACGGAGCGATGCCCTGCTCAAGCAACAATTCCTTGGCCCGCTCGATAGGAATATGGGCAACGCCGGTACGCTGATTGACCCAGCCGTAGTTCTCGATCTGTTCAGTCGCTTCACGCATAATGCGTGTCCCATCAACATTCGGGTTCTGTTCGAGGCGCGGCGAAGGAGGCAACTGGGCGAGTTCGGGTGGGGCCAGGTTATGACTGACATCGCCAAGCTGGCCCTTGGTTGCCCCAAGCATGATAAAAATAACGACAATTGCCAGCGGCAAGAGACTGACACAGGCAATTGTGAGGATGAAGACCGGACGCATGCTCCAGTCGCTCACCTCATACCCTTTAGCGAGACTCTCTGGCGAGGGTTCTTTAATGGTGTGGCTGTCTGACGTATGGCTCATTGGGTTCCCTCTATTAACGGTGACACATATAACAATGGGTCAGCCGACCATCAACTGGAATCTGATATTCTTGAACCAGCGCGAGCCGCTCGTCGATGGGCATCATCTGTGGTTCATAGGCCATATTAAAAACTTCGTCACGTGGGCGGATATACTCTTCGGGAGCGCGGTGGCAACCGAGACACCACCCCATATAGAGGGGCTGTTCCTTGGCCGTCAAATGTTGCAGATCGACCCGTCCGTGGCACGATGCGCACCCGATGCCCTTGGCAACGTGAACGCTATGGTTGAAATAGACAAAATCGGGCAAATCGTAGACCCGATTCCAGAGCACGGGTTCACCGGTCTGATAGCTATCGCGCACTGGTTGCAAAAGCGGGCTATTCGTCCAGATCTGCGAGTGGCACGACATACAGGTATCGGTCGAAGGAATGCCGGCGTGGGCAACCCGTTCGACCGTCGAATGGCAATAGCGGCAATCAATCATCAGTTCATCAACGTGATGTTTATGACTAAAAGGCACTGGCTGCTCGATCGCATCACCGACCCCGGTATACCAGGGTGACAGGTAGAGCCCGATCAGAGCTGCGATAATGCCGACAATGAGCAGCACAATCGCAGCGATACTCACCAGCAGGATTGCATTGGCGTTGCGCGAGAAGATCTGTGCAGACATGACGGAAACTCGCTCTCTATACCGTTACGGCCCACCAAGCAGGGCACGCTCTTCGGCGGTCAGGGTATCAGCGTCAACATTCTGGCTCAACTGCAGGGCACGCACATACGCAGCGACGGCCCAGCGATCTTCAGGTGGAATGCGATGCGCATAACTATACATCCGGTTGACGCCATTGGTAATGACGTCGAAGTAGTAGCCAATGGCAACCGTGCGGAGGCGGTCACTATGCAAGGTTGGCACCTCCATGGGGCCGCGATAGGCGATCACGCCGTTGCCATCGCCGGCCAGGCCGTGACACGGGGCACAGAAGGCGTCGTAGCGGGTCTGCCCTCGCTCCAGTAACTCGGCAGTCAATTCCATGGGCAATTCAACCGCCAGTTCACCATTGAGGCGCCCGGTAAAGAGTGCCGAGTCGGCCTCGAAACTGCCCATCGCAACCGTATTTTCGACCGGTGGGCGCATCGAGCGGCCATCCTCAAAAAAATCACTCGGGCGATTGGGCCGATACTTGGGCTGATCGTACATATCGACGTGACATCCGACCAGCACGAAACAGAGGGGCAACCAGGCAAAACGGGCCAGGCGGCTCATCACGGTTGGCTTCCTACGGAGGGATCGGGCAACAGGCTGCATCTCAGGCCTCGCCTTCTTCGCCACCCAGGGCTTCATTGGGATTGCGCACACGGGCCATGTAGCTTGTCCGTGGGCGAACATTGAGCAGACCGAAGACCGTATAGTTGTGCGGCTCGGCCTTGCGTTGCGTCACGAGGCTTTGATCATCCCTGATATCGCCAAAGACGATGGCCTGCGTCGGGCAGACTTGCTGGCAGGCGGTGAGGACTTCACCATCGCGAATGGGGCGATTGCCTTCAACCTTGGCCTTGATCCGCACGGCACTGATGCGCTGGATACAGAAACTGCACTTCTCCATAACCCCTCGATTACGTACCGTTACTTCGGGGTTGCGCCCGAGTTTCAGGCTCGGCGCGTTGAGATCCTGATACTGGAAGAAGTTGAACCGGCGCACTTTGTAGGGGCAGTTGTTCGAGCAATACTTAGTGCCGACACAACGGTTGTAGATCATATTATTGACGCCTTCGGCATCATGGACGGTTGCGATGACCGGGCAAACCAGTTCGCACGGCGCACGTTCGCAGTGCTGGCAAAGCATCGGCATCACATAGGTTTCGGGGTTATCGAAATCGTGCCCAGCAAAGTAGCGGTCAATGCGGATCCAGTGCATCTCGCGCCCGCGGGCGATTTCCTCCTTGCCGACGATAGGGATGTTATTCTCGGCCTGGCAAGCGACCACGCAGGCATTGCAACTGGTACAGGCCGTCAGGTCAATGCTCATTCCCCATTGCGGGCCGGTCTTGAAGTCGTTGGGGGCGGGAAGTTCATCAGGGAGCAGACTGATGTAGCCGTCGGTGCCGGGGCCGGGCGTATCTTTGCCGTACGCTTCCTGATAAATTTCACGCGAGATATACTTGGGGTCTTCTTTGAAGCGGGCGAAGGCTCCGACGCGCACAATATCGCGTGCCTCGAGCGTCCAGTGGTTCTGGGTACTTGCCAGCGGATAGGTACCGCCGGCCAGGTTCACTTCAAGCGAACCAAACCAGGGTGCCTCACTGGTGCGCAGGCGGTACGTATTGAAGCCCGTTCCCTCGGCAACGCGCCCACCTCGGGGACCGTGCCCATAGCCGAGCGTCACCGTGACAGTTCCCTCGGCGTGGCCGGGCACAACCCAGATCGGCATCGTCAGCGTCCGCCCGGCGTGTTGGAGTTCGATCAACGTGCCATTCGCTTGAATCAGCCCTTCGAGGGTGCGCTGGGCGGTAAGATTGTCATCAGCAGCAAGATCTTCGGGGTTGATGCGCAGGTTGAGCAGACTAATCGCCGTACGCGGACTGATCAGCGCCGCATTATCCCAGGTCAACTTGGTGGTAGGCCGGGGAACCTCTTGGAGCCAGCCATTATTGGCGTAGCGCCCATCATAGATGCCCGGATCGGGCCGGAAGTTCAGTTCAAGCCCGGCGGGGGCTGCCGCGGGCGGTTGGAAGGTAAGCCCACTGCGGAGCGTAACATTGCGGGCGGACAGGCTGGTGCCTGGAACCACACCATTATTCAGACTACTCTTGAAGAACGGCTCAAAATCGGCATTATCTTCGAAGCCACTGGCCTGCTGCCAATAGCTACTCACGACCGAATAATCCGTCTGCCCACTCTGCCCGAGCATCACCGCGAGCAGATCGTGGGGAGTGCGCCCGCCATAGAGCGGTTCAATCAAGGGTTGAATGATCGTAGTGGTGCCATCGAAGGCCCGCACATCGCCCCAACTCTCGAGTGGATGTGCGGCGGGCACAAACCATGTACTAAGGGCAGCGGTCTCATCATCGTAATGGTTGAGCACCGCGCTAAAGCGCGCCTGGGCCATTGCGTTCTCAAAATCGAGATCGGCGGGCGCGGTAAAGACCGGATTGGAGTCGAGAATGATCAAGACCTCAACGGCCCCACTCTTCAACTCATCGGCCAGGGTACGGAGGTCCGCGAGTTGATTGGTAGGAGCAACGGCGACAGGATCGCTATAGGTTACGGTTGTCCCAACGGCACCGAGGGCCACATTGATCGCGTGGGCGAGGGCATGCACCTCGGGCGGCTGCGTCTCGCCGGCGATCACCAGGCCTTGCCCGCCGGCGGCCCGCAGATCAGCGACGACGGCCGCAACGAACGCGGTTGCCGACTCAGCGAGCGCGGGGGCGGTTCCGTTGAGCCCTGGGATACCAAGGCCACTCGCGAGCGCATACGCGAGACTAGCGACGTCACCAGCCTTGAGGGGCAAACGATGGTCGGCCACAATCCCAGTTGGTGAGAGCGCCGGTTCGACGCTATAGAGGCGACTCACTTCGGTACTAGTACCAAGCACACGGCGCCCAGCGGCCCAATCGCGGGCATAACGCACACGGCCTGGCCCCTCGCTGAACACATCAGCATCGAGGGTCACGATCACCCTGGCGAGATCCAGGCGATACCGTGGCTCGAGCGGCTCACCAAACGCCAATTCGGTACCGCCATAGGTCTGCGAACGGCCAATGGGATCGTACTGCACCCAACGCGCATTGGGCAGGCTTGCCAGCAACTCATTGATCTGCGCGGCCAGGCTTGGCGACGTAACTGTCGGCGTCAACAGACGCAACCCTTGGCCCTGCAGCGCCCGCTGAAGCTGCATCACCTCGCTCAACGCGACCACAAATTGATCCCATGTCCGGATCGTATTCCGGCTCAACACCGTCTCGGGACGATCGGGGTCATAAAGAGAAAGGATCTCGGCCTGGGCAAAGAGATCGGTTGCGCCGAGGCTGGCAGCGTGGTTAGGATTGCCCTCGATCTTGATCGGGCGGCCATCGTAGCTCTTCACGGCCACACCGAGCCCAAAGCCATCTAAAGGGAGTGCGGTTGCGTAGTATTGAGGGATACCGGGCACGCGATCATACGGAGCACGCGCAAAGGGGGCGATCTGCTCTTGCGGTTGCCGAATTGCCATCGTACAGCCTGACAGACCGGCAAGGGCAAGCGACGCGCCCATCAGCTTCAAGAAGGTACGGCGCGTCACCGGATCATTCAATTCGGACGCACCCGCAGGGAATTCGCGATTCAGAAACTCGTGAAAGGTCGGGTTATCAGCCAGTTCATCAAGCGAACGCCAGAACTTCCGCCCTCGTGAGGATTGCAGGCGGGAGCGAATTGCTTCAAGCTCGTGCTCGGAAGCGTGAAGAGTGATCTCACTCATTGGCAGCAGCCAGACTAGCCAGACAGGCACATAGCGGCGACGCGCACTTTGTGAAGAAAAACACTAGTTTGAAGAGTATAGCGGGTACATTGTGAAAACAGGCACTAGGATCTCAAGGCTATTATAGCAGACAGGAAGCGTTTTCAGACATCAAGAAAGATATCTGTTAGACCTGAAAGATCGTACCTTTAGGAATAGAAGATCTAGGATAATGTGGTTGCTCTGCTTGGCGCAGGAGCCGGCTTAGCTGGCTCTTGCGCCAAGCAGAGCACCGGTGTTTGCCTGTTGCCGACTTCCTACGAATGATCCATCTTGCGACGGTAGCTCTCATCGAGCAGTTCAACGATATAACGCACCTGCACCTCTTCGCCGCGGCGGCGCAGTTCACCGGCAAGTTGGAGGGCACAGCCCGGATTGGCGGTGGCAATCACCTTTGCACCTGTCGCAAGGGCATTCTTGACCTTACGTGCGCCAAGCTGAGCGGCCATCTCGGGTTGAGTCACATTATAGACTCCAGCACTGCCACAACACAACGAACTTTCGTTCATTTCGCGCAACTCAAGTTCAGGGATCGCACGTAAGAGTTGGCGTGGTTCGGCGGTAATGCGTTGCGCATGCGCCAAGTGACACGGTTCCTGATAGGTGACACTGATCGGCAGGGGGGCGAGCCCAGCCTGGTTCATGTCGATACTGGTCAGGAATTCGTGGATATCCTTAATTTTCTCGCTGAAGGCTTCGGCACGGGCGTGCCAGGCGGTATCGTCGTGCAACAGGTGCCCATATTCTTTGAGCGTGCTACCACAGCCAGCCGCATTGATGACAATCGCATCAACACCGAGGTGCTCGAAGGCCGCAATATTGCGCCGGGCCAATTCGCGTCCACCGTCGAGATCGCCGCCGTGCGTGTGTAGGGCCCCGCAGCACCCCTGGTCGGGCGGCAAAATCACTTCACAGCCATTCTGTTGCAACACCCGAATGGTGGCCTCGTGAACGTGAGCAAAGGCTGTACCCATAATGCATCCAGTCAACACAGCCACACTATAGCGCCGTTCGCCGATGGCCGGGAAGATCTGCCCCTGGGGTACCGTAAAACTCGTGCTGATCGGCGGCAGCATCGTCTCGGTTTCGTCCATGCGGATCAGTTTCAGGATGCCGCTGTTACGGGCAAACCACTGCAACCCGCTGCGTTGATAGAGCCGCATTGACCATGAGAAGGTACGGAAGATCCGCATATCTTGAAAGAGCAGATCAAATACCCCTCGGCGCAGGCCTTCCTGCCAGAGTGGGCGCGGTGGCAACACGGGTTGCGCGGTGATGGGCGCTGGTGTCTCGGCGCTGCGCCCGGCATCACGTGCCTGCTCGATCTGCGTCCGGCTTGCTTCGAGAATGGCCCCATACTGCACCCCCGAAGGACAGACGGCCTCGCAGGCGCGACAGTTGAGGCACTGGCTCATCTGCTCTTGAAAGACCTCGCTGTCAATGCCGATGCGGCCTTCATCAACGGCCTTCATCAAATAGATGCGCCCACGTGGCGACGACATTTCCAGGCCCGTCTCGCGATAGGTCGGGCACGACGAGAGACAGAGCCCGCAGTGGACACAGGTATTGATGATCTCGGTGCTGGGGCGATCCTTATTGCTAAATCCAACCAGGGGAATGTCGACCTTTGTTCTTGCTCTGGTAGGCTCACTCGTCACAGTTGCTGCTCCTCTAGATATAGTTGCACAAGGCCTTCATTGCGCGGGCTATCGTTATATTCTGGTTACGGAACAAAACGCACCGAAGGATGCATGCATCCTTGTGGATCGAGTTCGCTCTTCAGCGTACGCATCAGATCCTGGGCAGGTACGAACCCCCAGGGGTGGAGGCCCGCCCGTACGGCAGGTGGGGCGTCAAGCAAGTGGACATGCAGCCAGCGTTCGGCGAGCACTGTATAGAACTGGCGGAGATCTTCCGTGGCACCGGTGGCATGCAGATACGCGACGCCATTGAGGGCGCGTGCGTTGAGGCGCAGGCCAAGGCGAGACTGCACGGCAAGCTGTCCGGCATCTTCCACCGCCCCACACAACTCGGCGGGTGGCACGGCCAAGCGGATGCGGGCAGTGTGTGGGTCAGAACCAGAAGCATCAAGGGCGGTGAGCTCGTGCCACAGGGCGCTTTCGGCTTCACCCTCCAGGTGTTGGCTCGCCATCTGGGGGCCTGCCATCCGCGCAAGCTCACGCAGATGGCGTTCAACCGCCGCGGGATGGCCTTCAGCACGTACATAGAGCAGCGGAAGAGGAGAGGGCACGGTCTGGGATGAAGGCGATCCTACTTCGATGGTTGGGATATGTTCAGGAACCTGGAGTGAGACCGCGGCGGCAGTGGCCTGAAAGGCCTCGACATATTCAACGGCAGTTGGCTGCAAGCGACTGGCGGCCAACCGGTCAACCAGCGCAAAAGCACTGGCACGATCAGGGCAGGTCAGGGCGAGCGTCGCCGTAGTAGGTGGTTGCGGAAAGACCTTAAGGCTGACGGTGGCAATAATGCCCAGGGTACCATGGCTCCCGACCAAGAGCTTGGGCAGGTCATAGCCGCTCACATTCTTGACCACCTGAGCGCCGAGGCGCACCAGGGTGCCATCGGCTTCCACGACGGTCATGCCGAGCACCCAGTCACGCAGGGTGCCATACCCTGCCCGCCGTGGCCCATCGGCGGCGGCGGCCACGAGGCCCCCCAAGGTCGCCTGATCGGCCTCGGCGACATCGAGGGGGAGCTGTTGCCCATTCGCGGCGAGCAAGCGGTGCAATTCAGCCAGCGTCATCCCTGCCTCGACGCCAATGGTCAGATCATCGGGGGCATAGGTGCAGACCCGCGTCAAGCGTTGCGTCAAGATGACGACCTGCACTTCGGTGCTTGTGTGGTCGAGCTCAGGTGGTGTACCACCACCGAGCGGCACAACGGCGACCCCGGCGCGATAACAGACGGCGACACTCGCCGCTAATTCTTCGACGGTACCGGGCTGGATCGTCACCTGCGCGTCGTGCTCGCTGACATAGGCGGAACCGAGCACCTGGCGGAGTGTGTCGGCCAGGGCGGTGACGGGCAACTGTGGCTCGCGTGCGGCGTGCAAGCGTGCGCGTCGCTGGGCCGCCAATTCAAGTGGTGGCGTTGCCGTCGGAAAGATCTTGGCCGGATTGAACTGATTGGTCGGATTAAAGACCGCAAAGACAGCGGCGTGCAATTGCAGATCGGCGGGACTCATCAACAGGGGCAGAAAATCCTGCTTTTCCAACCCAATGCCGTGTTCACCGCTAATGACCCCGCCCTGCTCGATGCTCAACGCAAGCACCGCCTCGGCGATCGCGTGGGCGCGATGGGTCTGGTCGGCATCACTTGGATCGTAGAGCACAAGGGGATGCAAATTGCCATCGCCGGCATGAAAGACATTGCAAACCTCCACGCCATATTCCTGACGCAGACGCTCGACATGCTCCATCATCAGGGGCAAGCGGGTACGCGGCACCGACGTATCAACCAGCAAATAGGCGGGGGCGAGGCGGCCAATCGCCCCGGCAAACGCCTTGCGCGCCGCCCAGACGCGGGCCTGTTCAGCGGGGGTGCGAGCCGGGCGCAGTTCAAACGCGCCCTGGTCACGACAGATCTGCAGGATCTGCTCGAGTAGATCATCAAGCCCATCCTCGACCCCATCCACCTCAATAATCAGAAGGGTCGTACCCTCAGCTTCGGGCAAGCCGAGGCCATAGGCCCCATTAACGGCGCGAATGCCATTATGATCCATCACCTCAAGCGAGGTAGGAAGCGAACCAGCCGCAATGACGGCGCTGACCGCTGCCGAGGCGGTAATCACACTGGGGAAGAGGGCGAGCACGACGCGATTCGCTTCGGGCAATGGCGTCAGGCGGACGATCGCCCGCGTCACCGGCCCAAAGGTTCCTTCGCTACCGACGATCACGCCAGTCAGATCATAGCCAGACGCCTCAGCAACCCCATCGCCAGTCCAGACCAGCGTCCCATCGGGACGCACAAGTTCGACAGCGAGAATATGATTGGTTGTCACCCCATACTTCAGACAATGAGGCCCGCCGGCATTGGTACCGAGATTGCCGCCGATCGTACTGGCGCGTTGGGATGAAGGGTCGGGGGCAAACTGAAAACCGAGGGGGGCGAGGTAAGCATTCAACTCGGCATTGACCACGCCTGCTTGAACGACCGCGAAGCGTGAGCGCGTTTCAACCTGCTCGATCTGCTCCATCCGAGCGAAGCTCAGCACGAGCCCACGACGGACGGGGACGGCCCCACCGGCAATGCCCGTACCGGCACCACGGGCGACGATAGGATACCCGGCTTGCAGTGCGAGGCGCGCCGCAGTCGCCGCCTGTTGGGGGGTCGCAGGCACCGCCACGAGATCGGGTATGCAGGCAACAATCATGCTCGCATCTGCATCGTAGGTACGCAGAGCATCAAGTGAGGTCACAACAGCGTGTGA
This sequence comes from Candidatus Chloroploca asiatica, assembly GCF_002532075.1. Classification (GTDB taxonomy): domain Bacteria; phylum Chloroflexota; class Chloroflexia; order Chloroflexales; family Chloroflexaceae; genus Chloroploca; species Chloroploca asiatica. Next base: position 17,142 of record NZ_LYXE01000096.1, on the reverse strand, counting down.
ACCGAGGGCCTGGCATAATGCGGCAACCAGACCATCAGCGGGGGCAACGTGATCCATTGGCAGCATCGCCTATCCAGGAAACCTCAAGCGGAAACGGCCTTATTGTAACATGTTCTTCTTTATTTGTGGCACTCCGCACGCCCTAAATAGTGTGTGAAATAAGTTTCCTGGTATGCTGGAGTGCCGGCTTCAGCCGGCATTCCCTTTGGCAGCAGAGCAGAAAACGTACGTGACAGACCACTAAGATGATGCAAAGCCCATCTCGTGGGCTTGCGCGGATTCATTTCTGGAAGATCATAAAGCACGCACGCGTAAAACGCAATGCCTATGGGGCTGGGCCCCATAGGCATTGCGTTTTAGATCGTATGAAGGGCCTGGGCTCATTTAGTAACGAGCACGCCGATCGTAACTGCCACGGCCTGCGGAGGACTTTTCCTCGGCCTGGTTCACCCGAAGGTTACGACCATCAACCTCGTGACCGTCAGTCGCCTGGATCAGCGCACCGATGTCATTTGTTTCCATCTCGACAAAACCAAAGCCGCGTGAACGGCCAGTATCACGGTCGCTAATGACACGTGCACTCTGAACATCGCCGTGATCCGCAAAGATCTGCGTCAACACGTCATCATTCACGCTCCAGGGAAGATTTCCGACAAATAGTTTGACCTGCATTCCAACACTCCTCTGCGCAACTGCGCAGGATTAGATGACAGCATTGCTATCATCACGATACATCCGTCGATAACTCGAATCGCCGTTGGTCAGGCATGAGCCTGACGCGCTCGCTCCGGCAAACACAACAACAACAGCATACTTCGAGCGACGAAGGGTATCCGTGGAACCAGGAACTAAGTGGAAAGTAAGGTCTCACAGCAGGTGATGTTGGCTAACATATCTATTATACCAAGCCTTGAGCCAAAAAGCAACCTCTATTATGTAGCGATGCTTGGATCGGCTATCCACAACAGCCTTCTGGTGCTATACTGAGCAGAGAAGAACAAAGGAGTTTCCGATGCAAAAACGCATTCTTGGTTCAGAAGCTGCCATTGGCGCGGATGATACCAGCACCTGGCTCGACCTGGAGTCACTCGCCAGAGTTGAGCTTTCTTCCGAAGATCCTGACCACCCGATCGAGGCGGCTTTCCGTCCTGGGTTCGGGCCAGGTTGGCGTGCAGCTTCACCCGGGCGCCAGACGATTCGGCTTATCTTCGCCGCGCCCCAGGCCCTTCGGCGTATCCGGCTTGTTATTGATGAAGCCACGTATCAGCGCACGCAGGAGTTTGCGCTTACCTGGTCAGCGGCGATGGACGCACCACATCGCGAGATCGTGCGCCAGCAGTTCACGTTCAGCCCACCCAACACGACGCAGCAGGTCGAGGACTACCGTGTGGAACTGGCTGGCGTGAGCATCATTGAGTTACAGATCATTCCGGAGATCAGCGGAAGCCCGTTGCTTGCCTCGCTGGCGAAATTCCAGCTTGCGTAGGGCTTGGCAACTGCGCGAGCCTAAGAAATGCAAAGTTATAGATGAAGGAGCCCAAAGCAATGCCAGACCGCACATTATCGGTCTACGAATCCGCTGATTGGGGAGCACGACTCGCCGGTGTCGCCCATGTCCACTATGATGCTGGAGGCATCCTCCTGGTCAATGAGGTAGCCGTTGAGTCGATTCGCAAAAGCGGGCACTTCACGGTGCTGAGTTGCGTGGACGGAAGTACGACCGTGGTGTTGAGCAGTTTTCTCCGTCTGGTGCCTGATCAAGACCATCAGGATGCGCCAGGCGATCCACTGCTCAAGATTTGAACGTACCCTACTGCATCAAGCACTCAACCCGGCTTGCTGGCGTATCTCTTCGCGCAGCGAGTCGGGATCCCAGCCGGCATCGCGGTCGAGGTCGGCATCGGCGAGATCGGCCAGCAGCAGCTGCTCGAGATCGGCGAGAGGGCCATCGTCTTTTCGGGGGTGTCAAGCGCAATCACAAGAATCTTCGCATGGCCGGCGCCTGCCGAGGCGAGCAGATCGTAGCGTGAGGCATCGCCATAGTAGACTTTTAGCCCCAGTTTTCGCAAGAGATCGACCCGATCCGAGTCGATATCGAGCACGTATGAGGGAATTTTACTTGGTGATGAGGGGGTATTATACACGACGGGGTATTTTTTTGCGGACAAAAAGCCAGCGACGCTGGCTTTTTGTCCGCAAAGGTGGGGAGCACCTATTCAGCAAGGGGCAGGGCACTTTGACCCCTACCCAAGGAGATCAAGCAACTCGCGCACGGCGAACCCTTGTTGGGCAGGATGGCGCATCGGCGCGTCGGCGTGGATCTGGTAACGATTGGTGCGCCCATCGCGGGTGTGGCTGAGATAGCCACCCTCATCAAGATCACGCAAAATACGTTGCACCGCGCGCTCGGTGATGCCAACTTGACTGGCAACGTCGCGCGCTGTAACACTCTGATTGCGGGCAATGCACAGCAACACCTGGGCGTGATTGGTCAGAAATGTCCAGTGAGCCATAGCTATTCCTCAGCTCTTCAGTGAGAGTGGGTCTTGTCTGGGTATTCTATAATAAAAGTATCCGCCCTTGCAAGACAGGATCAAGCAGATGAAGACGGCAGTTCGTATGTTGCTGATCATTTTTGGCGTTGCGCTGATCATTGTTGGCGTGATCATGGCGACGGTGCTGGCGCAGGATGCACGTGCTCGTTTAGCCCGTGCCAATAGTCTCGCGCCAGTGACGGCCGCTGAAGTTCGTCTGGCCGGGAGCAATCGGACGGTGCTGGTTGAGGGGGTGTTAAGCACGCGCAATCCGGTGCTTGTGCATAATTTTGTTGCCTTTACGCGCTACGAATATCTGGGCGAAGACGATGATGGCTCCGATCAATGGGATGTTGTTGAACGTATCACGCCGCCCCTTTTGATCGAAGCCAGTGGCCTGGTGCAACTCGCCGCTCAGCCGTACCGGATAACGGGCTACCACGCGTACTGGCAAGAACCAACCCTTCGTTCGCGGACATTTTCGCAGGAGGGTTCGCACCGCTATGAGGGTCTGGTGCCTGGTGAAATGGTGATGACGATTGGCACTGTTGTGCGGGGCAATGAGGGCAATGAAGTGGCCGCCGAATTTGTCTATCCAGGGAGCCGCGACGCCTACGTCCTTGCGCAGAGCCGCGCTGCGCGCTGGCTTCCCGTCGCCGGGTTCAGTGCGGGTTTGACCGGGCTCGTGTTGCTCGTGCTTGGCAGCGGGTTGGTGCAGCGTCTGTTCGCCATACGTGAGTCAGAGTTTCTGGTGCGCTGATGCTTGGCGGCTTCGCCGCCAAGCATCAGCGCACCGAGGGATCGTGGTTGGAGTTGCACCCCAAACCCCAGTTTTTGGTTCGTTTTGGCGGCTACGCTGAAAATGGGGGAACCAAGTTCCCCCACGCCCCCGTTTTCCTTCGTGGTGGTGCGCCGGCACGCGCATCGTGTGCTGAGGCAACGTCGTTGGGGCTGCACCCCCCAAATGCCGGCTTTTGGTTCGTGTTGGCGGCTTCGCCGCCACAACGAACCAAAAGAATCTCGTGGAGCGGCGAAGCCGCTCCACACCCCACCGCCAGAGGCGGACTTTGTGCAGCTCTGCCAAGGGCTGAACAAAGTCCGATCGCGTACGTCCTCTCATGTTATACTACTTACATCGTATGAAAGCGATAAAATGAAAAAGATCTCTAATCTAACTGGAGGAAGCGCGTGTCACAGAAGATTTTGATCGTCGGGGCTGGCCCTGGGGGCTTGTCAACGGCGATGCGGTTGGCAGCAGCAGGGTATGAGGTGAGCATCTATGAGGCTGCTGACCGGGTTGGCGGGCGCATGCGTGGGCTCAGTGTTGGTGATTACCATTTTGATACTGGCCCGACGATTTTGCAGGTGCCCCGTGTCTATGAAGAACTCTTTGCGACCTGTGGGCTCAATTTTTATGACTATGTAACCTTGACTCGGCTCGATCCAAATACACGGATAAAATTCTGGGATAATACCCATCTCGATTTGAGTTCAGATCTTGCTTCTTTCAAGCAGCAGTTGGCGACTTTTGGGGCTGATCTGCCCGAGGCGTTTGACCGTTGGTATATTGAGCATCTACGCAAAGATGTTATTGGGTATGGCCCCTATCTTGGCTCGCCCGTGCGTTCACCGCTGGGCTATTTGAAGCCGACCGAGATTGCCGCGGCGCTGCCTTTTCGCCCCTGGGAGACGCTCTATCAGCATTTCGAGCGCTTCTTCCCCGATGAGCGCCTGGTCTATGCGATGGGCTATCAGGCCAAGTATCTCGGTATGCACCCGACGGCCTGTTCGAGTGTCTTTAGCCTCGTTACGTTTCTCGAATTCCACTATGGCATCTGGCACCCCAAGGGCGGCTTTCGCGCCCTGGCCGGTGGCCTTGCGCGTGCCGCCCAAGACCTCGGTGTCCAGATCCATCTGAATAGTCCGGTGCGCCAGGTTGTCGTCGAAGAGGGCAAGGCCAAGGGGTTGTTGCTTGCCGATGGAAGTAGGGTGATGGCCGATGCGGTGGTGCTCAATGCCGACTTTGGTCACGCCGTCCAGAACCTGTTGCCGGCACACGCACGCGGCCCGTACACCGACCGCAAACTCGACAAGATGGAGTTCTCGTGTTCGACCTTTATGCTCTATCTGGGCGTTGATCGGCGCTGGGAGGATCTGCCACATCATCAACTCTATCTCTCGGAGAATATCCGCCGTCACGATCCAATGTGGGCGAAGAGCGCGGTGCTTGACGAGGAAAATCCTTCGTTCTACGTGTGCAACCCGACGATTGTTGATCCTGCCAATGCCCCCGAGGGCCACAGTACGCTCTTTGTGCTGGTGCCGATCCCGAACCTGCGCCACGGGGTGGACTGGTCAACCAAGCAGGTGCCGTACCGCGAGCGGATTCTGCGCCAGATGGCGAAGCTTGGGTACGAGGATATCGAGCGTCATATTGTGGCCGAGCATTGCTACACCGCCGAATCGTGGCGTGACGAACACCGGACGCACCTGGGCGCGGTCTTTAACCTGATCCACAGTTGGAACCAGCTCGGCCCATTGCGCCCGCACATTCGCCACAACGGGGCGAAGAATCTCTACTGGATCGGCGGGGCCGTGCATCCTGGCAGTGGTCTGCTGACGATCCTTGAAGCCGCGAAGAGTGCCGCCCACTTTATCGGCGAAGATCTGCCGACCCTCCAGCGAACCGCGCACCTCGTGTAGATGCGCAACGGATCTAGCCGAAGCTTGCTGCGCTTCACACCGCGATGAACTTAGATCGCTAGCCAGAAGTTATTACGCTGAATAGCATGCTCGCTGCGAACGACCAGGCCGCCAACGTGGGTCTGGTCGTCGTTATGCACGAGGACTAACTGTGGTATGCGGGCAAAGCGGGCCTGATAGGCTATGCTGGCTTCGTGAATCTTCTCAGCCGCAGTTTTCTGTGTGCTTTCATCGTACCAAACAAAATAGTCCATGCCTCTCCCTTACGAATGTATCGTGTGAGTGCATCGGGTCTATGGTAGTGCCGACTCAGTCGGCTAAGCCGGACGCCGACTGAAGTCGGCACTCCCTGATGTAATTCTTAAAAGCCAGTTCAGACGTGCCGAGCATGCTCGACAAGGATGCGAGGGAGCAACAAGGAGACGGTGCTGCCCTCTCCCTCGACGCTCTGCACGCTAATGCTGCCCTCGTGGAGATCCGTAATCGCCTTGCAGAGATAGAGCCCGAGGCCGAGCCCTGAGGCTACGCGTCTGTCATCAGCCTTGACCCGAAAGAAGCGCTGGAAGAGATACGGCTGAACGTGAGCTGGAATCCCGATCCCCGAGTCGCACACTTCGATCTGCACCTGACCTTCATGGAGCATCGTTCGGATCACAATCTCGCCGCCACCAGGGCTATACTTGACCGCATTCTCGATCAGATTATGGAGCACTTGCTCTAAGCGGAGCGCATCGCCCTTAACCCAGAGCGGTGACGGATCAGGGTGTAGCCAGAGTGTGTGAGAACTCAGGGTAGGCGCGAACGACTGTACCACGCGCTCCACGAGGGCACCAAGGTCAAGGGTAGTCTTGCAGAGTTGCAACTCGCCATAGTCAAGCTGGGTCGCTTCCAACAACGTGTTCATGAGATCTTTGAGGTGAATGGTCTGCGCGACCACTATTTCAGCCATGCGGCGGACATGTGGCTCAACGCCCTCGTGGTTGTTCAGTCTTCGTTGCAGCAGCGTACTCTGGCCTAGCAGCACCGTCAGGGGCGACCGAAGCTCGTGGGCGATGAACGCCAGCATGCAATCGCGCTCGTCACGTGCCTGTTCTGCCTTCTGGCGCAACATCTGCTCGTCTACCAGTTGGTGTTCACTATCAATTGGTACGGCAATGCCTGTCCAGCCAATAAGTGTCCCCATTGCGTCGAGTTGAGGTGTACACTGGGAGCGAAACCAATGGTACATGCCATCAGCCCCGCACAGCCGGTGTTCGATCTGAAACGACACTCCATTCCTCATGGCAGTCTGCCACTGTTGGAGCGTAGTGGTTCGCTCATCGGGGTGTACACGTTCTAGCCAACCGAGAGCTGTGAGGGCCTCTGCTGACTTACCGGTATACGTGCAGAACCTCGGGCTGACATAGTTCCAGGTGCCGTTGGGTTGGCTGGTAAAGACAAGGGCCGGAATGACGGCAAGCAATTGGTGATCGGCAGAAAATTCTGCACCTTGCGCAACACCGTTCGTCGTATTTGCTGCATGTATTGTGATCGAAGTGGAGGGGATATGCTGCGACGAATGCCCATTGGTGCGAGAGACACCGGTTTTCTCGATCATACGAGTAGTTCCTTTCACGAGTGCGCATGCCTCATGGGTGGAAGAGGGAAGCAAACACCTTAGCAGATCCTGGTGTTCAGTGTTGCAAGAGAGACCGAGTGGGGAGAAGAAGGCAGTTCGTCATACTCAGTGCCACAGCAGAGACCGATGTCACTCTCCGGTTTCACGGTAGGAGCGACGTTCAACCGATTTGCCACCTCATTGTAGCAAGAAAGATCTGCGCCCTCTAGCAGGTAAAGTTTGACATCTGTGCAAGGAAATACCTGACACGATCGGACGGCTTCCACATCGATACAAGCATGGCTAGCACCATGCTTGCTAACTGGCCGATGACGTGGCCTAGAGCAATCCTACTTGGGTTGTATGCAGGAGGGCCGGCTTCATGAATATTCAGTCTTAACATCGGGTCTATGGGAGTGCCGACAAAGAAGGCGGGTTATTTGACGCAAAGGCGCAGAGGCGCAAAGGTTTGATGGATCTGCATGCGCAGCTTTGCGTCTTTGCGTCAACACGGGTCAACCACAGATCTCCACCAATGCAGCGCTCTGCTCACCTTGATGGCGAGCATCTGGTACCAGACGGAGAAAACTGCTCAACACCACGCTCGTACTTCCGTCCACGCAGTGCAGCACGGTGAAGTGCCCGCTTTTGCGGGTCGTCTCGACAGGTACTTCATTGACCAAGAGGATGCCACACGCATCATAGCGGACGAGGGCGACACCGGCGAGTCGCGCCCCCCAATTGGCGGATTCATAGACTGATAATGTGCGATCAGACATTGAGTTGAACTCCTTCGTATGGTGTCACCGTCGTCTGCGACCGTCACCCCGCAGGGAAAGACGACATCCCCCACGTCCCGGGTGCGCTCAATCGTTCATCGCCAGTACAAAAACCTTGGTGGATTCTCTCCTGAGTCTAGCACCAGGCGGCCTCGACAGGAAGCGGGCAAACCATCGGTGTCGTGTCAGGCAAATCCTGTCATGGCAAGGGCATAGCGATGGTATGGTCATTTTTAATAACCATCAGCGCGACGGCGCAGCAGAGCCATCCGTGAGCCTGGCGACACGCAGGAACAGCAGATCCAATCGCCCTAATGAAAAAAGCTCGCCTTATAGCCCACGGTAAGCTACAATGGTGTATATAGGTTCAGGAGGCAGAGCCGTCTCCAGGAGGTTCACCATGACCGATGATGCCACTTCAGCGCCAGACCTGGATACCGTTCGTTCGCCACTCCCAGAACAGAGTCCCGTGCCAGAGACGAGCCCGAGAGTTGTCGGGATCGGTGCATCAGCTGGTGGCCTACAGGCTTTCACGGAGTTTCTTCAGCACATGCCACCCGACAGTGGGCTGGCCTTTGTGCTGATCCAGCATCTCGACCCTCAACAGCCCAGCTATCTTCCAGAACTGCTCAGGGTACAAACGCAGATGCCCGTAGACCAAATCAGTGACCTGACCGTGGTTGAGGCCAACCACGTCTATCTGATTCCGCCAAACACCGCGCTCACCATCAAACATGGCAAACTCTACTTGGAGCCGCCCGCCGCAGCGCGCGGGCAACGGTTGCCAATCGACTATTTCTTTCACTCACTGGCCATAGACCAGGGTGCGCAAGCTGTGGGCATCGTGCTTTCGGGCACCGGAGCCGATGGCACCGAGGGTCTGACAGCGATCCGAGCGCAGGGCGGGCTCACACTTGTCCAAACGCCGACCTCGGCAGCCTATTCAGCGATGCCACAGGCGGCGATCACACGCGGCGTCGTTGATCACATCGTCGCGATTGCCGAGATGCCTGCGCTGCTGCTCGCAAGCGACCCTTCCGGAGCCTCGCCGCCGCCAGTCACCCCACCCGTCGATACGTTCCGTCTGATCCTGGCGCTTCTGCACCAGGCCTCTGGCCACGATTTCAGCCACTACAAACGTACGACCCTCCAGCGCCGCATCGATCGCCGGATGCAGTTGCTGCATCTGTCCAGCCTCGAAACATACCTCGTACGCCTTCAGCAGGATCGCGATGAGGTCGATCTGCTTTTCCAGGATCTGCTCATTGGCGTAACAGAATTCTTCCGCGACCCGGCCGCCTGTGAAGCGTTGGCCCCGAACGTGATTGCTGGACTATTGCGCAGCAAAGATGCCAGCGCACCGCTGCGTGTCTGGGTGCCCGGCTGCGCTTCTGGCGAGGAAGCCTACTCGATCGCCATCATCCTGCGCGAGCAATTGGCGCAACTCGATACGCCGCCACCCATTCAGATTTTCGCCACCGATATTGACGAGACCGCCCTCGCCATCGCACGGACGGGCTGGTACGATGCGAGGATTCTCGCCCACGTCAACCCCGAGCGCCTCAGCCGGTACTTTGTGCCAGAGGGCGCGGGTTACAAGGTGAAGAAAGCCCTTCGCGAGTTGTGCCTCTTCTCGGTGCATAATTTGATTAGCGATCCGCCCTTCGGGCGGATGGATCTGATCGCCTGCCGCAATCTGCTGATCTACTTTGACACCGACCTCCAGCGCCAGTTAATCCCGGTTTTTCACTATGCCCTGTCGCCGGGCGGCTATCTCTTCCTGGGCTCAGCCGAGAGTGCGGTCGGCGCTATCGATCCGTCCGAACTATTCCGGGTCATTGATAGTCGGCACCGCATCTACCAGCGCAAAGAACGGAGTGTGCAGCCGCGGATTGTGCTGCCGTGGGCCAGCGCCCGCCGACCCGCTATGCGCATCTCTGGCACGACGGTACATCAGCAAAGTGCGGCACCGAGCAATCTTGGTACCACGATTGAGCGCATCCTGATCCAGGATTATACGCCGACGGCACTCGCAGTTGATCCGCAGGGGCTCGTCGCTTACCTCAGTGGTCAAGCCTATCCGTACCTCAGCGTGCCGCCGGGCGAACCCACAGCAAACCTGTTCGACATGGCACATCCCGATCTCCGCTTCCCCCTGCAGGCCGCTATCCGTACGGTTGCCCAGACGCTCACACCAGTGGTACGCGAAGATGTGACGCTGAGAACTGCCGAAGGAGAACGGCAACTGTCCCTCACGGTGCGACCCTTTCCCGAGACGAGCTCGGAAGGGGGGTTGCTTTTGGTGATACTTCAGGCGAGTCGAGTTACCCTGCCCCAACCCTCCCCCGTTGACCTGACAGCTTCACCCACAACGCCTGCTGACGCCCTCGCCCAGGAGTTGCAACACACTCGCGAAACCCTGGAGGCAACGATCAACGAACTCCAGAGTGCCAACAGCGACTTGACCGCAGCGAACGAGGAACTGCGCTCGCTCAACGAGGAGCTCCAGGCGACCAATGAGGAACAGCAGACCTCGAAGGAGGAAATTCAGTCGATCAACGAAGAGTTGCAAACGGTCAACGCCGAGCTTAGCAGCAAGATCATCGAACTCGATCGGGCCAATGCCGACCTTGCCAACCTCTTTGCGAGCGCCCAGATCCCGGCCATTTTTCTGTCTCAAGATAGTCGGATCGCTCGCTTCACACCCCAGGCAACCGAACTCTTCGCGTTGATCGAGAGCGACATTGGGCGTCCGCTTAGCGACCTGCGCACCTATTTTTACCACGACAATCTCCCCCTCCTGATCACCCAAGTTCTCCAGACCGTCACGGCCATTGAAGAGGTGATCCACCAACCCGAGCGGGATCGCTGGTGGAATATGCACATCCGTCCGTATCATACCCTTGCGGGTACCGTGGACGGGATCGTGCTTACCTTTACCGACATCAGCACGCTCAAACAGGCCGAGGCAGTGCTCCAGAACGCTCGTAATGAACTGGAGGAGCGTGTGAATGCCCGCACTGATGAGCTCGCCCTGACCAATGTGGCACTTCAGGCCCAGGTAGTTGCGCGGACGCGCGGTGAGCAAACCCGCCAGGAGTTGCTCCAGCAACTCCTGATGGCGCAAGAAGAAGAGCGGGGCCACATCGCACGCGAGCTCCACGATCAGATGGGGCAGGATCTCACCGCGCTGATCCTGGGCCTCAAGGCCCTCCAGGATCGCTTATCAAATGACAACCCCTCGTCCGAGCGCGTTGCGCAACTCCAAACAATGGCGATGCAGATCAGCCAGGAGATCCGCAATCTGGCGGTGCAGTTGCGTCCCTCGGTGTTAGACGACTTAGGCATAATTCTGGCGCTGCGCAACTACGTCGAGCAATGGTCGGCACGTACGCATGTCGGGGTGGATTTGCACACCAGTGGGCTCGACGAAAGGCGCCTGCCTCTGGCGGTCGAGACAACAATCTACCGCTTGGTTCAGGAGGGCCTGACGAACGTGCTCAAGCACGCCCAGGCCTCTGAGGTAAGCATCATCATCGAGCGGGACGCCGACCGGGTGCGTGTGATTATTGAAGACGACGGGCTTGGTTTTAGTGTGCCAGCAAACTGGGATAACCTCGTCGCAACACAGCAGTTGGGGCTGATCGGGATGCGAGAGCGGGTGAAGCTACTGGGTGGCAATATGACGATCGAGTCGGAACCCGGCAGCGGCACCAGGATCTTTGTCCTCATCCCGTTGCCCACTGCCCTGGAAGGAGACAGCAATGACGCCGATCTTGATCTTCCTGGTCAATGATCATATGGAAGGAGACAGCAATGACGCCGATCACGGTATTCCTGGTCGATGATCACATGGTATTACGTGAGGGGCTCAAGACCTTGATCGCCGCCCAGGCCGATATGAACGTGATCGGCGAGGCAAGCGATGGGGAGGATGCCTGGGAGCAGATCGCTGAGACCCGCCCAAATGTGGTAATCATGGACATCTCGATGCCGGGGGGAAACGGCATCAAGGCCACCGAGCGAATCAAGCAGACCTACCCAGAGGTCAAGGTGCTGGTCCTGAGTATCCACGACGACACGAGCTACCTGCGCCAGATGCTGAGCGTTGGGGCCTCGGGCTATATCCTCAAACACACCGCAGCGGACGCCCTCATCCAGGCTATCCGCATTGTTGCGGCAGGAGGCGTCTACCTCGAACCATCGCTCGCCGAACATGTGGTGAGTCGGTATGTGCAACGACCCTCAGCCGCTTCTGATCTGCTGGGTGCCGAACTCAGCGAACGCGAGCGTGAGGTTGTCCAAGGCGTTGTGCAAGGCTACAGTAACAAAGACATTGCCAACCAACTCAGTTTGAGCGTAAAGACGGTTGAAACCTACCGAGCGCGCGCCCTCGAGAAACTCGGACTGACGAGCCGTTCAGCCCTGGTGCGCTATGCCCTCGAGCGCGGCTGGCTTGAGACAAGCTGAGGGGTACGCATCCCAATGCTTGTGGTGGCGCAAACGGCCAGCTTCGCTGGCCGTTTGCGCCACCACAAGCGAGCTTCAACGCAAGCCTTCGATCGGGACGAAGTGGCTCATGTCGTCAAAGCGGCAGAGTTGCGGTTGGGGCAAAACAAGCTCAGCCCCGGCTGCCCGTAACGCAGGTTCCCAGTCATGACACACGTTCGTTAGCACCTCCTCTTCTGCTGCTGTTAGCTCGATCAGGCGATAGGCCAGAGAGAGGTGAAAGCCATACGTGTCGTGATCGGGAAACCGAAGGCCGGTCGCTACCGCAACCGACGCTCGATAGGTATGCAAAGCCTTGCGGGTCGCTTCATCGGCAGGTTCGAGCGTTAGCATCAGGTTGTCACCGAAGAAGATGCCGACGACGCGCATAACAAGCTCAGTTGGTGGCACAAGCGGCTGCACCCGTGCATAGACAAAGGCATCAGCCTCGGCCATCGTACTCTCACGCGGCAAAGCGGGGGCCCAGTGGTCTGGATCGCGAACCTGATCACACAACAGATCCATGACCGTCATGTGAAAGCTCGCTGGTGGCAAAAAAGCAAACATTGACCCAACGCTCGTCTTGCGAAGCGCCTCCTGAAAGGCACTGGCCACCTGAAAAAGCGAGTGGGTCGGGGCAACCAAGCAGATGATCGTATTGCCGGGAAAGTACTGGGGGGTGCCATCGGCATGAAACTTACGGCCCACTTCGCGTGTATAGCGCGGCATGGTCATATTCAACTCCTCGGTGTTTTGCCAGGCGTGTCTATATATTCACAGAAAGTAGGGCCGAAGCACGCGCCCCCACCTGCTATGCGGGCGGGGATGCGTGCTTCGGCCCTACGTCCCCCATATGACTCACGTCGTAGCCGCCGAGGTTCGCTACGGCAGCCTGGTACGCCGGGTCGGCCAGGGTGCGCCGCAGTGGTTCGAGCAAGGGGCTTTCCCAGTGGCGTCGCGGGATGGCGAGGTCGTAGCGTTCGCTGAAGAGGGGGACAAAGTCGAGGCCTAGCGCACGCGCCGCCGCGAGGATGCCCAACCCCACACTCGCTGATCCGCTCATCACGGCGGCGGCCACCGCCATATGCGTGAATTCTTCGCGCTCGTAGCCGACGATCTGGTCGCTGCTGAGACCAGTGCGGTTGAGGTGATAATCGAGCAGGACGCGGGTGCCCGAGCCTTTCTGTCGGTTGGCAAAACGCACACCGGGCCGCGCTAGGTCGCGTAGTTCGGCAAAGCCCAGCGGGTTGCCGCGTGGCACCAGAAAGCCTTGCTCGCGGTAGGCGAGATGGACAAGGACGATCTCTTCGTCGGGCAAGAGGCGTTCAATAAAGGGGCTGTTGTAGAGGCCGGTTGCTTCGTCAAGCAGGTGCGTGCCGGCAAGGTGGGCGTCACGCCGTTTGAGCGCCAGCAAACCACCGAGGCTCCCTACGTTGGCCGAACTGAGCCGCGTACCCGGCGCAAGCCGCCGCATATGGCTTGCCAGCAGATCCAGTGCCAGGTCGTGACTGCCGATGGCAACCAGCGTGCCTTCGATCTCGGCGGCATCGCGCAGCAAGGTCACGGCGACACTGGCGCCGGCGTGAACGCCTTCGGCAAACCGCGGAATGTGCGCCATGCCGTCGGCGCGTACCAGCGACATCACGAGCCCCGCCCCACGCGAGAGGGGCGTCGCAATCAGGCGGTCATCAACACGGCCCAGCGCGACCCGTACAAACTCGTCTTCCCCAAGCGGCGAGAGCAACTTGCGGCTCATCGTTGCCTCAATGACGGGACGTTTGGGGGCTACCATGCCCTGGAGCCGATAGACAAGCGGGCGCAGGAACAATTCAGCAGTCAAGGCAGCCGACACCGGATAGCCGGGCAAGCCAAGCGCCGGTTTGCCATTGGCGACCGCGAGGATCGCCGGGTGACCAGGACGGATCGCGACACCGTGGACGGCTACTTCGCCCAGTTCACCAAAGATGGTCGCGGTATAATCCTCGGAGCCCGCCGAGGAGCCGGCATTCACGACGACAAGATCGTGGGTATCAAGCGCCTCGGCGACGGTCGCACGCAGCAGATCCTTGCGATCAGGGACAAGCGGCAAGCGGATCGCTTCACCGCCCCACTCGTTGACCATGCCGGCGAGCATCAGCGCATTGAACTCGATAATCTCGCCTGGTTCCAGCGCGCGGCTTGCGGCCTCTTCGACGGTCACCAGTTCGGTGCCAGTGGCAATGATCGCTACGCGAGGGCGGCGCCGCACGGCGACGGTCGCGTGACCTGCCGCCGCCAGGGCACCCAGGTCAACCGGGCGTAACAGATGGCCCTCGGGCAAAACAAGTTCGGTTGCCACGAGATCCTCGCCAAGCGGACGAACGTGTTGCCAGGGTGCGACCGAGGCGGCAATCTCAAGCGTCGTCTCATCAAGTGTCTGCACATGCTCGGCCATAATCACGGCATCAGTCTCGGGCGGCATTGGGTCACCGGTATCCACCCAGATCGCCTGTGTCCCGACCGTCAATTGGAGCGGCTGCGATTCGGTGGCCCCGAGTGTATCGGCAGCCCGGACTGCAATACCGTCCATCGCGGCGGCGTGGTAATGGGGCGAGGAGAGCGCCGCCCAGACCGGCCCCGCCGTCAAGCGCCCACGCGCCTCGGCCAGTGGCACCTCTTCTGCTGGAGGCAACCGCAGCCCACCGACCCGTTCCAAGGCCGCCTCAAAACGGCGTACTGCCTCATCAAGGGCGACATCCTCAAGATAATAACGTCTCCGTGCCATCGTCATTGCTCCCGACAAAATCCCCGACCCACACGTTGCGCCGTTGCGCCGTTGCGTCAAAACAACCGCCTTCTTTGCAAGGTATTGCGGCTAAAACAACCGCACCTCGACCAGCGCATCAGCATAGAGCCCCGACTGGTCAAGGGGAACGCGCACAATGCCATCGGCGCGGGCGAGGGTATAGATCTGATTTGATTTGCCAAAGACCGGATCGGCCCAGAGTTGGTCAGCGCGTCGTTCGAGGCGCACCGGCACCAGATCTTCGCGTCCCGGTTTCGACGCGATATTGCGCGCAAGGCGTGCGGTCGTGACAGCGCTGAGCGCCTCACCGGCCCCTTGCAAGCGGCGCAGCGTCGGCGCCACAAAGAGTTCAAAGGCAGCCATTGCCGAGACCGGGTTGCCGGGCAGCCCAAACACCGGACGCCCATCGGCCATTGCGAGGATCGTCGGCTTGCCGGGCTGAATGGCAACGCCATGCACCAGAATGCCCGGCTGCCCCAGACTCGCAATGATCTCGGCGGTCATATCGCGAGTACTCACGGAACTGCCCGCCGAAACGACCAGGACATCAGCGGTTGCAAGGGCAGCGACGGCCATGCGGCGCAACGTCGCCTTATCATCGGGGGCAATGCCACACAGCACTGGCTCGCCGCCGACGCGACGGGTCAGGGCGGCAAGCGTATAACTATTAATATCGCGTACCTGCCCTGGGCCAGGCGTTGTATCCGCAGGTACCACCTCATCGCCCGTTGCGAGTAGCGCCACCCGAGGCCGGGCGACGACGCAAACGGTTGTCAGCCCAACCCCAGCCAGCCCACCAAGATCCTGAGGACGCAAGCGATGCCCCCGAGCAAAGAGCAACGCCCCCGCACGGACATCCTCGCCGACGGGGAGCATATTCTCACCCACGGCGACCGGGCGCACCACCTCGATCATCGTCGCATCAACAGCTTGCGTATGTTCCACCATCACTACCGCATCGCTTCCGGGCGGCAACATCCCCCCGGTATGGACACGCGCAGCCTGGCCGGAACCAACCCGCAGATCGGCCTGGCGGCCCATCGTCACCTCACCACAGAGCGTCAGATAGGCCGGTAGACCCTCGCTCGCCCCGAAGGTATCGGCGGCACGCACAGCAAAGCCATCCATCGTCGAACGGGGAAACGCGGGAAGATCGCATGGTGCATGCAAATCCTGAAACAACACACGCTCAAGCGCCGCATGTAAAGGCAGTTCCTCAGCGCGATCGAGCAACGTCAGCAAAGATTGCAACCGCGCATTGGCCTCATCTGCGGTGACAACATGAAACAACTCGGGCATAACGACTCCAGGCCCGGGGGCCGGTCTTCAGTGGAGATATAGGAAATATACTGGTTGCTGTCATTATACCATTGAAAGCAGGGGGGGTGAGAGACCTTTTGGGGGTAGGTTTTTTTCTTCACGGGCCGAGGGAGCGACATGACGTTCGTTTCGTTCGGGATGGTATGGCGGGGTTGTTGGCCAGGGTTCGGGGGACACGCGTTGCGGCATAGGGATGGCCTGGTGGTTCAGGACCCGCACCAAGGGGTGCCAACGCCAGCCATGTCATTCCGAACGGAGTGAGGAAGCTTCGCTGCGGCGCATCGAAGACCCCTCGCTCCGCTCGGGGTGACACGGCGAGTGCAGCGGGGTGACATGGCTGGCGCAGCGGGGTGACACGGCGAGCGCAGCGGGGGGCCAGGGTGGGCGCAGCGGGGTGCCAACGCCAGCCATGTCATTCCGAACGAAGTGAGGAATCTTCACGGCGGCGCATGGAAGACCCCTCGCTCCGCTCGGGGTGACAGCGAGGGCGCTCGGGGTGACATTGCTGGTGCAGCGGGGTGACACGGCGAGTGCAGCGGGGTGACATGGCTGGCGCAGCGGGGTGACACGGCGAGCGCAGCGGGGGGCCAGGGTGGGCGCAGCGGGGTGCCAACGCCAGCCATGTCATTCCGAACGAAGTGAGGAATCTTCACGGCGGCGCATGGAAGACCCCTCGCTCCGCTCGGGGTGACAGCGAGGGCGCTCGGGGTGACATTGCTGGTGCAGCGGGGTAGTTCAATGCCCGCACCAGGAGGACGCTCCACCCCAGACGAACGAGTCCACGCTCGGTGTGTGTGCCCATCAGCGGCGCAGAAATGGTCATGACCCGCACGTCATATGAAAAAACCCACCCCCAAGAGAGACTGCTGAAAAATGTGGCCTGCCGTGGTACGATGGACTCCACGCAAGGAGTGCGTTATGTTGAAGCCAACCTCT
>NZ_LYXE01000095.1 GCF_002532075.1 Candidatus Chloroploca asiatica | reverse complement strand
GGCCGGGGGCCGGGGACCGGGGGCCGGGGGCCGGGGGCCGGGGGCCGGGGGCCGGGGGCCGGGGGCCGGGGGCCGGGGCACCCCTTGCGGGTGCCCTAGTGGGGTGCATGCAATCGCCCTAGCAGCAGACCCTTTAGGTGGGCAAAAATCCCCTGAAGGATGCTATAATACGATTCGATGAAGATAGTTAGCAGAGCCTCTGGGAGACGATCCGTCAGAGGTTCTCGTATGTAGGTGCTGTGGAATATCAACCTGATCTCAAACAGATTACGGGCGAAGGTGGAGTCATTGCCTCAGTTACGCCGGGTGGTCTCGGGGCAACGCTTGGGCTCAAGCCTGGTGATACGCTGGTCGCGATTGGTCAACAACGCCTGCGCGATGTGATTGATTATCGTTTTGCTATCGCCGAAGAGTCGGTCACGTTGCGGGTACGCACTGCTGGTGGTGATGAACAGATCCATCAAATCAACAAAGATCCCGACGACGATCTTGGCATTGAATTTACCGAACCACTCTTTGATCGATTGCGTACATGCAACAACAAATGTCCCTTCTGCTTTTTGACCCAGATGCCCAAAGGGTTTCGTAAAACGCTCTATCTCAAAGATGACGATTATCGCCTCTCTTTTCTCTACAATAATTTTGTCACCTTTACCAATCTGACCGAAGAGGACTGGCAGCGCATCGGCGAACAGCGCCTTTCACCGATGAATATTAGTGTTCATGCGACTGATCCCTTCTGGCGGGGCCTCATGCTCGGCAAGCGTGATGTGCCCGATGTGCGTGAGCAGATCCACCGCCTTGGGGCTATGGGGATTGATGTTCACGCTCAGATCGTCGCGTGCCCGGGGGCCAATGATGGCGAAGTTTTGCGGCAGAGCATCGAGGATCTGCTGGCTCTCCAGCCAATTGTCCAGTCGATTGCGGTTGTTCCGGTAGGCTTGACGAAATACCGCTTTGACGGCAAACGTCCCAGCACGATCAAGGCGGCGATTCAGGTCCACGAGACGCCCGACTGGATCAATACCAACTGGGAACCGCAACCCCTCTGGGAAGAGCAAAAGCTCGCGCAGGATCAACCCGGGCGCCCGCTGCACAACCCCGAGATGGGATTCTGCTCACGACTTGGGGCGGCGACCGACATTCCGCTGCGTTGCTATACAGGCGCAGAGGCTGCGGCAGTCATCGATCTGATCGAGCCTATCGGCGCGCGCTGCCGGACTGAAACCGGCTTTACCCTTGTCTATCCGAGTGATGAGTTCTATCTGCTGGCCGAACGGACGGTGCCACCTGCCGAGCAGTACGATGATATGCCCCAGTATTCGAATGGTGTCGGCATGGTACGCGACTTCCTCGACCTGTGGGCACGCGCTCGTCGCAAACTCCCTGCCCGCCTTGCCCAGCCGACCAGCCTAGCGCTCGTCTGTGGCACACTGGCTGCGCCACTGCTCGAACAGGTTGCCCAACGGCTGAGGCGGATTGAAGGGTTAACGATCAACGTCTTGCCGATCACCAATCACTTCTTTGGTGAAACCGTCACGGTCAGCGGGCTCTTGACCGCCCAGGATCTGATCCCGGTTCTCCGTGCAAGCGGCTGCACCCGTGCGCTCTTGCCACGGGTCATGTTCAACTATACTGGTGAACGCACCATTGACGACTATACGCTGCACCAGATCACGGAAGCCTCCGGTGTCCCGGTGGCCCTCGCCGGCGATCCTGACGAACTGGTGCGCTATGTACGCGCCCTGGCCTATGATGTCTGAGCAGCGGTAGCCCAAAGGGTAGAGGACAGCGTACCATGCCAGAGCAACAGAAACGGATGACATCAATGATTGATGTCATCCAACGCGCCAATCAAATCGCTGCTAGCACTGAATTAGATGCATTACTCGATCAGTTGCTGGATCTGCTGCTCGAAATAACCGGCGCCGAAGCCGGCACCCTCTATTTATATGAAGAAGCCAGCCACGAACTTGTTTTTACGGTCGTCAAAGGCAATGAAGCGAGCCAGAAGCTGATCGGCATGCACATCCATGCCGACCGTGGCGTCGCAGGGTTGACCCTTCGTCAGGGGCAACCTCTTTTTATTGCCAATGTCGTTGATGATCCGCATTGGGATCGCGCCGTCGGCGAACTCGCAGGCATGGAATTACGCACCATGTACTGCGTTCCTTTGATGCTACGGGGCGTCGCCGTCGGCGTGGTGGAACTCTTCAACGTGTCCAACGACACATGCGACGAACCAGATGAGATCGCGTTGATTAATCTCATTTGCAACCGACTGGTCACCGAAATCGAAAAAGCTCGTTTGCTCACCGAAGCCCGCCAGCGCGAACGGCGACAGCACGCCCTCATCGAGATTATGTCACGCCTGACGACCACCCTCAACCGCGACGATCTGCTCAACCGGATCATGGAGTATGCGTGCGAACTGCTTGATATCGAGGCTGCTTCAATCTGGCTCTACGACGAGACGCAGAACGAACTGGTGCTCTACTTGGCGACGGGGTACCGACGAAGCGAAGTTGAGGCGAAGCGGATCCCAGCTGGCCATGGCATCATTGGCCATGTCGTCGCAACCGGCGAAACCGTCGTTGTCAATGATGTTCGTCATGATCAGCGCTTCTATCGCCAGTTTGATACTGAGAGTGGCTTTGTGACCCGTTCGATTCTCTGTGTCCCACTCAGAGCACCCAAGATTGAGGTTGGAGGGCAACTTGGGATCCTGGAGGGGCGGATCATTGGTGGAGCGCAGGCGTTGAATCCGCGCCAGGGCCGCACCTTCAAGGCCGAAGATATTAGCCTCTTCGAGTCATTAGCCGGACAAGCTGCAACCATCATCCGTCTGGCGCAACTCTACACCGATATTGATACGCTTTCGACCCGCATTATTGATGCGATTACCGGGGCCATTGACCTGAAGGATCCCTACACACGGGGGCACAGTCAACGGGTCAGTGATTTCTCGGTGGCCATTGCCCAAGAACTGGGGCTTGATCACGCCACGATCTATCGGGTACGCATTGCGAGCAAGTTGCACGATGTCGGCAAGATCCGGATCCCCGACCGTATTCTGAAGAAACGCGGCACCCTAACCGAGGCCGAATTTCGCCAGATGCGTCAACATCCGCTCTATGGGGTGGAGTTTCTCAAAGAGAATGGGTTGTTGGAACTTGAATTGCTGCGTGATGCCTGGCAGGCCTTGGCGCAGCATCACGAGCGACTGGATGGCGGCGGGTACCCCTATGGGCTCAAGGGCGATCAGATTTCACTGATCGGGCGCATCGTCGCTGTCGCTGACGTCTTTGACGCAATCACGAGTCACCGCACCTATCGCCCGGCGCGCTCGGTCGAAGAAGCGCTCACCATTCTGCAACGTCTTGCCGGTCGTGAACTGGATGAGGAGTGTGTTAACGCATTGGTGCGTGCCCGGTCAAAGGGGGCGATTCTTACGCAGGACGAGCGCAAAATGATGGCGATACTCAACCCTGCGTCGCCCGACGGAAATCCTTGATCTTCAACTGCAAGCGGGGCTCATTATTCCACTCGTCGTCCTCGAAGGTATAGGCAAGATCGAGCAGCGGATGGCGGCGCACTGCCTCGGCAAGGTGGCCGAGGCGAAAGGCAATCGCCTCGTAGGTTGTACCAGCCTTGCGCACCACCAAACGCAGATGCTGCCCCCCTGCCCCACGGGTACGCGCATCAACAACCTCAACGCGACTGCTCATCAGCACCGGCATTGGATTGGCCTGACCAAAGGGTTCGAGCCGTTTCAGTTCCTCAAGCAGACCCCAGTCGAGCCTATTCAGTTCAATTTCAGCATCAATCAACAGCCGCGGCACCAGCATCTCATCAGTAAGATGCTGTTCGGCGATCGCCAGCAACCGTGCTTCAAGTTCAGGCAGCCGCAGCGTGTGAATGGTAAAGCCAGCCGCAGCCGCGTGGCCGCCAAACCGCACAAACAGATCCTGGCACTGCGTGAGCGCATCAATGATACTAAAACCCGGCACCGAACGCGCGGAGCCCCGTGACTCACCCTCGCCACGTTCGATCAAGAGCACTGGACGCGCCCATTCTTCGACCAGACGCGCCGCCACCAGGCCCAACACCCCGGCGGGAAACTCCTCGTGCGCCAACATCACCACCCGTCGCTGCGTCACACCAGTTGCCTCGGCCAGCGCCTGCGCTTCGGCCTGGACACGTTTCGTCAAATCCTGCCGTTCGCGGTTGGCTTGATTCAGCACCTGGGCAAGCGTAGCGGCGGTTGGCGCATCCTGGGCAAGCAAGAGTTCATACGCGCGCACGGCATCATCGAGGCGGCCCGCCGCATTCAGACGCGGCCCCAGCGCAAACCCGATATCCGTCGCCGTCACGGCACTCCGACGCAAACCAGCAAGCTCAATCAGCGCCTTGAGGCCGGGCCGTTCAGAGGAATGGATCGCCTTGAGCCCCATCTTCACCAGGGTACGGTTTTCGCCGTGCAATGGCCCCATATCAGCGACCGTGCCCAGGGCAACCACATCAAGCAGATCACGCCCACGCAACCCGTTCAGTGTCAACCCGCGCCGAACGAGCGCCTGCACCAATTTGTAGGCAATGCCAACCCCCACCAGATCTTTGTAGGGGTAGGCACAACCAGCCTGTTTCGGATTGATCACGACCAGCGCATCGGGCAAGATAGCATGGGGTTGGTGGTGATCGGTAATGATCACATCGAGCCCAAGTCGCTTTGCTTCGGCAACCTCAACCACGTTGCTGATGCCACAATCAACCGTGATCAGTAGTTGCACCCCCTGCGAGGCCAGTTCGTTGATAGCAAAAACATTGAGCCCATACCCCTCACGGGTACGATGGGGAATGTAGGGCTGCACCTGTGCCCCCATGGCCGTCAAGGCCTGGATCAGCAAGGTGACCGCAGTGACACCATCAGTATCAAAGTCACCATAGATCGCAATTTTCTCTTCATGCTGAATAGCATGCGAAATACGATCACATCCTTCAGCCATACCCTTCATCAAAAACGGATCATGCAGACCGGTACGGTGATCGTCAGTCAGAAACGCCGCAATTGTTTCGGGAGAATGTTGCTGACGCTGATAGAGCAACGTCGCGAGCAACGGACTCAGCCCGGTAGCCTTGGTAAATTCGGAGGATGCAGGCGGCGCGAGCTCCCAACGTTTGCGACGTGCAGACATAAGCCTCTCTTTTTGCGCAACAAAGCAGAAATGTAAGACTCGGAAATAGGAAAGAGCCGAACGCATCAGGACGTGATAGATGGCTCAGAATGTTACAGTCGCCGGAAAGCTTGCCCAAGCGAGCCATGAGCCTAACAATCTACCGTTGCAGCGCCGGTGAGGATACGGGATGGTAGCCTGTTCAAGGCTCATAGACAAAAGCCGGACGTTCGCCATAGGCAGCAATCGATTGCGCCTGCTGATCGCGGAGCGAGACAATAGGGTCAGCAACCGGCCAGATAATACCCAGGGCCGGATCGTCCCAACGCACGGCACCCTCAGCGGCAGGTGCATAGTAGCCCGAGCACTTATATTGCACTTCGGCGACCGCCGACAAGGTAAGAAAGCCATGCCCGAAGCCAACGGGGATGAAGAGTTGACGGGCATTCTGGTCACTCAATTCAGCCGCCACCCAGCGGCCAAACGTCGGTGAGCCGACCCGCAAATCAACGGCAACATCAAGAATCGTCCCCCGTGAACAGCGTACCAGCTTTGCCATTGGGGCCGTCAAATCTTGATAGTGCAAACCTCGCAAGACCCCTTGACGCGACTGCGAGTGGTTATCCTGAACAAAGGTACAGGTAATACCCTCAGCCGCATAGAGATCCTGGCGGTAGGTTTCAAGAAAAAACCCACGCTCATCGCGAAAGAGATCGGGCTCGACAATCAAGACTCCGTCTAGTTCCGTCTTTGTGATCCGAATAGCCATAATTGTTGAAGGGTAAACAAGGATAGAAGCCTGACCTATTGTACCACACGCCTTGCTTCACAGTTCGCATATACAATACGCCGGAGAGACCAGGATAACTGGCATCTCCGGCGTATGCGGTGTGGTGGGCCGCCCCGGATTCGAACCGGGAACCAGTCGGTTATGAGCCGAGTGCTCTGCCGTTGAGCTAGCGGCCCCAACAGCGGGCGGCCCTATTATACCATGGACTGTTGCGCATGGGGTAGCGGCACAAAGAGACCGTTACGGTTTGGGGACTACTTCTGCCAGGCCCTCTGGGGGCCAGCCGAGCAACTGCCCCCGACAGAGTTGGGCCATCGGGAGCGTGCGCACGTCGTA
>NZ_LYXE01000094.1 GCF_002532075.1 Candidatus Chloroploca asiatica | reverse complement strand
TTGACACCTCACACGACACGCCTGCCGCTGCTGCACCGCATCAGAAAGCGGCGTAGCAAAAACTCTATACGTGAAAGGGTGGGATCCGTGGACGGCGGCGGAGGGTCAGTGGCATGATCGTCTCCTTGCGCTAGCCGTCAAAGGCACCGAAGTGGGCCACCGCCGCCTCCACGTGGCGTTTCGCGGCCAGGATCGCACGCGGGTCAGGCAGGTCGCCAGGGAGCGGGGGGGCCGCGTCTGGGTGGGCCGGGAGGCTGAGGTGGCCCGTGGTCACCAGAAAGCCGAGCAGCGCCCACTCGCCGAGCATCCGGGCGGCTGGACTGTGCCGCCCGGTCTGTTTCACGGCCGCCAGCACCTCGCGTAACGCGCCAAAGCGCGGGTCGTCCGCCGGCACACTCGCATAGTATCGATCCGGAAAGGTCGTCTTCATCAGGGTCTCCTCCAATGGCGCACCTATGCGCCATGCGATGGGTGCGAGCGGGGATGCCACGGGCGCACCCGCCGCTCGCACCCGGCTGATTCAGCGTCCCACTGCGGAAACACGCCGTTGAGCGGGGATCGGCCCAACGGCGCACCAACGGGTCATTGCCCCTGCACGCGATAGGTCGCCAGCCGTTCGATGCCATCGGCCACCCGGATGAGGGCCTCAGACAGCAGGGTCACGGACGTGAGCGGCGCGAGCAGGGCGCTGATGGTTGGGGCCATCACCTGGCCGCCCCCGCCGCAGAGCAGCACCTCGCCCTGGGCCAGGGTGCGCTCCCAGCGCGGCAGCACCTGCGCAAGGATCGCGCTGGCCGTGTCGTGCAGGGCCGTCTGCAGCTCGGCCCGCACGTCGCAGGGAGCCCCAGCGACCGTGATCGTGGCCTCTCCCTGACGCAGCAGCGTCAGCACCTGGCCCGCCTCCAAATGCCGCAAGCGCGGGAAGCGGCGCTGGATGAGGGCTCGCGCCGTCTCGGCTGCGTGCTGCACGCCTAGCTGGAGCCCGCCCTCGCTCCCTGGGATCAGGTCAAGGCCCTGTCGTCCCGTGAAATCGGTGGTTCCGCCGCCGATATCGAGGACATAGCGCTGGCGCAGCAGCGCCCCATTGGCCGCGATGCGCCCATCTGGAGTGAAGAGCAGGGTGGCGAGCGCGCCAATTGGCTGCGGGATGAACGACGTCCGCATGATGGTGAGGGTGTAGGTCGTCGCACCCCACTGGAGCACATGCGGGATGGGCGGACTGCCCGGCTCCGTCTTGCCGGTCAGCCGCTGATGCAACGTGGTTCGCACCTGCGGGTGCGGGTCATCCGCGACTGGCAGCCCCCCGGCGAAAATGACCTGCGCCCGCGTAACCCCGGCGGGCAGGCTGGCGACGATCGCGGCGAGATGCAGCAGCAGGTAGGCGGGGGCCTGGGCGCGGAGTTCGGCGCTGCCAATGAGGGCAACATCGGTGACGCCTGCCCGCTGCGCATCGTGGCCGACCAGGTAGGGCGTGTTCGGCTCGATGCCCGCCGGCCCACTGAGATAGACCCAGGGCTGAACTGGGGTCTCGGTGGTGAAACAATAGCCCGGGCGACTGCTGAGCATCCGCACCAACGACGGCGCGATCGCCCAGGCCCCGCCCTGGTGGCGGTACTTCGTCGTGACATTGCCGATATCGGCGGCGATCAGGATGGGGGTGGTGGTCATCTGGTGGGCTCCTTGTGCGCGTTGGCCCCATGCGTGCCCAACTGCGCTATAATTGAACGACGGTCGCATTGAACTGAACGGGAGGTGCGTGCGATGGGCGTGAATGGTGGGGAGGCTCAAGAGCCCTCCCAAGTGAACGACGGTCGCATTGAACGGGAGGTACGTGCGATGGGCGAACAGGATCTGCTGCACACGCAGCGTGACGCGATTACCCAGATTGCCGAGCGCCACGGTGTGACCCGTGTGCGCGTCTTTGGTTCGATGGCGCGTGGCGAAGCAACCCCTGAGAGCGACATCGATTTGCTGGTTGAGACGGGCCCGTCAACGAGTGCCTGGTTCCCCGCCGGACTGATCCTCGATCTTGAGCACCTCCTCGGGCGACGGGTCGATGTGGTGACCGAGCGGGCACTGCACCCGGCCATCCGCGAGCGCGTGCTCCAGGAAGCGCGTCCGTTATGAGCGATGACACCATCTACCTGCAACATATCCTGGCGTGCATCAGCCGGATTGAGCGCCACGTGGCTGGTGGCCGTGAGGCCTTTCTTGCCTCGGATCTGCTGCAGGATGCAACGCTCCGCAACCTGCAAACCCTGTCCGAAGCAACGCAGCGCTTGTCCGCAGCGGCCAAGGCAACGCAGCCCCAGATCCCCTGGGCGCAGATTGCGGCCTTTCGCAACGTCCTGGTGCATGTCTATCTGAGCATTGACCTCGAACAGATCTGGATCGTGATTCATCACGATATTCCTCCCCTGAAACAGGCGGTGCGTGCGCTGTTGGACGCTCAGCCGTAGGCCGACATGCTCCGTGGATGTGCGCCGCAACGAGCCATGCTGGCTGCGGCGCAGCGGTTCATGCCGGGCGCTCGTCGCGCCCGGCACGGCGATAATCTGTCGCCGCGATGCGCAGGATCTCGCCGGCGAAGGCGTGCTGATGCATCCGCGAGACGATGCGTTGATCAAGGTGTTCCAGCGCCCGATTGCTCGTGATGATCGTCGGCAATGCCAGGTTATAGCGGTGATTGACGATCTGGTAGAGCTTCTCGCGCGCCCAGGCCGTGGCACTCTCGGTGCCGAGGTCGTCGAGCACCAACAGCGGCACGGTTCGCACCACCTCGAAGTGCTCGTCGTAGCCGACTTCGCTGGTTGGCCCGTAGGTCGCCCGCAGGTGATCGAGCAGGTCGGGCACGACGGTGAACAACACCTGGGTGCCCCGCGCGAGCACGGCGTTGGCGACGGCAGCGGCCAGATGGGTCTTGCCCGCGCCGTACGACCCGAACAGGAGCAACCAGCCCTGCGGCTGCTGGGCAAACTCCCGTGCCCGCAGGTAAGCCTTGCGGACCCCCGGGACATCCGGGTTGAACGCGTCGAAGGTCAGGCTGCGCACCTCGGCGAGGTTGCTGAGCTGTTCCAGGCGGCCCTGACGGCGCTGCTGCTGCTCGGTCTGTTTGCACGCGCAGGCGATCAACTCGGCGAAGCGCGGATGGCCGTAGGGCACATCGGCGACCATGTAGCCGGCCCCACGGCACGTTGGGCACACATCGGGCGGCAGCGGTGGCGGCTCCATCTGCAGGGAGGTCGTCCCGCCGATCGACCGCATCCCGACGCGCTGCCAGGGCTTCGTAGCGGTTGACGTGCTCATCGCGCACCTCCGGTTCCGGCGCGGCGAGCCTGCACGTGCGCCAGGGCCACCGCCGGGGCAAGCCCCTCCTCCAGATCCAACGCGAGGTACTGAATCTCCAGGTCGCTCGCATCCGGCGGAGCCAGCGTCAGCGCCTGAGCCTTCGCGTCCGCTGCCGCCTGCGCCGTGAGCAGCCCCGTCTGGGGCGCCTCAGCCTGGGGGGGATCAACGCGCCAGGTCGTCACGATCGCGCCAATGCCCTGGCCCAACGTGCGCCGCCGCGCAAAGTCGGCCTGCACCGTCGCATCGTCGAGCGCACGAAACTCGCGGGCGGCTTTGACACTGAAGCCCTGGCGGATCAGATACCGCTCCGTGGCGGTCAGCCCACCCCCCTCATCCCCAGCCTGGGTGCCGGTCGCTGCGGGTGGTGGTGTGGGATCTTCATGGATCTGATTCTCTCTGATCTCATTATAAGGGGCCTTCTTTTGCCTCATCAGGACGCCCTCCGTGCGCCCACCATGCGACGCCAGAGTCGCATCATGCGACTCTGGCGTCGCATCATACGACCCCAGGATCGCATCATGCGACTCTGATGTCGCATGATACGACCCCAGGATCGCATCATGCGACTCTAGCGTCGTATCAACCCCTTGGCCGGGCAGCGACTGCGATCCGACGATCGCCTCATGCGACTCTGGTGTCGCATCATCCGACCCCAGGATCGCATCATGCGACTCTGGCGTCGTATCAACCCCTTGGCCGGACAATGACGGCGATCCTACCGTCGCCTCATGCGACTCTGGCGTCGCATCGGCCCCCTGACCGGGCAGCGACGGCGATCCTACCGTCGCCTCATGCGACTCTGACGTCGCATCGGCCACCTGGCCGGGCAGCGACGGCGATCCTACGGTCGCATCATACGACCCTCCGGTCGCATCGTACGACCCTCGGATCGCCTCATACGACTCTCCTGTCGTATCGTACGACCCCAAGATCGCATCATGCGACTCTGGCGTCGCATCGGCCCCCTGGCCGAGCAGCGGGAGCGCTCCGATCATCATGCCTTCTGACCCTGCGGTTGGAGGGTGATCGCCTCGCTGCGACACCAGCACTGCATCAGATGGGGCACGTGAGGCCAACACCGCCTGCTGAGTTGATCGCGAACGTGTCCCATGCGACTCTGGCGTCGCATCAGGTGCGGCGTTGGAGGTCAATACCGCATCGTGATGCGCACCTGGGCGTGCGCCATGCGACTCTGGGGTCGCATCAGCCGCCACGAGGCTGGTCGGTTCCGCATCGTAATGCGCTCCTGAGCGTGCGCCATGCGACGCTGAGGTCGCATCGCCGGGGAGCGGTGGCATCAGGTTGAGCAGCGCCTGCACCTCGGCCAGGGTCGCTTTGCCCGAGTTGAGCAGCGTGCGTAGCTCGCTCAGAACCGCCGTGTCGGTCGCGCTGCGGGCATGGGTGCGCAAATGATAGCGGCGCGTCGTCTCACCGCGGCGCGCCCAGATCAGCCACCCCGCCTGCTCCAACTCCGTCAGCCAGCGCTCGATACTCCGGCGGGTCGCCGGCTGCCAGGTCGCCTCCTGCGTCGCGCTGCCCGGCCCCAGCGTCCCCATCAACGTCTGCAACCGCTCCATCACCGGTGGCTCGTGCAGAAACCAGAGCCGGTGCAGCACACACCAAAGCCGAAACGCCGGGTGGCTCACCTGGCGATCAATGATCAAGACATGCGAAGCCGGGACGAAGAGCTCGTCACCGCCGAGCCGGGGGAACCCCGGTGATCCATCGTTCGCGCCGTTCTGTGGGCGCGGATCAGCAGAGACCGTCATGGGATACCTCTATGTGCAACCGTGCCATCGGTGATCGCACGGCATAACGTTGCGTGAACCAGGTCGTTGGCAAGCAATGATCCCCTTGCACCGTGCCGGAGGCAGGTGGTATAATGGGGGTGGAATATGTTTTTTGCGCTCTGGAAAGCGCAGGTCGGCCTCACATCAAAGGCTCTTCGACAATGCTTGGCGGCGAGTGTCGAAGGGTCTTTTGGTTTGTGAAGCCTGCCTCGTTTGGTATTACGGTGGCATCGCAACCTCCTTGGGCTTTCAGCAACAACAACGACCGGCAGCATCCAGTGGCGCAGCCTGAACGAGCGTACGGCGACAGAGCGCCCAACGCAATCAGCTGAAACCGCAGGAAACTACCGGTCGATGGGTCGGAACAAGGAGGCTCCTACCAGGAGAGCGAGGAGCAGGCCGAGGCTCATCAGGGGAAGGGGGCAGAGCGAATCGACCCACCGGGAGCCACGACGGCGCGTGGCATCGGCCTGGCGGGCACGCGGAGGAACAGGACTCGAGTGCAAGTCAAGGCGCTCTTCGTCGCGGGCAGAACCACGACGCAGGAGGAAACCGTAGACCACATCCTCCATCGCCCAGAAGAGTCGTCGCGCCTGTTGGCGTATGAGCGACGCATCTTTCACCGCATCAAGATGCGGAATCGCGGAGGTAGGCAAGTCTACGAGGTAGTAGCACTTTCGTGCGAAAAAACTTCCTTGCGCTCTCGAACGAGCCATTTTCACGAATTTCATAGAGTTCCACTTCGATGTAGTAGGCTCCCGGCCCTTCTTGCCGCACGGTCATCGCATGAACCAGAAAGTTCAGGGCGCGCTTGAGCGCGAAATGCGCTTCAGGTTCGTTCCAGTGGGCGGGATCTAACAACGGATCCGTGAGAGTCACTTCAATCGTGCGGGCCTTCTCATCCAGGACGGCTACGCCAAGCCGGAGCGTACGAATCTGCGCTTCGGTCTCGTCACAGGCTGCCAGAGCATCGTCGGCATGTTCAACCAACGCGGCGCGAACCCGTTCCGAGGCATGCTTGACTTGGAAGGTAAGCGCGTCCATCGCCGCACTCCGTCGTCGTTCTAGTTCCGCCAGGCGATCAGGTTCATCCCGGTCTCGACCAGGCCAGGATGACAGAGCACGACATGCGTCCCATCCTGCGCGCGGGCGGCGAACCAGGCCCCCCGCGCCCCCGGTTTGACCGTGGTGCTGCGCAGGATGGCGACCTT
>NZ_LYXE01000093.1 GCF_002532075.1 Candidatus Chloroploca asiatica | reverse complement strand
CCCGCCTTGATGCGCATGAACGGATGCCACCCGAGGCGGACGATCCGCCCGAACAGCCAGCGGGCATACAGGCCGCGGTCGCTCAAGACCAACACGGTCCAATCGGACGGGATGCCGGGACGCAGGAGGCGCAGCATGCGCAACCAGTCGCGCCGCCACGCCCGTTTCTCGGTGGCGGGGACAATCGTCCAGGCCACCGGAATGGCATTGCCGCGATAGACCACCGAGACCACCAAGATGGCAAACCGCGTACTGAGCGTCGTCGCATCGAGGGTCAAGGCGATCTGGAGGCTGTCGCCCCACATGCTGATCATCCAGCGCAGCAACGGCACAAAACAGCTCGTCACATCAAGCTCGTGCCGCTTCGAACCCCGCTTGCGGCGCGCTTCGACACACCACTCGTACAGTTGTTGCTCGACCGCATCGCGCTTCCGACCCAACAGCAAGGCCAAAAACGTCGCCACCGTGACCCGACCACACGACCGGGTGAAGACGATCCCAAAGCTCCACAACGCCAGCACCACTGCTTGGGGCTTGCTCAGGTGGGGCATCCGGCTTGACACTTCCAGCTTCCATTCCGATAATGCTTGCGTGCGGTTCATGGGTCCATTCCTTTCTACGATCGGTGTTTGTTACCATAATCGTAGCAGAAATGGTCATGACCCGCACATTATCTGAAAAACCTACCC
>NZ_LYXE01000092.1 GCF_002532075.1 Candidatus Chloroploca asiatica | reverse complement strand
GGCACCTCGATGTCGGCTCGTCGCATCCTGGGGCTGGAGTAGGTCCCAAGGGTTGGGCTGTTCGCCCATTAAAGCGGCACGCGAGCTGGGTTCAGAACGTCGTGAGACAGTTCGGTCTCTATCCGCTCTGAGCGCTTAGAGTATTGCGAGGGGCTGGCCCTAGTACGAGAGGACCGGGCTGGACGAACCGCTGGTGGAGGAGTTGTGGGGCGTCCTGCAGGCTCCGTAGCTATGTTCGGAAACAAGAACCGCTGAAAGCATCTAAGTGGGAAATGTGCCTCAAGATAAATACTCTCGCTGGTTTAGCCAGGTAAGACTCCCAGGAGATGACTGGGGTAAGCGGCCAGCACTGGACGCGGGGCGACCCGTGCAGGTGACTGGTGCGCAGAGTCGAGGGCTTCCCTCTGTTCCCATGCGGGCAGAGCGGGGCAAAGTGACGTCATATCACGCACGACGCTTCAGTTGGTACGGTAGGGCGCACGCTCAACCGGATGCCAGTTGGTGTGTGTTTTGCACCGTGGAACCACCCCGTCCCATCCCGAACCGGGTCGTGAAACATGGTCGCGCCGATGCTACTGGGGCCTGAGCCCTGGGAACGTAGGTCCACGCACCACACAACACAACAAACCCCACCGCCCGTCGGCAAAACCTGCCGACGGGCGGTGGGGTTTTTGGTTTGAAGATGAATGATGAGCGTGATCGTTTGCTTATTCTTTGGTGCGAGGAGCCCAGCTTTGCTTCAAGAGGGGGAAGGCATTCCAGAGGTACTCAAGGCCCGAAACAATGGTCAAAAGCAGGGCAAGCCCCATCG
The DNA here is from genome assembly GCF_002532075.1 of Candidatus Chloroploca asiatica. Lineage (GTDB taxonomy): Bacteria > Chloroflexota > Chloroflexia > Chloroflexales > Chloroflexaceae > Chloroploca > Chloroploca asiatica. Next base: position 56,496 of record NZ_LYXE01000092.1, on the reverse strand, counting down.
CGATCGGCCAGAGTCCGAAGAGGTTCTGCAATAGGCCGTCAAAAACGGTGCCCAGGATGCCCCCGCGTTCGGCATGGGCAGCAAGCAAGCGCCATACCAGGGCTATGACCGTAATGACGAGTTTTTGTTTGCCCAGTTGTCCTGCCGAGATGACTATTCCCTCAGCCGCAGCAAAGGAACGTAGCCCTGAAATAATAAACTCGCGAACAATAATTGCAAAGACAACCCATCCAGAGAGAAGCCCCGTCTGTACCATAGGAATCAGCACGCCCGTAACAAAGATCTTGTCGCTGATCGTATCAAGGAAGATGCCGAGCGGGGAAACAACATTGAGGTGACGGGCGATTTTACCATCGGCCATATCGCTGAGGGCCATGATGATCAACAGGGCCACAGCCCACAGGTCAGCAACAGGATCACTGATCACAACAAGCCAGAAGAGAAACGGGGTCGCGACAATCCGAAAAAGACCAAGCAGATTGGGCAGACTGCGCAAACTGGCGCGCATAAGATGTGTCCTGTCAATGGCGGTTTGCCTGGATGACGACTACGCCTCGGATTATAGCATAGCCATGGCTCGTATGGGTTGGCTGGTATGTTTGGCCGCGAAATCGCCAAACATACCAGTTAACGCTGCTGGAGGTAGATGCTAGACAGAACCGGTCAGTATCGTGCATAATCATATCATCGAAACCCTCCCCTGAGTGACGTTCATGTAGTGCTGTCAATTGAAGCGCAATAAAATGGTTGTTTCTATGGACACTCAGGTCTCTTATCTTGCCAGGTTCCTCGCTCAGCATTACCCTGAGCTGGCATCACAGTTGGCGCAAACAGGTGATCTGCCCGCTAATGAGCGGGTGCAACTGGCGCTTGTCTTACGTACGCGTCTTGCGGCGTGCGCGGCATTTATGCCTGCCCGCCTTGTTCAGGATCAGTTGCGTCAGCCACGACCGGGGCAGATTTCCGGGGCCTTCTGGAATGGCAGTTTGCTCTTTGCCGATCTCTCCGGCTTTACTGCGCTTTCTGAGCAACTCAGTAGTCTTGGGCGCCAGGGTTCTGAAGAGGTGACGGCCATCGTAAGCCACCTCTTTGATGTCTTGATTGCCGAGATCCATGCTCGCCAGGGTTCATTGTTGAAATTTGGCGGTGATGCGCTCACCGCCTTTTTTGATGCTGCCAGCCTGGGTGAGCGGCATGTGGCTGCTGCTGCTGCCGCCGCACTCGCGATGCAACGGCGTATGGATGCCTTTGCGGATTTGGCAACACGCGTTGGCACTTTTGCCTTGCGGTTGCGCGTTGGGGTGCATAGTGGTCGTGTCTTTGCGGCAAGTGTTGGTGATCAGAGCCATGTCGAGCTTGTGGTGACTGGCCCGGTGGTGAACCGAGTGGCGATGGCACAGGAACTGGCTGTGCCAGGGCAGGTCGTGATCTCAAGTGAGGCCATTGAATATATTCCTGGTGTTACGGTGCAAGGGGTTGGTCGTGGCTTTCATCGCCTGACCGATCTGCCTGAACCTGTGTTACCTCCGTCGCGTCCTGATCTCTTTGATCACAGTGGGTTTGATGATTTGCCGACTCTTGAACGACTGGCGCATCAACTCGCGGCACTTGAACCATACCTGGTTCGTGGGTTGCCACGACGTTTTCTTGAGGTCTCTCAAGTTGGGCTTGGTGAGTTTCGACCAGTTACGGTACTTTTTATCAACATTCACGATTTCAGCGCCATCCTTGCCCATCTGCAGGATGCGCCGGATCTGGCTGCAGCGGTCTTTAATGCCTATTATCGCCGGGTGCAGACGGTTGTCCATCGTTATGATGGTATTGTGAATAAAGTTGATATGTATACGCACGGCGACAAGTTGATGGTGCTGTTTGGGGCACCTGTTGCTCACGAGGATGCTTCGGTGCGCGCTATTCGTTGTGCGCTCGATCTCGCGACAACGCTCGAGGAAGCGAATGCTGAAGTGGTCGCCTTGCTGGCCCCGGTCTTGCCCACGCCATTCCAGTTTACGCATAAGATGGGGATCAATACGGGGACGGTCTTTGCAGGGCGGGTGGGTGGCTCGACCCGCTACGAATATACTGTGATGGGCTCGAATGTGAACCTCGCGGCACGGTTGATGTCAGCGGCCGCTGATCACGAAGTGCTCATCTCTCCGGCGACCCGGCTCATTGTGGCGGGTCAGTTTGACCTGGTTGATAGTTCACCGTTGCAACTCAAGGGCATTCGTGCGCCGGTCATTCCGTCACGCGTCGTTCGGGTTGCCGATGTTGCGCTACCGTTACGGGGTGGTGCGTCTGAGCAACGGACAGTCACAACCCCCTTGATCGGGCGTGATCACGAGTTGGCAACCTTGTTCGATCTGGCGAGCGATGCGTTGCTGGGGCATGGGCGGATGCTGGCGTTAGTGGGTGATGCTGGTGCTGGCAAGACCCGGCTTGCCGAAGAGTTGTTGCAACGTCTGGTGATTGCCAGCATGGCACCTGATGGTCGGGCGATGCCGTCGTTTTCGATCTATCTGGGTGAGTGTCAAAGTTATGATCAGCGGACGCCATACGCGGCTGTGCGTGGTCCTTTGCGCACGTTGTTGAGCCTGTCGGTGCGCTATTTGCACGAACCTGAGTTGACCGCACGGCTTTCTATTCGTGTACGTCAGCTTGCCCCTGAACTCGATCGCTTTACGCCTCTGCTTGGTGATGCGCTTGGCGTTGCGCTGGAAGAGACTCCGCTGACCACGTCGCTGTCACCTGAACAGCGGCACGACCGTCTTCAGGAACTGATCGTGGCGCTCTTTGCTGGGGCCACCAGGCAAGATCGGATGCTGATCCTGATTGAAGATGTCCATTGGGCGGATCTGCCTTCACATGAGCTCTTGAGTCAACTCGCTCTTGCCGCAGTTGACTTGCCGCTTTTATTGTTGGTGACCTATCGGCCTGATACGCCGATCACAGCCCTTTGGATTGAGAAGCCGACGACGGCCAAGATCCCGTTAGGTGAACTTACGAGTGAAGATTGCGTGGCTCTCTTGCGTGAATTGCTGGGGGGCACTGAACCACCCGCCGAAATCTTGCCGTTGCTTGAGCGCACGCAGGGCAACCCCTTCTTTATTGAAGAGTTGTTCCATGCCCTGGTCGCTGAACAGGTGCTTTGCCGTACGGAAAAGGGGGAGTGGCGGCTTGAGCGTACGCTCGACGAGGTTCAATTGCCGGGGAGTATCGAAGGCCTCTTGCTGGCCCGCCTCGATCGCCTGGATGAACCGCGTCAGGCGTTGCTCCAGGTTGCCTCGGTGATCGGGCGTCGTTTTCAACGTCCGATCATTGAAGGCGTCTATGCGAGCCAGTCTCCACTTGATGAAGGGCTTATGTATCTGGTGGGTTTTGAGTTGATCCAGGCCGAGCAACTTGATCAGATTCTCAGCTACCTTTTCCGGCATGCCCTGTTACGTGATGTAGCGTATGAGGCGATTCTCTATGCTCGGCGGCGGGTCTTGCATGAGCAGGTAGCCCACCGGATCGAGTCGTTGGCAGGTAGCCAACTCGAACCTCACCTGCCCATGCTGGCCTGGCACTATTTGCAGGCTGAAGCGTGGGATCAGGCGCTCGCGTATCACATTCGTGCCGCAGAACAGGCAACGCAGCGTTTTGCGAATCGTGATGCGCTGGCCCTCTATGGGATTGCCCTGACGGTCGCCCAGCGGCTGCAAGAGGTGCAGAGTACTCCGTCGTTGAAGCAACAGCTTATCTTGATCCACGAGCAGAGTGGCGATTTGAGGTTATTGCTTGGTGAGTATGACGATGCTGAAGTCCATTTTCGCGAAGCGCTCACACTGACCGTCCCCGGCGAAGAGAACTGGCTGCGGATGTATCGTCTGTTGGCAAGTGTCGAAGAGCGTCGTTCGCACTATGAACAGGCGTTTACCTGGTTACGTACCGGCATGGAAGGAATGTCGCTCGAATGGGGGGAAGAGCTTGCGCGTTGTTATTTGCTTGGGGCCGGGCTCTTTTTTCGGCAGAGCAAGTATGCCGAATCGATTGAATGGGCTTTGAAGGGCAAAGCGTTGGCCGAACAGGCGGGTAATCTGTCAGAACAGGCGCATACCTTTAAACTCCTGGGCTTGATCTATCGGGAACAAAGCATCCTTGATCAAGCGATTGCCGCACTCGATCAGGCGCGTGCGCTCTTTGCACAACTGAATGTGCTTGATGGTTTGAGCGATACACTCAATAATCTTGGCATGGTCTATCTGAATATGGGCCAGTGGGCTGATACGATCGCCTGTTATGAACAGAGCCTGGCGATCAGTGAGAATATTGGTGATGTGCAGGCGATTGCGCGTACTTCGAATAATCTTGCGGTTGTGCTGGTGGGGCGCAATCAACTTGAACGTGCCGGCGAACTCTATAAATTGAGCAATGCGATGTTTGCGCGGATAGGTTCGACGCTGGGCGTAGCGGTCACAACCTACAATCGTGGCGAAGTCTTGTTGTTGCAGGGTCGTCCGGCTGATGCGATGCCGCTCTTGCTGGAGGCGCTTGAGACCTTGCAGCAGATCAACGCACGCAACTTTTTGCCCGAGGTGTTGCGTTTAACGGCTGAAGCGGCGTTGGCGCTGGGCGATCTCGCCTTGGCTCAACTTCATGCTGAACGGGCTTTTACCTTAGCTGCGGAACTGGCGATGAAAGTCGAAGAGGCTACCGCGCATCGGGTCAGTGCGCAGGTGGCTCTGGTAGTTGGCGATTTTGCGAAAGCACAGGCCTGTTTGGAGACAAGTTATGCCGGGTTGAGCAAACTTGATAATCGCTATGAGTTGGGCAAAACGCGCTATCAGCAAGCGCGCCTTGCGCTTGCGATGGGTGATCGCGAGACCGCTGCGCAGGCACGGGCCGAAGCCCAGGCCATCTTTGCTGAACTTGATGCACAACGTGATCTTGCGCTGGTTCAGGCGTTATAAGCTCGCTTGCGCAACCACGCTGAGTCGGTTGCTTCTGTTACCTAAGATCGGAGCGTATGCATGCCACGTCAACTTATTGTGCTGCTCTTGATGGCCATCCTTGTGACGCCATTAGGGATGCAGCCTCCTGCCACTGCTCTGGCCGAGCCGGTTGAGGTTCCTGCGGCTACCTTGAGTGACGTCACTAAACTTCCTCCGTACATCGAACAAGAAGCGCCTGGTACCAGTTCAAATGATCGACCGCAAGATGCCGAGTGGATCGGTGATCGCACCATCCAGAGTTGGGAGCAGACGATAACTGGCGTTATTGATCGTTCGACCGATGTTGATTTCTTTCGCATAGTGGTGGCGCGGCCTGCCTCGCGCATCCAGATTGTGCTGGATCAGTTGCCTGATGATTATGATCTGGTGTTCGGCGGGGGGCCTGATCCTGAAGCTGGGATTGATCTTGCGTTTGATCCTGGGGTCCCTGGACTTGAAGGCATTACCCAGGTTGGAGGGAGCATCGGGGCGATCGGAGGGAGCATCGGGGCGATCGGAGGGAGCATCGGGGCGATCGGAGGAAGCATCGGGGCGATCGGAGGGAGCATCGGGGCAATCGGAGGGAGCATCGGGGCAATCGGAGGGAGTATCGGGGCGATCAGCATCAACAGTGGTCGCACCCCTGAAACGATTGACACGCTGATCTGGGTGCCGGGGGTCTACTATGTGGTTGTCGTGCCGCACAACAGCGCCTACCCTATCGGTGATACGAATGCGTCGTCGTACCGTCTCGGGGTACGTCTCGATGGAAGTGAGTTGACGATACCCCCATCGGCACCCGAGGTAGAACTGCGGCTTGATTTTTCCAGTTTGCCTGGTGGTGGCGAGTTTGGCATTGGTCCTGAGCAGATTACGACGTTATATATTCATCACCCACAACGTTTGGAGCAGATCTACGGGCCTGATGAAACCCCCCAGATGACCAATATTACCTCGATAGGGTTTGCGCTGGATTCACTGGCTTCGAGTCCACCGTGGAATAATAATGCTCCACCTGAATATGGGATTGTCCTGGATCTGGGGCTTTTGCAACCAGTCTTGAATGAACGTGCTGCGACGGCTTCGATCACGGAGGTGTATGATCTCTGGGATGTCAATCAAGGGAATCCCCTCTATGCCAACTATGTTGCGGGTCTGATCGACAACCTGATCGAAGCGGCCACGGAGACGGAACCAGTGACCAAGACAAATGCCGCCTTTTATTATGGGAATGCGGCTGAAGATGAGCGGATCACGTTCCCGAATGTCCGTAACATTGTCTTAATTGGTGGTGACAATATTGTCCCGTTCTTTCGTGCTCCGGATCTGACCACGATTGCCAACGAGGCTGACTATCTGGCGTACACCCGTGGCATCGTGGGCGGACGTGATATGATCATCCCCGATAGCGCGCTTGGGGCTGCCTTGCGGTATCGGATGCTCTTGACGGATAGCCCGTATGGCGCAGGGCGACCGTATCGTTTTTATGGATATCCCTTCCATTTGCCGCAACTGGCGGTTGGGCGGATTGTTGAGACGCCTGACGACATCTCCAACTATCTCAATGCACAGCTCTATGGAAGTGAATATACCAACAGGCCCTTCCACATTGATGTCACCTCGCGGGGTGGTGGTGAACCGGGGCCTGCCCGTGCTTCAGTGACGGGATATGACTTCTTGACGGATCAGGCGCAGGCAGTCACCAATATTTTAACGAGAACCAGGTCATTTCCTCAGGAAGTCAACGCTTTGATCAATGATCGATGGACGCGCCCGGATCTTGAGCGTACCTGGTTTGATGGGCGGCTTGATATTGACTTCCCATTGCCCCGAGATGGCTTTGTCAACTTGCAATCATCGCTTCCGCTCGTGCTTAACTCGGTGAATGCCCATTTTGACCACTGGCAATTACTGCCTGCGGTTGAAGGCGCTGCCACGGGGAACTTCCCTGCCGAGCGTTTGCTTGTGCCGGAGTATGAATTTTCATCGCCTGGAGTCTACTTCATGGGGACGCTCGGCTATTCGGTCGGGTGTCACAGTGGCTACAACGTGCATGACGGGGCAATTGCCGAAGGGATGCCGTTGCTCTACCGGGCCGACTTTGCCGAAGCCCTGAACCGTCACGGCGGCAACTGGATTGGCAATACCGGCTATGGGTATGGCACCACAGACGGGATTGACTACTCTGAGCGGCTATCGGTGTTGCTCACCGAGGAACTAGCGCGTGAAGTTGTCGTGGAAGCGTTCGGTCGCTCACCTGCCCAAAGTCTCTTCCCAATTGGGCCAACGATTGGTGATGCGCTGGTGAAGGCCAAGCAGCGTTATGTGCGCAACTCGACGACGCTGAGCGCGTATGACTACAAAGCGATCAGCATCATGACGCTCTATGGCCTGCCCTTTATTCGGGTGGAGATAGAAAAGCCCTTGCCGCCGCCACTGGAAGATCCGTCACCAACCAAGACAGCACCGCTCGAGATCAATACGCCAATTCAACCAGATCGTCTGGGGCGCTTGACACGAACCATTACCTTCACCATTGATCTCAAGCCCGAGGATTTTGTTCTGGTTCGCCGGACAGGGAGCACGATCCTGCGGCCCGGCCCCGAGAGTATCAAGGTGGAGGACAGCTTTGGCGAGGCTTTTGTCCGACCGCCGCGGCTTTTTGAGAACAACCAGGTGGCCGTACCAGTCTTGCCCAACCTTGCCTACGATATCAGTGCGCTCAGCAACGGCAGTACGGAACGCTTGCGGGTACGGGATGTGGTGATGATTGGTGGCATCTACGATGAACGGGAGGGCTTTGATCCGCAGATCACCCAGGTCGTGACGGAGACATCGAGCCCGATTATCGAGACCGACATTGAACCTGAGTTTCCGGCGGGGATTGGGATCTGGTTCCCCGACAAAATGTTTGCGTACAGCACGGTTGGCGAAGGGGAATTGCAGCGTGATCAGTTGGCGACCGCGATGGCACAGTTCCGCACCGATCCCAGTGGCAAGATTGGCACCTTACGCCCATACCGCCAGCTTGTCTTCCAGGTCTTCTACGAAGATCCCGATCCGAAGCTGCTCACCGGAGAGATTCTCGCGCTGCGGAGCGATACGCTGCCACCGATCATCGAGTCGGTAGCTGTCCGTTCACCTGATGTCAGCATCCAACTCGCACAGGCGACAGAGGCGCTCGTAGAAATACAGGTGCGTGACGTCTCGCTCAGCACAGAGTTTGGGCGCAGCGGCATTGCCGATGTCAGTATGATCTACATTGGCCCTGATGGGCGCACCTGGGAAAACCGTGCGCTTGAACAAACCGCTCCTGGCTCAGGTATGTATCAAAGCATTGTGCCGATCCATCCGGGTGACTTGCGGATCATCGCACGGGCGACTGATCGAGCGGGCAATACGAGTCATTTCACGTTCAAGGGTACCTTTACGCCGCTCTCATTTGAGCGCTATCAGGTCTTCCTGCCTAGTTTGCGACGGTCTTGAAGCTGAAGCTGAAGGCCTCGTGCCGCGGCAACTTGGCTGCTCCGGCACGAGGCCTTCAGTTCTCATTTATTCACTTTGCAAGCTTTACAATTCAATCCTTCATGTGCTAGAATAAACCCGCCCGAGGGGGCTTGATAGACAAGCACCGGGCCAGGCTCTCCCCTAACAGCGTACATCGAGATGCCCTATCAAGGGGCTACGTTGTCGCATTGTTACATATGCTGATGCCTCATGCATATATGATTTGCTACCCGTCTTTTTTGAAGCTGATGTAGTCCCCCACTGCAACGAAGGAGTTGTGCGATGCTGGAAGGACTGGATGCATTACAGCAGGCGGCTGTATGGGCTGTGCTCGCCATTTCGGTCTTTGGTATTGTCTATGCTTTTGTCCTGAGGGCGCAGGTTCTCGCTGAGGATAAGGGTACGGCAAAGATGCAAGAGGTCTGGGGTTTTATCAAGCAAGGTGCGAATGCGTATCTGAGTCAACAATTTCGGACGATTGCGATTCTGATCGTAATTCTTACCTTTGTGCTTGCGGCAAGCGTCTTGATTGTGCCACCAACCCAGGAAGCCGTCGAGCGCTTTGGCTCGGAAGAGGCAGCGGTGCTCTGGGTATCGATTGGGCGAGCCGTTGCCTTTTTGATGGGCTCACTCTTTTCGTATGCAGTTGGTTTTGTCGGGATGAGTGTTGCGGTTGAAGGCAATGTGCGGGTTGCAGCGGCGGCACGCAAAGGTTACAATCCGGCGCTCCAGATTGCCTACAAATCGGGGTCGGTGACGGGTATGCTCACGGTGGGGCTCGGCCTGTTTGGTGGGACGCTGATTTTTATCGTCTTTGGCATTGCTGCACCTGATGCGTTGCTTGGTTTTGGTTTTGGCGGTTCACTGATTGCGCTCTTTATGCGGGTCGGTGGAGGAATCTACACCAAAGCCGCCGACGTTGGGGCTGACCTGGTGGGCAAGGTTGAGGCGGGGATTCCTGAGGATGATCCGCGCAATGCGGCGGTCATTGCTGACCTGGTCGGTGACAATGTCGGTGACTGCGCCGGGATGGCTTCGGATGTCTTTGAGAGCTTTGAAGTGACGCTGGTTTCGGCGCTCATCCTGGGCCTGGTGCTTGGTGATGCTGTCTCGGGGACGATTGGCGATGGTCAGTATGATCTGCGCTTTATTCTTTTCCCGTTGATCCTGCGGGCGATTGGCGTCATTGCCTCGGTGATTGGCAATAGTCTGGTGCGCACCGATGAGCGTCGTCGCAATGCGATGGCGGCGATGAATCGGGGCTTCTATGTTGCTGCGGTTATTGGGGCCCTCGGTGGCGTTGTTGCCAGTTTCTTCTTTATGCGCAATGCCGATGGCTCGATTGACTGGCGTCCGCTGCTGGCGACGCTGGCCGGTCTTGCCCTTGCGATTGGGCTCGATAAACTCACCGAGTACTTTACGAGCACCCACTATAGCCCAGTGAAAGAGACAGCACGCTCTTCACAGACCGGGGCGGCCACCAATATTCTTTCTGGTCTGGCCCTCGGTATGGAGTCGAGTGTTTGGGCGGTGATGGTGATCTGTGTGTCGATCTTTAGCTCGGTGCTGATCTTCAGTGGCTTTTCGCCTGATCCCTTTGTCTCGTTCACGGCAGTGCTCTATGGTGTGTCACTGACCGGTATCGGGATGCTGTTGCTGACGGGCAATACGATTTCGATGGACAGCTTTGGGCCGATTTCGGATAATGCCAATGGCATCGGCGAGATGGCTGGCCTCGATAAGAATGCCCGTAATGTGATGGATGACCTTGATGCCGTTGGCAATACGACCAAGGCTGTTACCAAAGGCATTGCAATTGGCTCGGCAGTCATTGCGGCTGTGGCCCTCTTTGGTTCGTACCTCACGGATGTCAATAAAGTGCAGCAGCAACTGATTGATGCGGGCGAGCAGGGCGTTCAGTTACTGACGGGGATCAATGTGGCGCAGCCAACGGTCTTTATCGGGTTGTTGATTGGCGGGGCAGTGCCCTTCCTCTTCTCGGCCCTGACGATCCGTGCAGTGTCGCGTGCTGCTTCGCAAATCGTGACTGAGGTGCGTCGTCAGTTCCGTATCCCCGGTCTGATGGAGGGCAAGGTTCAGCCGGATTATACCCGTGCGGTACTGATTTCTACGACGGCGGCCCAGAAGGAGTTGATCAGCCTCGGGATTATCGCGGTGATGGTGCCGATCCTGGTTGGTTTCTTGCTTGGTGTTGAAGCCCTTGGAGGTTTCCTCGCCGGCATTATTCTCTCGGGTCAGTTGATGGCGGTCTTCCAGTCGAATGCTGGTGGGGCATGGGATAATGCCAAGAAGTATATCGAAGAGGGCAACTTTGGCGGCAAGCATAGCGATCCCCATAAGGCCGCTGTGGTTGGTGATACCGTTGGTGATCCCCTCAAGGATACGGCAGGTCCCGCCCTCAATCCGATGATCAAGGTGATCAACCTGGTGGCGCTGATTATTGCTCCGGTTGTGGTTACAGTTAACCCAGGTAGCCCCGGGGTGATCATTGGCATGATCTTCTGTTTTGCCCTGCTGGTCTGGGCGATCTGGCAGAGCAAGCGTGAGGCGGAACAGATCAGCGAGGTGGCGAAGGCTTCGGCAAGCGCTGATTGAGGTTGAGCGTAGAGTTTCATCTGAACCAGGGGTGGCGTGGGCCGCCCCTGGTTTTTATTTGGGTGGGGAGGATTTACCGCAGAGGGTGATCAGGAGGCGGCGAAGATGATTTTGCCGCCGACGATGGTGAGGATGACCTTGATGGTGGCAAGTTCTTCGGCAGGGAGGCTGTAGGGGTCGCGGTCAAGGACGATGAAGTCGGCGAGGTAGCCCGGTGCCAGTTGCCCTTGATCATCGTCGCGGTGGCCGGCGTAGGCGGCCCAGGTGGTGTAACCGGCAAGCGCCTCTTCAAGCGTGAGCCGTTGATCGGGCAGGCCATGATCGAGGGGTTGCCGGTTGAGCGCGACGTGGATGCCTTTGAATGGGTTGGCGTCGGCCACAGGCCAGTCACTGCCCAGGGCGAGACGCGCATTGGCAGCGCGGAGTCGTCGCCATGCGAAGCCCCAGGGCCAGCGTGCCGGCCCGCTCATACGTCGCCAGGTGTTCTGTGGATCGAGGCCAAAGTTGGCATGAATGGGCTGGATCGCTGCAATGACGCCTAGTTCGGCAAAGCGTGGGGCGTCAGCAGGGTCAAGCAATTCGACATGCTCGATGCGATGGCGCGTATCACGTTGCCCGTTTGCCTGCTGGATCGCGGCAAAGCCGTCGAGCGTCTGGCGTACGGCGGCGTCACCGATGGCATGGACAAAGACCTGTAACCCCAACGCATCGGCTGTGCTTGCTAGATGCACAAATTCTTCGAAGCCATAGTTGGCGACGCCCAGATCGCCGCTGCCATCGGCGTATGGTGTGAGCAACAGGGCGGTTTTTGACTCGACGACCCCGTCCATAAAGAGTTTCACCGCACCGGTGCGCAGATATGGCCCGTGAAGCTGCCCGGTTGTTGCCGCCCATTGTTTGATGCAGTCAGGATCGTCGCCTGGTGAGAGTGAAAGTGGCAAGAGAATGCGCAAAGACAACTCGTCGTTGGCAATCAAGTGTTGCAACAGCTTGACCTGATGCTCGTCGCCGTCCATATTGTGAACACTGGTCAAGCCGAGGGCAGCTAGTTGACGTAAGGCCTGACGAAGCAAGGTGAGCCGGGTTGCATCGGTGACAGGAGGCAGAAGGCGGCTCACCAGCGTCATCGCCTCGCTCTCGCGCAATTCGCCTGTGGCAAAGCCCGCATCGTCGAGCACCACCGTGCTGAAGGCACTGCCTGTCTCGGCACCATGCAGCATACCTGCCATCTGGAGGGCCCTCGTATTGACCCAGGCGGTATGACCATCAAAGGCCGTCAAAAAGACCGGACGATCAGGAACCACGGCATCGAGGAGGTGGCGATGGATCGTTTCGCCGCCAGCAAAGAGGCGATATTTCCAGCCCCTTCCGATCAGCCAGGCATCTTGAGGGAGCGTCGTTGCAGCCGTGCGGAGGCGAGTTTGCACCTCAGCAAGATCGGTGGCATCTTCGAGGGCAAGCTGACCGAGGCTAAGGGCACCAGAGAGCAGATGGAAATGGCTATCAATCAGGCCAGGCAGGATGCGGCGCCCCTCGGCATCGAGCACTATGGTCGCAGGGCCGTGCCAGGTGTCGGCATCGGCGTCACTGCCGAGCCAGGCAATGCGATCGCCAACGACGGCCATGGCTTCGGCGTGAGGCAGGGCTGGATCAAGGGTAGCAATGCGGGCATTGCGCACGAGTAATGTTGCTGTAAGCGACATAAATGTCCTCTCAATGTACGAGTAGCGTGACTGGTGACGCGACCTTGACGATGGATCTGATGTTATGTATGCTAGCTCACAGTTGTCTCTTTGAAGCTATTGTACGCTATCCCTCAGGAATTCAGCGAAAGGATCTTGTCTATGTCACCTCCACATACAACGCGTCGTATCCCAACACTGGTACTGTGGCTCGGCCTCCCAGTTTTGCTTTTCGGGGCGGCTTTTGTCTGGTGGGCGATCAGTCCGCTTTTTCTCAGCACGCGGGTAGACGAAGCCTTCCCGGTTGCCGTTGCCTCAGCAAGCCCGGATCCAACCGTAGCGCCTGAGATAGTGGCAGCAATGCCATCAGCAACGGCTACGCCTGACACCAACCCTGTCACAGTGACGGCGACGCCTGAGGCACCTACGCCAGGGGCGACTGAGGCGCCTACGCCAAGTATGGAACCAACGGTTGCTGAAGCGCCAACTGAGCCAATTGCCTTGGCGAGTGGCACGTTTACCTTTATCGACCGGCTGCACTGGGCAGAGGGCCAGGCAACCATCTACCAGCTGCCCGATGGGAGTCGTATTTTACGGCTCGAAAACTTCAAAGCACAGAATGGCCCGGATCTGCGCATTGGCATTGCCGGCCACCCCATGCCACGTAGCAGTGCGGAACTGCATGATACCGGGCCTGGCTACATTGAGTTTGAGCGTCTGACGGCCAACGAAGGCAATCAGAACTACGCTATCCCTGCGGATCTGGATCTCGACGGTTTTCTGTCGGTCGTCATCTACTGCCGTGCCTTCAGCACCGTTTTCAGTACGGCTGAGTTGACGTAAAGCTAGCCTGACAACAAAGGCTCGCGAAACAGACCTTTGTTGTCAGGTCTAGAGCCAAGACCTTGCAAAGAAGGCGGTTGGTTTGACGCAAAGGCGCAAAGGTTTTCGCGTAAGTGAGCGAACCCTTCGCGCCTTCGCGTGAGCTTCTTTGCAAAGAATTGGGCCTAGCGCGATCTTTGAGGGCTTGTGGCTTGCGCCGCTATACGCCGAGCAACGTCAACAACACAGACAACGTTACGATACTCAACACTGAAGAGACGATCACCGTGCTCACGACGAGGCTGGGACGGCTGTCGAACTCGAGGGCGAGGATGGTTGTATTGACTGCGGCTGGCATACCGGCGAGCATCACGCCCACCGCGAGGCTCAACGGGGCAAGCCCGAGGGCGAGCCCGAGGCCATAGGCCGCGAGGGGTGAGACAAGCAGGCGCAAGATCGTTGCCATTGTGACCAGGCCAGGTTCCTGGATATGCAGGCCACCGGCGAGCTGGGTACCGAGTACCACGAGCATCATGGGCAGCGTGGCATCGCCAAGCAGGGCGAGACCGCGAAACAGACCGGCGAAGAGCCCCTGGGCAAGAACCGGGTCAAAGCCAGTTGCGCGTACGGCAAAGGCGGCCACGGTTGCATAGATCTGAGGCATACGCAACACCCGTGTGGTCACCTCACGGAGGAGGCCCGGACCGGCCTGGGCGGCACCGGCGGCGGCCACGGCGACCCCGAGCGTTTGTGAGAGCACGGACTGCACAATGAAATAGAAGATCGCCAGGGTAAACCCAGCCTCACCAAAGGCAAAACGGGAAGCTGGTAAGCCGTAGTTGCCCGAGTTCATAAAAAGGGTCACGAGCAACAGGCCACTCAAATCACGGCCACGGACGCCAAAAGGCAAGGCCACGGCGAGGGTCAACACCCCCATCACCACAACTGTGCCAACGGCCAGCGTAACCATCCCCAGTGCGCCGCTGCCACTGAGATCAGCGCGTACCAGGGACGTAAAGATCAGAGCCGGGCTCATCCCATAGATCACCACCCGATTGAGGGTTACCTGGTCAAGGGGCATTTGCCGGCGCAACAACATCCCGATGATTGCCACCAGCGCGACCGGCAGCAGCACCTCAAACAGCACACGAACCACGAGCCTTCTCCATACCAAAAACGGTTGTCCAGCGGGACAACCGTGAAGGGGGGGGAAAGGTCGGATGCAGCTAGGGCAAGCATGTTGGGCGACCGACCTCTGATCTATGTAGCCCTAGTATACACCACTTCATGCCGCAGTGCATCAGGGATTTTTTCCTTCTGGTGTGTAGCGGGCCAAACATGCCAGCAAAGCTGGCATGTTTGGCCCGCTACACACCAGGGTTTGTGGTATGGTTGATACGCTACAATAGGGGTGGAAGAAGAGACATAAGATCCGGTGATTGAGGAGGCGATGGCTAGCACACAGGTTGCGCCCTGGCTTTCGGTGGTCGTACCGATCTACAACGAAGAAGAGAGCATCCCGCATCTCTACACGCATCTCACGGCAGCGCTAGCGCAGATCGACAAGCCGTATGAGATCATCTGTGTTGATGACGGTTCACGAGATGGCAGTTTTGCGTTACTGCATGAACTAGCCGACCGGGATGCACGTGTGCGCGTGGTACGTTTTCGGCGCAACTTTGGGCAGACAGCGGCGTTTGCGGCGGGCTTTGACCGGGCGCGGGGCGAATGGCTGGTCACGATTGATGCCGATCTCCAGAACGATCCGGATGATATCGCAATGTTGCTGGACAAAGCCGCCGAGGGCTTTGATGTCGTCAGCGGGTGGCGGGCACACCGACAGGATCCGTTTCTAAACCGACGACTACCTTCGATCATTGCCAACCGCATGATTTCGTGGGCAACAGGAGTGACGTTGCATGACTATGGGTGTTCACTGAAAGTCTACCGTACCGACATTGTCAAGCACATCTCGTTATACGGAGAACTGCATCGTTTTATTCCAGCGATTGCCTCGTGGCAGGGTGTTGCGGTCGCCGAAATGCCGGTCAATCACGCCCCACGGCGTTACGGCACCTCAAAATACGGGATCAGCCGAACGACGAGGGTCTTGCTTGATCTGATCACCGTACGCTTTCTGCTCTCGTACTCCACGCGACCAATGCAAGTCTTTGGGAGCGTCGGGCTCATCTTGGGCACGCTGGGCAGCATCTTGTTGGCCTATCTGGGGTACATTCGGCTCTTTTTGGGCAGCCCATTGAGTGACCGACCGTTATTACTGCTCGCAGTACTGCTCGTCGTGCTGGGGGTGCAACTGGTTGGCATGGGCTTGCTAGGCGAACTGATCACGCGGGTCTATTACGAAGGCAGCAACCGGCCCATCTATGCGGTACGCGAGGAATTGAATGGAGAGTGAGGGGATGACGACTGCCAAGCGGGTGTTAATGGTTGCACCGACCCCGTATTTTTCGGATCGTGGTTGCCATGTGCAAATTTATGAAGTAGCACGGTCACAACAACTTCAAGGGAACCATGTGGCGATTGTGACCTATCACCTTGGCAATGATCCCGGTCATATTCCAATCTATCGCATTCCTCAGATCCCCTGGTATCACAAGCGCTCAGCCGGTCCTTCCTGGCATAAATTTTATCTGGATCTGCTTCTTCTCGGGCGCACCCTGCAAATTGCCCGACGCTATCGACCGCATCTTTTGCATGCGCATTTGCATGAAGGAGCTGCGATTGCTCTTCCGGTGGCCCGTTTGCTGAACGTGCCACTTGTGCTTGATTTACAGGGGAGTATGGCTGGAGAGATGGTCAACCACAAATTCATTCGGGAAGGGGGAAGGCTCTATCGTCTGGCTGAACTTACTGAGCGGACGATCATACGCCATGTTGATGCAATGCTTATGTGGTCTTACATTCGTGAGTCGTTGCAGCGGCGTTTTGATTTTCCACCTGATCGTGTTTTTGAGGTAGATTATGGTGTTGATCCAGAGCGATTTCGCCCATATGGAAAAGAGGATCTGCAAGATCTCTATGATGAACTTGGCTTACCGCGTGAGCGTCAGGTTGTGGTGTATCTGGGCGTACTAAGCGCTTATCAAGGGGTTGATCTTTTGTTAGACGTCGTGCCTCGCATTCTGGCGTCCTGTCCTGATACCCACTTTCTCCTTATGGGCTATCCCGACGAAGAGCAATACCAGGCACAAGCTCATGCTCTTGGCATTGCTGATCACGTAACATTGCCAGGGCGTATTGCGTATCAGCAAGCTGCCCGGTATCTCGCGCTAGGTGATGTCGCTGTATCGGCCAAATTGACCAGTATGGAAGGCAATGGCAAACTCCTCAATTACATGGCCTGTGGTTTGCCGACGGTTGCATTTGATCTGCCAGGCAATGTGGCTACACTTGGCGAGGCTGGATGTTATGCGCCAGTTGGTGATGGGCTTGCCCTGGCTGAACGTATCGTTACCTTATTGCGTGATCCATTGGAGCGTGAACGTCGAGGCCAGGAATTGCGCAGGCGCTGCGAAGATCGATATAGCTGGCATGCGATTGGGGCGCAGATCAATGCCATGTATGATACCGTGCTTGCACAACGAGGTATCGTCATTTCTTCACCGTCTGGTCATTCGGCTGCTCGTGACAGTTCCTCTGGAGGGCGGAACTGATGGGCAAGACAGTCTTGCGCATCGTGCTAACCCTGTTTCTGGTTGGATGGTTACTGACGCAGGTAGACCTCACCAGCGTGGGAGCGATCTTGCGTGGGGCTAATCACTGGTGGCTCATTGCAGGTATCCTGGCAAATCTTTTTGCGCTCTTTTTCGGTACATTACGCTGGCAGTTATTGTTATATGGAATGGGGGTTCGGCAACCATTCTTGAATTTGCTACGGATTTTGTTGATCGGTACTTTTTTTAGCATGTTTTTGCCTTCATCCATTGGGGGCGATCTCGTGAAGATGGTGCTGATTGCTCCAGACACCGAGCAACGCGAGGCTGCCGTTTCGTCAGTGCTGATGGATCGCATTATTGGGATGGGAGTTACCATTGCGTTCGGCATCATAGCACTCCTTTTTTTGCCTGAAGTCTGGATTAACACGACGCTGATCATCGCCCTGTTCGCGATCATGATTCTTTTTGTAGGTGCAGTTGGCCTCCTTTTTAACAATACATCGTTGAAAGTCATTGAATACATGCTCCCCAGGCGGATCTGGCAGCGGCTAGGGACTTCACTTGTGAAAGCGCATACGAGTCTCATGGCCTTGCGGAAGCGTCCCGATATCCTGTTTGGTAGTGCTCTTGTTTCGGCATTACGGCAACTAACGATCTGCTTGGCAGTCTATTTTGCGGGTAGAGCGTTTGGGATTATGGCAAGTCCGGTCGCCTATTTTGCCATGATCCCCTTCAGTCAGGCGATTACGGTTCTCCCAATCGCAATTAATGGACTGGGTTTACAAGATAATGCCCTTGTGTTGCTACTGGGTTTTGTTGGAGTGAGCCCGGCCGAGGCTCTTGCGTTATCGCTCTTTATGCATGTTTTAAGTAATGGCACAGGTTTGATTGGTGGATTAGTCTTTGCGATTGGTCGCCGTCGTCAATCGATTCCCGACACGGTGTTTAAGCAAGGCCTGTGACCTCAGGTTAAAGGAGCGAGTTGTGCATGTGCAGCGTTGCAATCTCTGTGGAAATGAAACCTTTCATACGCTTGGCAGAGGCTACGATCGCACGATTTTGACGAATAGGGCCATCTACACATTGCTTCAGTGTCGAGAGTGTGGTCTGGTTACGCTGACGCCACGCCCCACCACGGAGGCAGAACTAGCGGCGATCTATCCGGCTTCTTATGAGAGTTATATGCAGCGCCCCCAGTCACTCTTCATGTTGATGCGTCGTATGGCCTGGCGTGCTGAGATTGGTGAAATTCTTGCCCTGACAACGCCAGCAAGCCGTATTCTTGAACTTGGTTCAGCAACAGGTGAGTTTCTCAACGAATTACGTCGTCGTGGGCGGCCTCATCTCACCGGTATTGAGATCAGTGGTGTGGCAGCACAGCTTGCACGCCATCGCTATGATCTGGATGTGCGTACCGGCCAATTAGCTGAGATTGATCTTCCTCCGGGTAGTGTTGATCTTGTTGTGATGAGACATGTGCTGGAACATGTTGCTGATCCATTCGCCCTACTGAAGTATATTGAGTATATCCTGCGTCCTGGGGGCTATTGCATTGTTACGATTCCAAATCTTGACTCGCATACGGCCCGTATTTTCAAGTCTCATTGGTATGGATATGATGTTCCTCGTCATCTTTCGCTCTTTCCTTCCACCACACTTGCACTTTTGTTTCGTTTAGTGTCATTGCGTATCTGTTCAATTATGCATATTTCAACGCCCAATTTTTGGATCGGGAGTACACGTTTCTGGTTGCAAGCACTGGGTTTTGGGAAGTTAGCGCGTTTTGTTCGTTATCAAAATCCGTTCGCGATTCTGTTCTTTCTGCCCTTTGGGTTAATTTCTGCTTTCATGAAGTCAAGTGGGGTTATCCGCATTATTGCGCAACGCCCAAGATAAGCTAAATCTATGGATACTACGTTTACAGAGGATCGTACGCCCTCTCTCCCCCGCGATCGGTTCCTCTGGGTGGCGATGCTGGTGGTTGCTGCGGTGCTGGTTGGACTGAGCCTGGCGCGTTATTGGGGCTATAATGCCGGGATGCTCGATCTGGGCAATATGACGCAGGCGATTTTGTCGGTGTTGCGTGGGCAACCGTTGGTGACGACGGGGCCGGGGGGCAATGTGAGTCGCTTGGCTGGGCATGTCGAGGTGATCTATCTCGCTTTTGTGCCGCTGCTGGCGCTGTGGCCCAATCCTCAGCCGTTGTTGATTGGGCAGGCGCTGCTGATGGTTGCCGGGGCGCTGCCGGCTTATCGGATGGCGCTGCGTCATCTGGAGGATGTTGCCGCCGCTCGGAGTGTCGCGCTGATCTATTTGCTCTATCCGGTGGCGTTGACGGCGGTGCTCTTTGATTTTCACGGCGATACGCTGGCGATGCCGCTGCTACTCTTTGCCCTCGATGCTGCCGATCGCCAGGCCTGGCGTTGGTATGCCTTCTGGATTGCGTTGAGCTTGTTGAGCAAGGTGTATGTGGCGGCGCCGGTCTTTGGGATCGGGGCGTTTCTCTGGTTTTGGGCCGAGCGTCGCCGCGCCGGGACGTGGACGATGCTTGCCGCGGCACTCTACGGGAGTGTCGTCTTCTTTGGGGTGCGTGGGCTTTTTGAGCCTTCGGCCACAGGTCTCGCGGTCACGTCAGGGTATGTGAATCACTATTACGGCAATCTATCGCAGGTCTGGGGGACGTTGCTGCCGCGCCTGGTGAGTGCGTTGCTGGTCTTTGGTCCGGTGCTCTTTTTAGGTTGGCGGGGCTGGCGCTGGTTGTTGCCTGCGGCCCCGTTGACGCTGGCTGTGCTGCTCAGTACAGGTCCTGGTGCGGTCTATCACTATGCCTATCACCATTATGCGCTGGTGGTGCCTTTTGTGGTGATGGCCGTGATTGATGGGGCGGTGCGCTTGCGCCAGCAGGCGGCTGAGGCTGCGCCGGGTGAGCGTGTGCGTCAGTGGAAGCCGGATCTGATCTTTACTACCGTGATTGTGGCTGTGGTGAGCCTTTTGATGGTTGATCAGCCGTTGAATCCGCGTTTCTGGCTGGCCTTACCGGGGCAGGGGTTGGATCATGCGCGTTATGGACGGGCGGCGCGTGATGAGGTGAAGGATCGCTTTCTGGCCGCAGAGGTGCCTGAAGCGGTGCCTCTGGCGGCTTCAATGTTCCTTGCGCCGCGTCTGGTGGATCGTGAGAAGCTCTATTTGGTGCGTTACCCTGATGATCCCGGGGGCGAGCGTTTGCCGTCACTTTTGCCTGACGTGGAGTATGTGCTGGCCGATGCGCTTTTTGACTGGCGTACGCTGACCGACGCGGGTATTTTGCCGACGGTGGCGTATGAAGAGGCGGAGATCCGTGCTTTGCTCAGCGATCCTGCTTTTGGCCTGGTCGCTGCTCGCGATGGTCTGTTGCTCTTTCAGCGCGACGCGCCGGCAGCGCAGGTCTTGAGCAACACGGTTACGCTGACGTCGACGGTGGAGGTTTCGGCCAAGAGTCTTGATCTTGGCCCGGCAACGCTGCGTGGTTTTGCGGTGAATGAGCGGGAAGGACGGCGTTTCGAGGCGACGTTTGTCTGGGAGTTGAACGGGTCGCCGCCGGCAACACCGTGGGTTGCGATCAGTCAACTCGGCGTAGCGAGCGACGCACGGCTTGTGCATCTGCCGACGTATGTGATGCAGCCAATCACAACCTGGCCTGCTGACCAACTGATCTATGAGCGCTTTGTGTTTGAGGTTCCGGATGATATCCCTGCCGGACGCTACGAATGGCAGGTTGCGTGGTATGATGCAACGCATCCTGAAGCAGCCTTTTCTGATGGGGAAGCATTGCCACCAGGGATCGAGCCTGTTGTGGTTGGCACCATTCTTGTGCCGTAAGACCATATATTGTGGCGCTGTATACAGATCAACGAGGTAGGCACCAGGCGATTGTCGCGGCACCCTAAGAAGCTGTTTGAAACGTCGACGGGTTGCTCTGGAGTGCTGGCTAATGGTCTTCCAGTACATAATCCGGTAAACGCGATACGGGCTAGACCTCACAGGTCTGTCAGACCTGTGAGGTCTGGTCTAGCGGATTAATTTCTGCAAGACCGTAAGCCGGCACTCCAAGGGCATAGCACATGGTGGCGAACGATGCTGACACCCTTTTCAGACAACCTCTACGATAACACCGGCTCCCCGTGCGAGGGCATAGCATGAACGGTTGACGCCAGGAAGGTACGGACGAGGGCGTTGAACTCGGCGGGTTTTTCATCCTGCACTAACATCGACGCTTGATCAATAACCTCGAGGCGAACGCGAGGATTCGCGGCGAGGAAGGCATCGGCCCGCTTGACGGGGGTGGTGGTGGCCTGACGCCCCCAGATCAGCAGGGTTGGCTGGCGCAGCGTTGGTAAGATTGCGCGTACGTCGCAGTTGAGCAGACCAGTAAGAAAGCAGATTGGCGCATAGTGTGCCCCTGGGCGACGACTGGTGAGGTAGAAGCCGTCGTGCGTGGCGCTGGTAACCGTAGCGGGATCGTGGTAGGCCTGTGAACGCAAGAAGTAAGCGGTACCCTTGCGACTGGTCAGGCGGTCAAAAATGGCACGCCCGGCTGAGCCACGGAGGGACTGATGGATGCGCCTGGCGATGGGGCCAGCCGGGTCAGAGAGTTGCCCCATACCAGTGGGACAGGCAAGCACGAGGGCCTTGACGCGGTCGGGCCAACGGGCGGCGGCGGTTATGGCATAGGCTGAACTAAGCGAACTGGCAATGAGCGTGACGGGTTGGCCGATTCGTTCGAGTGCGACCCCGATCTGGTCAATATAGTCTTCGGCCTGATAGGTGCGGGTTGGGCGGTCACTATTGCCATAGCCAAGGAGGTCGATGGCATGCACGGCAAAGCCGTCGCCGAGCCCGGTAAACGGGCCGCGCATCTCGAAAGCTGAGGCGGCGGCGTTGATACTGTGGATGAGAAGCACCGGTTCCCCTTCACCGGTGTGATAGTGGGCGATGCGATGGCCGCGCCATTCGAAATAGGTTGGGGCGACCGGCAGGAGATTCAGTGTGGTTTGGTTCATGGATTTCTTTGGTTGGGCTGGCAGGGCCAGCGAGAGGGTTGCAGCGATTGCAACCTGGTAAACAATGCACTAAGATCAGTATATAATGACTCTGTGAAACGTCAAACGAAACAGGTTCCAACACCGACACAGATTTTTCTCGTGGCCCCACTGGATGCGTATGCGTTGCGGGTAACAACCGGCCTTGCGTATCTCGGGGGCTTGCTTGTCTTGCCGTTGCTTTTTGCGTATCTGGCGAACATGCGCTGGGATGGCTTGCTGGTTCCAGTGGCGTTGGCGCTAGCGATCGCCGTCTTTTTGTTGTTGACCTATGCAGTGCAGCCTCGTCGGTATGAGATCACGGCGACGGAACTGGTTGTGCGGCGGCGGTTGATGCCGGCCTTACGCATTCCCTTGAAGCTGGTGATCGGAGTGTCACTCGCGTCGGATCTGGCCGACGTGCCGCGTCGCGGGTTGCGTTTTGCCTTTAATGCGGGTATTTTTGGCTACCAGGGGCCGTTTCGCCTTGCGCCGTATGGTGAAGTCTTCTTTCTTGCGACGAATCGTGAGCGACTGGTGGCGGTGGCCCGTGATCAACGGACAACGATGATTCTGAGCCCTGAGCGTCCTCGGGCTTTTGTCGAAGCGCTTCAGGCGGCGCGGGCTGACTATGCGCTCGAAGAGTTGGTGCCTTCCTCACTCAATGAAACGAGACCGTGATGATTGATGGTTTGCCAATCAGTGTCAAGCCTCAACCGATTTTTGTTGATACCGATCCAGGTTGTGATGATGCGCTTGCGCTGGCATGGTTGCTCGCTGCGCCGTCGGTAGAGGTAGTGGGGGTAAGTACGGTCTTTGGGAGTGGGACATTACAGCATACGACGGCGAATGTCTTGACGTTGCTCGCTACGTTGCAACGTGACGTTCCTGTGACGATGGGCGCTTCGGCGCCGCTGATCCACCTGCGTACCAATACTGGCGTCATCACGCATGGTCGTGATGCCTTCTGGGGGCATCAGCAGCCACACGACCTGGTGAAACTGCCGGTTGGTGCACCAGGGGCACTTGCGGCGGCGGCACGTCTGTACCCAGATCTGACCATTCTTGCGCTAGGGCCGTTGACCAATGTTGCGCGGGCGGTTCAGGCGTATCCGACGGATCTGGCCGGGGTGCGGCTCGTCGCGGTAGCCGGGGCGCATGGGGCGGGTTCACTGACCCCGGCGGCTGAATTTAATGCCTTTGCTGATCCGCATGCGCTTGCGGTGGTGCTTGAGAGCGGGATGCATGTTGAACTGGTGACCCGCGATGCGTTTGAGAAGCTGCGGCTTGGTGCGGCGGCGGTGCGGTTGCTCGAAGAACGGTGTGGGCAACCCGGGGCATTGCTCGCGCGTCTGCTGGAGGGGTATCTACAGGCGGGCAGTCATCAGGCGCTGGCGATGCCCTTGCCTGCGGTGGCCGCAGCGGTGTATGCCTTGCATCCCCAACTGGGGAAGGGGCACCTTGCCGTGGTGCGTGTGATCGCCGAGGGTGAGTTGATCCGCGGGCAGACGATTATTGCGTTGACCGAGCGCCAGCGGGCCACGGTGGCACTCGGGGCAAGCGGGTTTGAGCAACTGGCGAGTTATGTTGGTATGCCGGGATTTGACTATGAAGGATCGTTGCGTGAAGCGGCGGCGCGGGCACCCTTGAATGCACGGGTTATCCTCGATCTTGATGCGTTCAGGATGAGCGATCTGCTGGAACGAGGCTTTCTGCGGTTGCGTTCTGACCTCTCCTAGTGTTAAACTTTTTGTTGCCTTGACATACCACGCACCTGTGTGCTACACTGGCGCGGCATCGTTGTGACCCCTAGATGTAGAGGTCTACATAATAAATCTGTACTATATGTAGTGGTTCCCTAAAGAAGTCAATCAGGCGCGTAACGCAGATTTCTTTAACGAGGATTTAATTCTTTACACTTTTAGGTTGTTTTGGTGCCGTCGTGTGCCTTAGCTACAGGTTAAGCGTGTTGCCATTGTTTAGTCACAGCAGGTGAAGATAGAGGAGCAGGTTGTATGGCAAGTGGGACGAATGGTGTGGGCCATATCGCAGGTGGGTTTCAGGCACTTGATCAGGCCGGGATGGTTATTCCGACGACGATCGTGAAGCGTGATGGGCGCGTGGTACCGTTTGACATTGAGCGGATCGAGAATGCGCTCACGCGCTGTTTTGCCAGCCTGAGTCGCACGCCGCGGGTGGCGATCACCGAGCTTTCCGAGCGGGTGGTCAATATTCTGGCTGCCCAGGCGCATGGTGAGTCACCGACGGTCGAAGGGGTGCAGGATATTGTCGAGATGGTGTTGCAGGCCGCCGGTGAATTTGAGGCGGCCAAGCATTATATTCTCTACCGTGCTGAGCATGCCAAGAAGCGGGTTGAGCGGCCCATTCCTGAGGAGGTGCGGCAGGCGTTTGCGGAGTCGGATCAGTACTTCCCAACGCCGTTGCAGCGGTTCCAGTTTTTTGATAAATATTCACGTTTTAATTACGATCTTGGGCGTCGTGAGACCTGGATTGAAACCGTCGATCGTTCGGTTGACTATCTCTACGAGCTCGCTGGCGCGCGTCTGCCCGCCGAAACCTATGCGCGCATCCGTCAGGCCATCCTCGAGATGCGCTCGATGCCTTCGATGCGCCTGCTGGCGATGGCTGGTCCGGCGGCCCGGCGTAATAATATTGCCATTTATAACTGCTCGTATCAGCCGGTCGAGAGCATTGACTCATTTGTAGAGGCGTTGATTATCTCGATGAGTGGTTGTGGCGTGGGCTTCTCGGTCGAGGGGCGTTATGTTGAGAATTTCCCGCGAATCCGCCGTCAGACGGGCTCGGCCCCGCGCAGGATGGTGGTGGAAGACTCGGCTGAGGGTTGGGCCGATGCCTTGCGAGCGGGGCTTGAGACCTGGTTTGAGGGTGGCGATATTCAATTCGACCTGTCGCATTTGCGTCCAGCCGGTGCCCCGTTGCGCACCAAGGGTGGCCGGGCCTCGGGACCCGAGCCGCTGCGGGTCATGCTCGATTTTGTGCGCTCGCGCATCCTGGCGCGGCAGGGTAGCTTCCTGCGCCCCATTGATGCCCATGATATGATGTGCTCGGTTGGCAATGCCGCCGTCAGCGGTGGGGTGCGGCGCACCGCAATGATCAGCCTCTTTGACTATGACGATGATGAGATGCGTCTCTGCAAGAATGGTGATTTCGAGCGCGAGAATAGTCAGCGCTGGAACGCGAATAATTCGGCGGTCTGGCCGCAGGGTAGTCTGACGCAGACCGAGTTTATTGCGCAGTTCCTTGGGATGGTTGAGTCGGGGCGCGGCGAGCCAGGGATTTTCAATCGTCAGGCAGCGAATCTGCTCAAGCCGGCCCGCCGCCAGTCCGCCGAGTTTGGCACGAACCCCTGCGGCGAGATTGTCTTGCGCCCATGGCAGTTCTGCAATCTCAGTGCTGCGGTGGCGCGCCACGAGGATACCTTTGAAACCCTGCGTGAGAAGGTCGAGGTGGCGACGATCATTGGAACCATCCAGTCGCTGGCGACCCGCTTCCCCGGCTTGCGGACGCAGTGGCAGCGCAATTGCGAAGACGAGCGCCTGCTTGGGGTCGATATCACCGGCCAGATGGATAGCCCGATTGCGCAAGATGCGGGGGTGAAAGAACGCCTGCGCCATGTTGCCGTCGAGACGAATCGTCAGGTCGCGCTCAGCCTTGGGATCAACCAGTCGGTGTCGATCAGTTGTGTCAAGCCGTCGGGGAACTCGTCGCAACTGGTCAACTGTTCATCGGGCTTGCATGCCCGTTGGGCTCCCTACTATATTCGCAATGTTCGGGTCGCTGCGCATTCACCGATCTTCAAAGTCTTGCGTGATGCCGGTGTGCCGATGGATCCCGAAAATGGGCAGAGCCCAGCCAACGCCAATACCTGGGTGATCCACTTCCCGGTCAAATCCCCGGATGCGGCGATTACCCGGAAAGATCGCTCGGCGATTGCGCAGTGTGAATTCTGGTTGCAGAACAAGACCTACTGGACCGAGCACAATCCGTCATGTACGATCACCTACCGCCCCGACGAAGTGCTTGATCTCATGAAATGGGTTTGGGAGCATCGCGACCTGATTGGAGGGCTCTCGTTCTTGCCGGCGTTCGATGCCAAGTACGACAACATGCCCTATGTTGAAATCACCCGCGAAGAGTACGAGCGGCTGGCGGCTTCCTTCCCCGAGATTGATTTCTCGAAGGTCTACCGCTACGAAGAAGAAGATCTGACGAACGCGGCGCAGGAGCTCGCCTGTATGTCGGGGAGTTGCGAGATTGATTTTTAGGGCGGTTCGTCTTTTGCTTCACGAAAAAACGCCAGCTACGCTGGCGTTTTTTCGTGAAGCAGAGCTTGAGAGGCCCGCTTTTACGAGCGCTGGTCAAGCGGGAGATAGGGGACATCGACAGGGCCGACGTATTCGGACTCAGGCCGGATGAGGCGGTTATCGGCGTACTGCTCGTAGACGTGGGCTGTCCAGCCAGCGACACGGCTAATGGCAAAGATGGGTGTGAAAAGATCAATCGGAATACCGAGCGTATAGTAGACCGAAGCCGAGTAGAAATCCACATTGACGGGTAGAGATCGTTCGGACTGCACGATCTCGCGGATGCGTTCACTCATGAGGTACCAGCGCTGATTGCCGGTCGTTTCGGCAAGCTCTCCGGCGAGACTGCGTAACCAGGCGGCGCGTGGATCATCGGCCTTGTAGACCCGATGACCAAAGCCCATGATCTTTTTGCGGGCGGCAAGAGCGCCGCGCATATAGTGATCGACGCGATCGACATCACCGATCTCCAGCAGCATCCGCATCACCTGCTCGTTGGCCCCACCGTGAAGCGGGCCGCGGAGGGTGCCGATCGCCGACGTAATCGCACTGTGGAGATTCGAGAGAGTCGAGGCCGTAATACGAGCGGCGAAGGTACTGGCATTCAAACCGTGGTCGGCGTGAAGGATGAGGCACTGATCGAGCACACGGGCGGCGGCGGGATCGGGCTCTTTGCCGGTGAGCATATAGAGGAAATTGGCTGCATGATCGAGCTCGATGCTGGGTGTGACCGGCCAGAGTCCGTTACGGATGCGTTCCCAGGCCGCCACAATCGTTGGCATAGCAGCGGTCAGGCGGATCGACTTGTTGACATTGGCATCAAGCGAATTATCGCCAGTTTCGGGGTCAAACGGTGCTAGGGCTGAAACGGCAGTTCGCAAGACCCCCATGACGGTCGTCTTCTTGGGCAAGAGCAGCAAGAGCGCAATGACCTCATTGGGAACGAGGCGATTCTCGATCATCTTCCGGCGAAAACTCTCGTACTGCTTACAATTGGGTAACTTGCCATACCAGAGCAGTGACGTTGTCTCTTCAAATGTTGAATGTTCGGCCAGCACATTGATATCAAGGCCGCGATACAAGAGACGCCCATGTTCACCATCGATATGGCTAATCCCTGTTTGCGCCGCGACAATCCCCTCAAGGCCTTTGGAAGACTGTGTCATCGTTACTCCTTTGCAGTACTGACTAACCAATGACAATGCAAGTAACCGTGCGCTTGATGCCTTCGACCCCCTGGATTTCGCTCATCACCAGATGTCCAATATTGCGCGGATCCGCCGTTTCGACGGTTGCGATGATATCATACGGCCCGGTCACCCCATCGGCGGCAGTCATATCGGGGATGGCCCGAAGTGCGGCAAGGACTTCGGCGACCCGTCCCGACTCAGCTTCGATCAACACATAGGCTTTGGCCTCCATGGTGGGTCTCCTTTTTAACCTGGCGGTTCTGGAGGATTGCCTGGGGGGTACGTCCCAGGCGGATCTAATCTTAGGGCTGATGCCCTACAAAACCAGGTTTCTTCTGGCGACCGAGGCCAGCATTGCTGGCCTCGGTCGCCAGAAGAAACCTTATCTGAGGCGAGGCGCAGACAAGGTTCAGGTGCCGAGCAGCTGTTGGACAAAGGCGGCGGCACCGGGGACAAGGCGATCAGGTGGTAGCTGTTCAAGATGGGCGAGCAGGGCACTGCCGACAATAGCCCCATCGGCAAGGCGGGCGACTTCGGCAACGTGTTCAGGGCGGCTGATTCCAAAGCCAACGACGAGGGGCAGGTCGGTATGGCGGCGTACGCGTTGCAGTACCTCGCCGAGGTTGGCGGCCATACTCTGGCGTTCGCCGGTGACGCCAGTGAGGGAGACGACATAGATGAAGCCGCTGGCGCGAGCGGCAATCTCGGCAATGCGTGGTTCGGGGGTGGTTGGGGCCACAAACATGATCATATCGAGCCCGTGGTTTGTGGCGGCTGCCTGCAATTCGGCCGACTCTTCGGGAGGCATATCGGGAATGATCCAGCCATCCCCGCCTGCAGCGGCCAGTTCGCGGCACGCCCGTTCAATACCAAAGCGGAGCAACGGATTGAAATAGCCCATCAAGAGCAACGGCGCACGAACGCCGCGCTCGCGGAGGCGGGCCGTGGTGGCAAGGCAATCAGCCAGAGTAATGCCGTTTTGCAAAGCACGCTGGGTCGAGCGCTGGATCGTCGCCCCATCGGCGAGCGGGTCAGAAAAGGGCACGCCGAGTTCAAAGAGGCTTGCCCCGGCAGCTTCAAGCGCTGGCACCAGCTCAAGGGTACTTTCACGCTCGGGGAAGCCCACCGTGAGGTAGGGCATCAAGGCGACCCGGCCCTCGGCTTGCAGGCGAGCAAATGTCTCACGAATACGACTCATAGGATCGATCTAGCACATAAGTGGCGGCGAATGTAGATGCGGTCAATGATACCACACTTGCCGGGCGGGATTTAGGACGTAGCGCCCGAAAAATCCGGGCTTGGATTGTGCGTTTGTACACGCCATGCGGGAGCAGCAGAGCATGCCTTGCTGCTCCCGCATCAGCGTGGGTGCAACCGCGCGGGCCCAACCTGCTTCTAGATGCGCTGCGCCCAATCGACAATCACAAATCTGCAATCTGCAATCGCGCTAGCTTCTGGGGGCGCGTCATTGCATGATCGTGCAATGCTTATCGGCTCTATTGCACGAATCACCAGAAAATTGCAATCCCCTAGATTAGGCAGTCCAGGATCGCCGTGGCCTCGTAGCGCTTCATCGGCTGCTCGGCGCGCATCGGCCTTCGATGTCGAAGGGGGCAATTATGCCATATGTGTCGTGTGGTATGATTGCTGTGGCGGGCTGAAAGGGATGTATGATAGACGTGTGGATATCTTACGCTACATACGCGCACGCAATTGGCCGGTCGTCGCTGGCTACGGGCTGTTTATCGGCATGATGGCGATCGGTTACTTCTATAATGTGACGTTCGTGCAGCTAGGCCTAAAGGATCTGGGCGAACGCGTCCTTGGTTTGCCTCAAACAGAGGTAGCCCGTCAGATGGCTTTGCTCGCTCTTCTGACTGGGGTTGTTGCGTTGACAGTCGGCTGGCTGATGCAGCGTCACGGTTGGAGCTTGCTGTTGTTGCGCAAACTCCACCTCGCCCTGGGTGTCATCGCGGCACATTTATCTTTGACGGTACACATAGCTTTACGTCCGTTGATCCGCTACCCGGTGATATGCTGATCCGTGCGGGCAACGTCGTGTTGCACACCGACGCGCAAGTAGGCGGATCGATCTACGTGCTGGGTGGGGCGCTTGATGTTGACGGGTTGATCATGGGTGACCTGGTCGTGCTTGATGGGTGGGTGACGCTCGGGCCAACGGCGCGAATCGGTGGTGACCTGCGTATCGGCAATGGCACGACGAGAGGTAGCGAACTGGCGCTGGTCGAAGGTTCGATCATCAGTGGGTTAACGCTGCCGGTTGAGCAAGCATAGATGCGGCAAGACGAAGTATTTTCAATGGAGCAAAACGATGTTTGTTAACCTCTTCGGCTGGTTGTTGGCCGCTGCGGCCGCTGCAACTAGTGTAGCGATGATCGTGATGGGCGGGCGTTGGCAGCGCATCGAAGCGGAAGCGTATGCTGGTGAACGTCGCCCGTGGTGGTTCATCATCATCGCCGTCCTCCTGATCGGGCTCTATCTAGCGGCCCTGGTGAGCTTCATTACCGGCCCAAAGACCTGGGCTGGCTGGCTGCTGATCGTGCTGATCCCGGTTGGTTGGGGGCTCAAGGCGGCCCTGGTTGTCTTCAACCCGCGTGGCCGACAGGCGGTTTCGTCAATCTCGGGTGATGCGAACTGGGTGCGGGTTGGTTTGGCGCGGTTGCCGATTGCGGTCGTGCTGGCGGTGCTGGCCTGGTTTGCCTGAGCCCTGATGCGGCACATTGCAGCGCGTTTGGCCGACAATGCGCCTTTCTCTGGCGCAAGATGGGAGAAGACCATGCAGACGTTGCCCAGCCTCCGGGCCGCTCTTGGGGCAAAGCCTGGGGTCGAAGAGACTTTTCCGTTTGATACGGTGACCCTTGTGGTCAAGGTGGGCGGCAAGATGTTTGCCTTGCTGGCCCTGACCGATGATCCGCTGCGCCTCTCGCTGAAGGTTGACCCCGATTATGGCGATCTGCTGCGGGCAACCTTCCCTGCCATCCAGCCTGGTTATCACCTGAACAAGCGCCACTGGATTACACTTACGCTCGATGGCACCCTTGAAGATGCCCTTGTGGATGAACTGATTGATGAATCTTACCGTCTGGTGGTACGTGGCCTCCCGCGTCGTATGCGGGCCAACCTTGAGGGGGCAGAGGGTTGATGAGTGATGCCAGATCGCAACGATATTTTGTGCTTTATTACATTTATGAAGCAAGGTGCGTGTTATAGTTAAGGCTGACTGATCCGTTGGTCATGTGGGACGTTGTTGCTTGGGAGAGGTTAAGGAGTTGAGTGTATGACACCAGGTAAGCTCTTGAGGCACCCGCTGCAGGTGATCGGGGCCTGGCTTGCTGCGCGTCCTGGTTTGCAACGCTGGTTGCGCGTTTTGCGCCTGGGGCTGTTTCAGTTTGGGATGGGTGTTTCACTTGCGCCGATTACCGGCACCCTCAACCGGGTGTTGATTGATGAGCTCCGTATTCCGGCGGTCGCCGTTGGTTTTTTGATCTCGCTGCACTATTTTGTTTCACCAGCACGAGCGATGGTCGGCTTTCGCTCGGATGTGGATCGGGCGGCGGGTAATTGGCGTAC
The DNA here is from genome assembly GCF_002532075.1 of Candidatus Chloroploca asiatica. Lineage (GTDB taxonomy): Bacteria > Chloroflexota > Chloroflexia > Chloroflexales > Chloroflexaceae > Chloroploca > Chloroploca asiatica. The sequence continues at coordinate 25,035 of NZ_LYXE01000092.1, read as the reverse complement.
CCCGTACCTGGTCTTTGGTGCGCTTTTGACCTATGGCGGTCTCGCAACCGCGCCCTTTTCGTTGATCTTGCTGAGTGGCGATGGTGCGTTGTCGTTTCCTGTGGCGATGCTTGTCTGTACGCTGATCTTCCTTGCGTATGGCATTGGTGTCAATGTGGTCGAGACGATCTACCTCGCGACGGTCAGCGATATTACCCCGGCTAATGAGCGCGGTAAGGTGCTTGGGGTGCTCTGGATTATGCTCGTGCTCGGCACGATCTTCAGTTCGATTGTGATGGGTCAGTTACTCATTAATTACAATCATATTTTGCTGATTCAGGTAATGCAGGGTTCGGCGGTGATCTTTATTGCGCTGGCCTTTGTGGCGATGTTCAATCAAGAGCGCCTGAAGCCAAACGGCGACCTTGAGGATGTCCCTGACCCGATTCGTGTTCGTGAGACACTTGGACAGTCGTTGCGCCTGCTAGCTCGTCAAGCCCCGCTGCGCAATCTCTTCATTGTGCTCTTTGTGGCGACGCTTGGCTTTGCAACCCATGATGTCTTGCTTGAGCCCTATGGCGGTCAGGTGCTTGGCATGACTGTGACCCAGACAACGCGCCTGACGGCGCTCTGGGGGGTTGGGATGCTGCTAGGCATTATCGGGGCGGCGGTGATGCTCTGGAAGGGGCGTTCACCAGTGCTGCTGATCAGCCTCGGGTGTCTGCTGGGGGCCGGGGGCTTTCTTGCGGTGACGCTCGCAAGCGAAACAGGCCAGGTGAATCTCTTTCGCACGGGCGCAGCCCTGATTGGTGCAGGGCGGGGGGGGTTCATTGTTGGTGCGCTGGCGCTGGTGATGGGCCTGGTGGATCGCAATCATGCGGGGCTCTTTATCGGGTTGTGGGGCATCACCCAGGCGTTGGCGCAGGGCTTTGGCACGATTGGTGGTGGGCTTGGGCGTGATGTTGTCCAGTACCTGACGGGCAATGTGGCGCTCGGGTACACGGCGGTCTATGCCACCTCATTGAGCCTGTTGGTGCTCTCGATCGCATTGCTGTTGGTGCTACGCATTGGCAGCCAGGTGCGCAACGGGGCGGTGCGGTCGCCGTGGGCGGGGTTGGATCAAGCGAACGTGGATCAGATTCTTTTTTGAGGGCCTGCGGCCCTCAGGAATCCTTCTTGCCTTGCAAAAAGCCAGCTAAGCTGGCTTTTTGCAAGGCAAGAAACTGGATATGGCGCCGATCTTATGAGCGCTGGTCGAGCGGGACATAGTCACGGCGGGCTTCGCCGAGGTAGATCTGGCGCGGGCGCATGATCTTCTGCTCGTCGTCTTCGAGCATCTCTTGCCACTGAGCGAGCCAACCCGAGGCGCGGGGGATCGCGAAGAGGAAGGGGAAGTACTCGATCGGGAAGCGCAAGGCCTGGTAGATCAGGCCGCTGTAGAAGTCCACGTTCGGGTAGAGTTTGCGTGCGATGAAGTACTCATCCTGCAAAGCGATCCGCTCGAGCTCGACGGCAATCTCGAGCAACGGGTTGCTCTCGGTGGCCTCGAAGACCTCATAAGCGACCTTGCGGATAATCTTGGCGCGTGGGTCATAGTTCTTGTAGACGCGATGGCCGAAGCCCATCAGGCGGCCTTCGCCCTTCTTGACCCGATCAATAAAGTCAGGCACATTCTTCACATTGCCAATGTGCTGCAACATCCGCAGGACGGCCTCGTTGGCCCCGCCGTGCAACGGGCCATAGAGGGCGGCAGCGGCGGCTGAGAGTGAGCAGTACGGGTCGACCCGGCTTGAACCGACACCACGCATTGTTGCGGTCGAACAGTTCTGCTCGTGATCGGCGTGCAGAATGAAGAGCACGTCCAGTGCTTTGGCGAGCACCGGATTGACCTCATAGTCACGCTGATTCATAAAGTCCATCATATAGAGCAGATTCGCGGTGTAGCTGAGTGAATTGTCGGGGAAGTTGAAGGGGCGCCCGATGCGATGGCGATACGCAAAAGCGGCGACGGTTGGGATCATCCCCAGCATACGCCAGATCTGCTTTTCGCGGACAGCGGGATCATCCACCTCTTTGGCTTCGGGGAAAAGCGTTGACATAGCCGAAACCGAACTGATCAGGATGCCCATCGGGTGCGCATCATAGCGAAAAGCCTGGATCAGATCGATCAAGTTCTGGTGAATAAAGTTATGTCGGCTGATCCGATATTCCCACCATTTCAGACGTTCGGCATTGGGCAGTTCGCCATAGATCAAGAGGTAAGCGACTTCAAGGTACGAACTCTGCTCGGCGAGTTGCTCGATCGGATAGCCGCGATACTCAAGAATGCCTTTATCGCCATCAATATAGGTGATCGTGCTCTTGCAGGCGGCCGTATTCATGTAGGCCGGATCGTAGGTCATCATCCCAAAATCTTCGGATGAGACCTTGATTTTTCGCAGGTCAATAGCATTAATGGTGTCGTTTTGAATGGGGATTTCGTACGTCTTACCTGTGCGATTGTCTGTTACCGTCAGCGTGTCTTTGCTCATTGCAGAAACTCCTCTGTTGCCACGTTGCACACCTGCTTATGCATTGACGAGCGGATAGACGAGCATAAGGCCGGGTGCTACCCAGCCTTATGATACCATATCCCGTCTGTTATGGCATTGCCGAAATTTCGGCAATGGCCTGTTGAATGCCCCAGAAGGCGGGTCGCGGCGACCAGTCGGCATTGACGATGCTGAAGGAGCCTTGTTCGTGGAGTGGGTTGCGCCCGGCTTCACGTTGCAACACGGTAAAGTTGAGGTTCCAGAGGAACATGTTGCTGACCCACGGGTAGTGTTCGGCGGTATAACGAATCGCCCCCACGATATAGTCTCGCTGGGTCTCGAAGCTAATCTGGTTGCCAAACTCGTACCCTGGGCTCGTATTCGCGGTTGCCCAGCCATACTCGGTAATCCAGACCTGGTGATGGCCCATACCGGCCTCTTCCATCACACGGCGCTGATTTTCGACGTGGCGAAAATAGAAGGAAGGATCGTCAGTCCAACCCTGGGCCTGGCTGGGGTTTTCGGGGTAGAGCGTTTCGGGTGGATTGGCCGAGCCGCCGGGATGCAGGGCTTGTACGTCGAAGTAGTCGCGGATCATGCCATCCTTGTAGGTATACATAGCCTGCAGATACGAGAGCGAGTCCATCGCAATTGCAGGATCGTTGGTGGCGGTGGACGCAGGTGCCCCCGCAACAACGATGATGCTCGGGTCTGCGGCTTTAATCGCCGTATACGTGGCGGCCATGATCTCTACAAAATGCCCCGGATCCTCTGGCCCGATGGTTCCCCCATTTTCGTAAGCGAGGTTTTGCTCGTTCCAGATCAAAATCGCGTGGACACGGCCACGGTACCGTTCGGCCAGGGCCCCGGCAAAGCGCGCCAAGGTTGCGGGGTTATCGGGCAGGCCGTCGGCCCCGTTGCTGGTATACCAGCCTGGCGAACGGGTAATATTGATCATCAAGAGCATGCCGGCATTGTTGACATCGGCCACAATGCTATCGAGGTCACCCCAGAGCAACGCCCCACTTCGGTCTTCGATATCGCGCCAGTGGATCTGCTGGCGAAACCAGCGAAACCCCGCCTCGCGGGCCTTGCTCAGCGCGGTGCGACGGTCGGTGTAGTAGAGATGCCCGACGACGCCAAAGTTGAGCCTAGTGAGGGTGAGCGGATAGGGCAGATCACCTGGGCCGTTCCGTGGGGTGGGTAGCTGCGGCATAACGACAGGCACAACGGGTGTCGTGCTCGTGGCTTCTGGTTCAGTCGCGATCGTTGTGCTGGGGAGCTCAAGCTCAAGCGGCTCGATTGGCTCAGTGGTGCCTGTAATGCGGGCTGTTGGCAGCAGCATCGTTTCTGATGAACTTCTCCCTGCGACCTCGCCACAGGCCGTCAAGAAGAGAATGAGCACTGCACATGGGAGCAAGACCCAGCAGCGGGTAAGGCGACGGCGTTGCATGATCCACCTCGGCTTTTATAAAACCTGACCTCTCGCGGAACACAGGCCATATCAAGCACCTGGCTGCTGCGAAGAGAACGATTGCTGAGAGCGAAGCCGTCTGAGCTTCGCTCCTGATGCATCCCGAGCGGGGGGATGGCGAACTGTAGCAAATAGGCTAGACAGTTCTACTGTAGCAAACGTAAGCGTGCGTGAGAATTATGTTCAGCTACGCTGAAAAAGGGATGATATGGGGCCGCATGCCCTCAAACCCCAGCCAGAGGCTCAAAATAAGGTAAAGATCAGGGTCAACAGCGCAAGCAAGGCGAGCAAGCCAAAGACCGTTGTGAGGATAAGGCGTTCGGGGTTGAGTAGGGTCCAGTCGCCGATGGTCTGGTTCTGTTCGCCAATCAAGTAGAGGCGTTGCGGTTTTTCTTCAAGGAGGCCATCAATTTCGGTGATCATCACACCGTGGACGTTCAACTCGCTTGAAACGATACGTGTATCCTGGTCGCCATACTGCGACGCAGCGTCAATCAACGCTGCGAGTGGGGCCACACTCTGCCAGTTGCCCTGAAAGAGATCGATGGTGCCGGCAAAGACGGGTTCGCGCTCGGTTTTCAGGGCGACTGGCGGCAAATCTTCGATATCATCGGTCTCTTCCCAGACGCGAAATTCACGTGACCAGAGAAAGACCTGGGTTTCGGTCATTTTGCCGTGACCGTCGCAGGTTGGGCAGGCTATTTTGCCATAGCCCTTGCATTGAGGACACGAGACCTCGATTGTCTCTTCGGTGCGGCTGCGGTCGGGATGCGAGATCTTATTGGTTTTGGTCACCAGGCTCGTGCCATTGCAGACATTACATGGAATTTTGCCTTCGTGGAGACATGTTGTGCAGGCGAGAATGCGGGTTGAGTGGGGCACGGTGGCTTCGGTGGGGCGAGCTTTTCGGTCAGGCTTGATCTCAGGCAAGGGGATCGCCCAGAGATCAGGGATAGCCTGGTTGGAGGGTTGATCATCGGGGGCAAAGGGCCGCACGCGTGGCCGACCCTCTTTCCGGGTCTCGTAACAGATCTTGAGTTCATAAAAATAGACGTTGTAGCTCACAATCTGTTCAAGCTCAATCAGTTGACCGAGGCTGCGGCGGCGAAAGTAGCTATCGCGGCTCCAACTGGTAAGGTGGCGGCGAATCGCATCACGGCGGTGCAACTCGTCGGCGCGTTTGCGTGCGCGGCTGAGGAAAGCGCCGAACTGCTCATCACTCGTCGTCTGGAGGACAGTCTCGACGGGATTATCGAGCCACTCGGCTACCGGTTCCCAGCGCGACTCTTCCATATCGTCGCTGGCTTCATCGACATAACTCCGCAGGGCCTGACGGAGCGCGAGGGCAGCCGCGCCTGCCGATGGGAAGCGGGTTGCGGGTTGGGCCGCCATCATGCGCTGTACGACGCGGTCGGCGGCGACTAGGCCGGGATCGTGCCGTGCGAGACTAGGCAATTCAGCGCCTGCGGGGATCTCGCCGGTGAGCATATGGTAGATCACGGCCCCGAGGCTATAGACATCAAGGGCTGTGCCGGCCTCGCCCTTGCTGAGGCGTTGTTCCGGGGCGGAATAGGGGGTCAGGTAATCGGCCTCATCAATACTGCTGAGATCGGGGGTATCTGGCCCCGACGCCAGGCTGAGGTTGGCAAGATAGGCGACACCTTCGGTTCCGACAAAGACATTGACTGGTTGCACATCGCGATGAAAGATCGTTTCACCATGGAGGTAATCAAGGGCAGCGGCAAGTTGCTGCACAATGCGCAACACCCGGATCGGGGGCATTGGCCCTGCTTCGAGCAGTTTGTTCAGCGGTTGCGCATCAAGCTGAGGAGTGACGAGATAATCGCCCAGTTGCTCATCGTGACCAGCATCGATCACCGGAACGAGGCCCGGATGGGTCAGGCGAGCCGCCAGGCGGGCGGCGAGCTGAAAGCGACTCACCGAGATCCAATCATGGCGCCGCAAGACATGCACCTCGACCGGACGATCCAACGTCTGATGTGTGGCACGATAAATCGTTGCAAGCTCTTCCTGGCCTTGCAACTCGATCAACGTGTAATTGCGCAGCTCAACAAGCCCTTCGTTGGGTCGCTTGTCGGTACGAACTGGCAAGCGGGGAGTATTCATGGTCGAAGTATACCATACCCAAGATTAGTGACGGCTCCCAAGCGTACACGCGCTGGGCTTTGGCACCTAAAGGCGAGCTTTCGTAAATAATCTCTTACAAAAGGTTGTGAGAAATTTTCCCTCAAAATGAGAAAGTGAGATTATACTGCATCTGGAGCCGAAGTTATCACTCCTTCAAACTGACTTAGATGGATCAGGTTTTGAACCAGATCCTGTCCACATTGACCAGGGAGAGCTTCCTGGTTTGCATATTCCTCGTACAATTGGGGCAGTTATCGTCGCCATTCCGTTGCTTGTACTAATGACGATCAATCCCAGACGGATCTCTCTCGTCACTGCCCTCCCCAGGCAACCCCGTCTTTTTTGGTGATCGAGGCTTCAGAAACGCAGCAAGCGCTGCTCGCTCAAGCGAGCAGCGCTTGCTGCGTTTTGCTGTGAATCGTGCAGGGCACGGGCAAGCCGTGCCCGTACGGCGGGGGTAGGGGCACGGCTTGCCCGTGCCCGTACGGCGGGGGTAGGGGCACGGCTTGCCCGTGCCCGTACGCTTATGAGAAGATGGCCCGTGGGCCTTGTTGAGGGAGCAGGGTTGTTTGTTCGGCGGGCGGCGGTGGGGTGATGCCGGCGAGGAGTTGGAGGCCCCAGGCGAGTTGGGCGTCGTGACAGGTTGGTGCGCCTTCATTTGGGCGGCGCCCGGCGACGCAGGGGACCATGTATGCCGGATCATCTGAGGCAAGCACTTCGTATTCGGGGGTGATGCCAATACGATTGATCCGCGAGCGATCAGGGGTGAGCCAGTGGGCAATGGTAATGCGGGCACTGCTACCGTCACGTAACTGGTGAATGTTCTGGACTGAGCCTTTACCAAAGCTCCGCTCACCAAGCAGGGTTGTGTTGGGGCGCTCGTCGCGCAAGGCTCCGGCGACAATTTCGGCGGCGCTGGCTGATGACCCGTTGATCAGTACGACCATTGGTGGTTCATACAGCCGTGTCTCACTCGCGCCGGGAATGGTGCGGAGTTCTTTGAAGACCCCACCATTTTCTTCTTCATAGAGGGCCACGCCGTTGTAAAAACGGCCCAGTACCTCCTGGGCGGTGCGCAAATAACCACCGGGATTATTTCGCAAATCGAGGATAATACTGGTTGGTTGCTGCGGGATCAATTCGCGCAGCGTATCATCAAGCATCGCGGTGGTGGTCGCTTTGAATTCGGTAATCTGGATGTAGGCAACGCCATTGTCGAGCATCTCGGCGTTGACGGTGATAATGGGCACCTCGTCGCGGGTGATCGCCACGTCAAACGGCTCAGGGTCAGGTGTGCGCCGTAGCGTCAGCGTTACCAGTGATCCTTTGGGGCCGCGAATTTTGCTTGCGGCAAAACTGGTGGCCTCGCCATCGCTCATGGCGGCGATTTCTGGGCCAAGTAAAAGCCCATCCACCGCAACAATGACATCACCTGCTTGCAACCCGGCCTGTTCGGCTGGCGAGCCCTTGAAGGGCCGATCAATGATGATTTCGCCTTCTTTGATGCCGAGATAGGCCCCGATCCCTTCAAATTTCCCCTGCATTGACTCACGACTCTGGGCGGCTAGAACGGGTTCTTGAAAGGTTGTATACTCATCATCAAGCGAGCTCAGCATGCCGCGAATCGCACCATAGACCATCTCTTGCCGGTCGATGGGTTCCGTCTGGTAAAATTCGCCTTCCACCAGATGCCAAACCTGCCAGAAGACTGCAAACTGGTCACGTACCTGTGCTGGTGTATCCTGTCGGACAGAGGTTGTGCCAAAGCTGGCAAGAAAACTATCGACAAAGGTTGTCCCTGCCAGTCGTGCCGCCGTCCAGCCACTGGCAAAGGCAATGATGGCGACCAGAACGCTCACAATGGAGCCGGCGATGAGTGCACGCGAGATACGAATCATAAGCTAAACCTCTCGTCGAGTGACGTAAGGGGAACTGATAGATCAGGCGACTGCCGAACGGTTGTCAAGTTCATAGAGTAGGGCGGCGGTGGCGGCGACCGGTGCAGTCTCGGCGCGTAAAATACGCGGGCCAAGTGATACAGGCATGATACCATGGTCAACTGCGGTTGTCAGTTCATCTGGGGTAAGACCGCCTTCGGGTCCACTGAAGAGGGCGAGCGAGGTGAGGTTGGGGTTCCCCGTTGTCGTGAGATAGGTGCGAAGTAGAGTACGGAGCAAGGGCATGCCATCGAATTCGGCAAGCAGCAGGGCGAGGCTTGCCTGGTTCACTTGGGCGCAGGCGCTGGCAAAGGTCTGTGGTCGTTCAATTGCTGGCAGCAAACCACGGCACGACTGTTCAGCAGCCTCGCGCACGATGCGCTGCCAGCGTTCGTGTTTGCGCTCGTCAGCCCGTTCACTCGCGAGCGAGCGTGCGCAGAGGACGGGTACAAAGCGCGAGGCGCCCAGTTCAACGCATTTTTGCAGCGCCCACTCGAAGCGTTCGGCCCGCATCAGTGGCAAATAGATCGTCAGGTGCAGGTCTGGTTCGCCGGTGGCCGGTTCATGGGCAAGGATGTGGCCCACAACCTCTTTGCGGCTCAGGGCGGTCAGTTCCAGGGTATAGGCGGTGCCGAGGCCATCAAGGAGCAAGATCTGATCGCCGGGATTGAGCCGTAGCACCCGGCTGAGTTGATGTGCCAGGGCTGGATCTTCGAGGCGAACCAGATCGTTGCGCAGGGTGGCGGGCTCAACAAAAAAACGAAACGTATTTTTCACGGCAATTGACGTAGCGTAGGGGCAAGCTGTGCGGCAGTATACCCTACTGCGGTGGCTTGCTGGATGAGTTGCGGCAGATCGGGTACATACGCGTTGAGCATCATCGCGTTGCCTTGCGGCACAAGTTGATAGGTGCCAAGGGCTGCTGGTAACACGACCGAGCGCCCACGTTCAAGTTCCAAGGTGAGCGCATTGGTAACAAGTTGCACATACCCATCGAGGACGGTCAGGATCGCAAAGCTTCCTTGATCAGTCGAAGCGGTGACTGGTTGCGCGAAGTTCCAGCGTTCAAGCGCAAACGAAGGGCAGGCAATCAAGAGATCGCGGGTAGGATCCAGGCTTAGCGGCGGCACCAACGCATCTGGCGCCGGGGCAAACTGGCTCACCTGCAACGCCTGTTCAAGATGGAGCGGTCGGGGTTGACCGGTGTGGGCATCACGGCGGCCATAGTCATAGACCCGATAGGTGAGATCGGACTTTTGCTGGATTTCAAAGAGCAGAATGCCTGCATTGATCGCGTGGATCGTCCCGGCGGGCACAAAAATCACATCACCAGGGGCCACGGGTACATGGGCCATCAGTTGCTCGACGGAACCATCGGCAACTGCGGCGGCAAATTCCTCTCGCGTGCATGGCTTTTTGAGGCCATACGTTACCGTTGCACCCGGGGCAGCATCAATGATATACCATGCCTCGGTCTTACCGTGAAAGCCGGTATGAGCCTCATAAGTATGGGCATACGCATCGTCAGGATGCACCTGGATCGAGAGCCGGTCGTTGGCATCAATGAACTTGGCGAGCAGCGGAAAATCGGCCCCATAGCGCTGGAGCGTCCGACTACCGACCAGATCGCCCTCATACAGAGCAACAAGGTCGGCGATCGATCTTCCGACGTACGGTTCAGAACTGACGAGATTCCCCTCAAAGACCTGCCAACTCTCACCGAGGCGTTCTGGGTAGGGATGGGGCAGATCAAGCCATGGGGCAAGGCGGGTGCCACCCCAGATCGGCTCGACCAGCCTGGGAGTCGTCAATACGGGTCCGAGTGGCGGCTGTTTCACCAGAACCTCACTTCTCCTTCGTAGTCGGTCAGACCGCACAGGTCTTCAAGACCTGTGCGGTCTGACGGGCGCTCGCTCCTTAACGTCTGGGGGCAATTACCTTGACGCCAGCGGGTGGGGTAACGCCTGGCCCATAGAGAAAGAAATCTTCCCAGGGCGCATAGCGGGTGACATAGGCATCGGTGCGGGTACGGCCATTGGCTAACGTAATCACCCGGTTCAGCGTCACATCCACCCCGGCGCGTCCCTGCACCATCTGGCGCACGGCACCCTGGGGCAACGATGCATCATACTGCCAGACGGCAATGCCGGGTTGTTTCCAGTTGCGCGTAATTGGGGCCTGGTGAACGACCTTGCGGCCATCGTTAATGCCATAGATCTCGAAGGAGACCTGCGAGGCCTTCAGATCGGTAATGCCGACCAGATAGACCGGGCCGGGGCTATCGTTGCGCCAGCGGAAATCGACACTGGGCACAAAGACGGTGGCATCGAACCCGAGGATATTTTCGTAGAAATTGACAATATGGCTATGGCCGACGCGGCGGGTAATCTGCAAGCCCGCGTACGAGACAGCCCGGAAGAGCGTTGTTGAGACCTGACAGAGGCCGCCGCCGATAACGCGTTCGAGGCGCCCGCCCACGATCGCATAGCCATCAACAAAGCCATTGGCCTCAGAAAAATCGCCAATCGAGTTAAACGAAAACTCGGCCCCAGCGGGCACAATCATCCCATGCACCATCTCGGTGGCCCGACTGACATTGGTCACGCGCTCGTAGGACGAGGCCGCAAAGCCCGTCGTGGCGCGTCCGAGCAACTCAATCGCCCGGACTGGTGCTGTGGCGGCGCGGGCCACCGGATCGCGCTGGAGCAGCATCCGTCCAACGGGGGTCAGGCGCACGGCATCAGGCTCGGTTGCGGTTGCAGGATGATACGCCAAGCGCGCACGTTCAAAGTATTGCACCAGCACCTCGGTTCCGGTCACATCGTCTTGCTCGTACAACTCTTCAGAGATCGGAAAGCCAAAGACTGGAACCCCACCGTTGCTTTGCCAGAACCAGCGAAAGGCCCCCCCGAGGGTATGGCCTGACTCGGGGTAAAAATCGCGTTCAGGATCGGCGCTGCCAGCCAGCCATTGGAAAGCCGGATCGGCCCGTCCCTCGCTCAGCATCGCCCCGGCACGGGTAAGAGTTACCCTAGCGGGTTGTGGAGCGGTTGGGTTATACTCAAACCGTGCGTACTCGAAATACTGAACCTGACGACCGTCAGCCCCGATGATCAATTCGGTGAGCGGCAGACCGAAGACGGCCACCCCGCCGTAGGTATCAAAGAACTGCTTGATCTGCATGCCAACATTGTGGCCGGTTTCAGGGAAATAGGTAAAGGCGGTTGCCTGCGGATTGGCTGCTGGTGCAGCCGCCAGGGGCGTACTCGGAAGAAGCAACGCCAATGCCAGGAGGATGAGTATGAGGTAGCGGTACATAGCTGTACCTCCATTCCTTATGATGACACGTGAGCAACACGAGTGAGCGTCAAACTGCTTACGATTATAACACGCCCTCGAACTGATCTGCTATACTAAGGCACATTGACCTATACTACGCAACAATGTTTTCTTGAAGCACCGCTGGTCGCGATGACCAGGATGAGTAAACTATGGAACTACGACATCTGCGCTACTTTGAAGCAGTAGCTCGCCACTCACACGTGACACGCGCTGCTGCTGAATTGCATATTGCCCAGCCTGCGTTGAGCAAGCAGATTAGCCAGCTCGAGCATGAACTGGGGGTGGCCCTCTTTGATCGCGTTGGGCGCAACGTGCGCCTGACCGAGGCTGGTGAAGCGCTGTTGCCCCATGCCCGTGCGGTCATGGCCCAGGTTGAGTCGGCCCGCGCCGAAATGGCCGAACGTGTTGGCTTGAGTCGCGGGCGGGCGTCGGTTGGCACACCACCAACCGTTGGGACGCAACTGTTGCCACGGGTGCTCGCGGCTTTTAATCGCCGTTACCCTGGTATCGAATTGCGCTTGCATGAAGCAGGCGTGCAGACTCTGTTTGATCTGCTCGAGGCCGGCCTGACGGATGTGGGGATTGTGACGCTTCCGGTTGAAGACGAACATCTGACGGTGGTGCCGCTCTTTACCGAAGAGATGGTCATTGTTGTGTGCCGTGATCATGCCCTGGCTGCACAGGGCATGGCGCAGATGGCCGATTTTCAAGAGGCTTCGTGGGTGCTCTCGCCCGAAAATTATGAATTGCGCGAGGCGACGTTGACGGCCTGTCAGCAGGCTGGCTTTACCCCTCGGGTGGTCCTGGATGGGGGAGAGACCGATACGCTCTTGCGTTTTGTGGCGGCGGGCATCGGCATTGCGCTTGTACCACGACTGGCGGTGCAAGAGACGAGTGAGGTGATGATGCTTCGGGTAACCGATCAGAAACTCGAACGGACCCTGGGGCTCGTTTGGCGAGGCGATCGGGTTGCCTCGCCAGCGGCGCGCGCACTCCGCGAATTTCTGGTGACCCAGTTGAAGCGTTCGGTTTATGTGTGAGGTAGTGGCTGACCACGCCCAAGGAGAGTTGTATGATGGCCCTCATTGCTGCTAACCTCTATCCCCCCGAGGGCTTTGACGCTGCCCGTGCCGCTTTTTTGCAGCGCAATCCAGCCTATGCAGCGACGTCGCGCCTGCGGGAACTGCGGGCCACCGAATACGCCCGGTTGGATCAGCAGGGGCATATTTACCTCGACTATACCGGAGGAAGCCTCTACGCCGAGGAGCAGGTGCGCCGCCATGCTGACCTGTTACGGCAACATGTCTTTGGCAACCCTCACTCCGTCAATCCTACGTCGATGGCGGCCACTCGCCTGGTGGATCAGGCCAGAGCGTATGTCTATGACTTCTTCCGGGCCTCGCCAGAGGAGTACACGGCCATCTTCACCCCCAATGCCAGTGGTGCCCTCAAGCTGGTGGGCGAGGCCTATCCCTTCTGCCCTGGCGGGCGCTACCTGCTGACCTTTGACAACCACAATTCAGTCAACGGCATTCGCGAGTTTGCCCAGGCCAAGGGCGCAGAGGTGACCTACCTACCGGTGGTTCCCCCAGATCTGCGCATCAGCCAGGAGCGACTGGACGCTTTGCTTGACCGGGCGGATCTGGCTTATGCAAACCTCTTTGCCTTCCCCGCCCAGTCCAACTTCTCTGGTGTGCAGCACCCGCTCGATCTGATCGAACACGCCCATGCCAAGGGATGGGATGTCTTCCTGGACGCGGCGGCCTTTACGCCCACCAATCGGCTGGATCTGAGTCGCTGGAAACCCGATTTTGTCTCGCTCTCGTTCTACAAGATCTTTGGTTACCCCACAGGGGTAGGTTGTCTGCTGGCCCGCAAAGACGCGCTGAAAAAGCTGCGACGTCCATGGTTTGCCGGCGGAACGATCACGATGGCTTCGGTGCAGGGGTGCAGCCATCACCTGGCCGATAGCGAGGCGGCGTATGAGGATGGTACCGTAGATTACCTCAACCTGCCTGCGATCAAGATCGGGCTAGAGTACATCGACAGCATTGGCGTGGATTTGATCCACGACCGGGTCGCCGCACTCACGGGTTGGCTGCTCGAAGAGTTGGCGGCGCTGCGCCACAGCGATGGCTCGCCCCTGGTGCGCATCTACGGTCCGACTGACACCACTGCTCGCGGCGGAACGATCGCCTTCAATTTCTACGATCCCGAGGCTGAACTGGTGGATTTCCACATCGTCGAGCAGTTGGCGAATGAGGCCCGGATCTCCCTGCGCACAGGTTGTTTCTGCAACCCTGGGGCTGGGGAAGTAGCGCACGGCCTGACCGAGGCCGAGATGCGCGAGGCTTTTCAGGATGAGCAGCGGATGACGCTGGATCAATTCCAGTCGATCCTCCAACAGAAGCACAAAAAGAGTGCCGGCGCCGTGCGCGTCTCGCTGGGCATTGCCAGCAACTTTGCCGATGTTTACCACTTTATGGCTTTTGCCGCCAGTTTCCTGGACAAGCGAGTTGGGGAGTTGCGGATGCCTTGCTTCCCCCCATGCCAAAAGGCCGCCCAGGGGTAGCGCACCTACTGAGCTTCGCTCAGACGGGCAAAACGACACTGAAACTCTGGGGATCACGTCACAACGTGAGTTTGGCGGGGCACACCCACACATAGCGGACACTCTCATCTGCGTAATCTGCGGATTGATCTCTCACTCCAACGGTGACGACCCTAGTCAACGAGCTTGCCACTCTCACCCAGCCTGTCATCCTGGTGTTGATCGCGGTGGCGCCCACCTGGCAGGTCGGACGAGGATCGCCCGGCCCCTGCACGGCGTGGGGTGGCCCTCCGTTTTGGTCGAAGCGTGGTAGACTGGAGGCGAAAACACGAGAGCGAGCAAAGCCACAGCAACGACGTCGCCCCTAAGTATGCCGTCGTCTTTCCCAACGACGCCGTCAGCACGCTGAGGAACATCATCGCGCCGGACTACCGGCTCGAACACTTTGCTGAATGCGCTGTCTCGGGCTAGATATGTGGTACTCTAGGGGCTCGTCTTAGCTGTTGACACCGAGAAACGGAGGCCCGGGATTGAATGCCAAAAGCCGAGATCTCTTGAGCCTTGTGATCGTGGGCTTTTTGATTGCCAGTCTGCTCTTCGGCTGGAATACGCTCCTCGTAGGAGGGTTGGCGATTGTCGCCTTGCTTATCCTTGTGGTGCTCGAGTTGCGTACTCGTCGGAGGCAGTTTCCCTGAGGCGCGTCACGGATGCTTGCCTGTCGTTCCATACCAGATCAAGCCATGCCCCCGGAAGGGCGCAGCCGCACCCTTCCCGCCGACGATCTGGCCACCCCGGATCGTTGCATGCCTCCGGAAGGACGCAGCAGCGATGAACGCAGCGCTGTGGTTGAGGGAGGCGCATGGGCTGCTGCGCCCCTACGCGGGGCGGGCGCGGGGAGCGCACTAGGCTCGTAGGAAACGGGCGCATATGTGCCCCAATACGATGTCAACCCCCTTTGCGCCTCGGCGCCTCTGCGTTAAACATTCCGGATCCACGCACGGGCAGACACGCCACTTCCCTACCCGCACCTTGCAGGATAGCGGGCTGTTTCTAGGAGGAAACTTTGATGAACACAACCGCCTGGATCTTCTGGGCGCTGCTCTCGGCGGTGTTTGCGGCGCTCACCGCGATCTTCGCCAAGATCGGCATCCAAGGTGTTGACTCCGATTTTGCCACCCTCATTCGCACGGTGGTGATCCTGTTTGCGCTGGCGGCTTTCGTCTGGATGACGGGCAAGTGGGTCAATCCGCTTACGCTCAGCGGCAAGACCCTGAGCTTTCTCATCCTTTCGGGGCTGGCCACCGGGGCCTCGTGGGTCTGCTACTTTCGGGCGCTGAAGATCGGCGAGGCATCAAAGGTCGCCCCGGTCGACAAGCTCAGCGTCGTGCTCGTCGCGATCTTCGCCTTCGTCTTCCTGGCTGAGCGCCCCTCGCCAGGCGCGTGGCTCGGCATTGCGATGGTGGGGGCGGGCGTCGTGGTGATAGCGCTGAACAGCTAAACCGTATCTGCGCTACGGGAAGCGCATGATCGCACCACCGACCCTGGTCGTCGCGACGAACCTGCGGCTGCTGATCCTGCGCGAGGATCCGGTTACCCAGCGGGAACGCTACGGCTATCGGCGCTTCACCCTGCCGCGCAGCCGGGCAGCTAGTCTCGCCGTACGCGACGAGGCAGACCACATCCTGCTGGAATACACGCCGGATCCGACTCTCCTGCGCGTTCAGCTCGATCCTACGCACCGCTCGGCCATCCAGCGGATGCTCGCCGCGCTCTAGGCGACCGATCAGGTTTCGCATCCAATTGTCTGAAGACGAAAGAGCTGGCGTGTAGCCCCACAAGGACGCACGCCAATTGAAAGGAATGGCGTGAACAGCGTGGTCGGGGCGCTCTTACCGCCGGATCTGCGGCAAGTAGATCTGCTGAACGCTTGCGACTACGGCGCCAAACTCATACGCTCCGATATCGCAGGTACCGACCCGCGGCGCGTCGCGCTGGTCGGTGCTGGTGCAACCGCTGCCAGCGTCGATCGCAGGGCTCCCCTCGGCCAGGGCCATCGTCGGCGTCGGGCCGCCGTTATCCGCCAGCGCCTCTAGCAGCGGGTCGGCGAAGAGGATGGCCGAGGCCGGACTTGTGATCAGGTTGTTGACCTCATTGTCGAAGTCGGGCGCTTTGGTGCGCGGGTACTGCAGGTTGTTGCCCCCGTTGACGAGCGGCCGGTTGGTATGATACCCCTGGTATGCGCTGGTGACCGGGTTGGTGTGGCTCGGGTCGAGCCGGTTGTGCGCAAAGAGCGAGCTGCGCAGGGTAACGACGCGCCCGAGGTCGCTGTCGCCGCCTGCGAAAATTGCGCCGCCTTGAAACGTCGCAAAGTTCTGGGCGAACGTGGCGTTCACAACCTCGATCACGCCCATCGAAACGATCATCCCGCCGCCCTGACCGACGCGGTTGGAGTTCGCCTCGGAGGCGCGGTTGCCGACAAAGGTCGAGCGCTCGACCCGGCCCTTGCCACGCACCAGGATCCAGGCCCCGCCACCCTGGCGGTAGGCGTAGTTGTCCACAAACGTCGAAGCGCTGATCAGCAGGTTATCTTCGTCTGTCCCACCGGCGAAGTCATCCTCAATGTGGTAGATCGCGCCGCCATGGCCCTCGGTCGGTGGCACGCCAACAAGTCGGTTGTTCCGAAAGGTCGAGCGCTCGTAGATCGCTCGGGTGCCCAGGTTATCAGAGATTGTGACCTTGATTGCGCCGCCCCCGCGCACTGCTGTATTGCTGTCGAACAGCGAGCCGCAGACCTCGACCGTATTGCGCGCATCCGGGTTGAAGGAGTTCGACACGCCATCCAGGTGCAGCGCGCCGCCGTGCCCGCGTACAATGCCGCCAGCGGTGGCGTCGGCAGCCCGATTGTTGGTGAATGCGCTATTGTAGACCAGCAGACCGGTGGCAATGCCGCCGAAGGCTCCACCGCTGCCCGCTTCGTTGTCATTGAAGCTGGAGCCAACAATCACCGTCTCGTAGATATTGGCGGCAAAGATCGCGCCGCCCTGGTTATCTTCGTCGGTAATGCTGGTGGTGCGGTTGCCCTCGAAGGTCGTGTTAAAAACATGCAGGCGCGTACCCGGGCTCGCGCCAATCCAGATCGCGCCGCCGCGCGCATTGGCGTCACGGGTTTTGGTGGCAGCGGGCGCGCGCCCACGCACGAGGCGCATGTTCTGAATGGTCAGGTCGTTGCCTTTGGTCTTATCAACATCAGAGCCAGGGGTAAAGGGCTTCTCTAGAATACGGGTCTGCCCCTGCCCATCCAGGGTAACCAGACCACCGCCATCAAGCACGGTGTCGACCGTGGCGCTCGCAATCAAAGGTGAACTGAGCGCAATGGTCATCGGCGCGGCACCGCAGTCGAAGGTAATGTGGCCGCCCTGATCCAGCGCGCGCTGCACGCCAGCCTGGGTGCAGTCGCCGATAATGGTTGGCTTCACCAGGGTCACCGGCTGAACTGGGGCGGCACAGAAAGCGGGCCGGGCAGTGAGAAGCGTATCGGCTGATGCGGACTCCTGCGCCAGCATCAGCTGGCCGAGCAGAGCACCAACCAACACCAGCGTGCAGATAAAGCGCATTGATGGGACGATATGGCGAGGAGGGCCTGATCTTCGACGCTGCCAATGTCTTTCGCTGAGCATAACGTCTTCCTTAACGCCCGAGATGCTGAGCGCGGCGAAGCTTGACCAGGTCGCTTACGCTTCGCTCACCCGTTCCAGCCGGGCAAAACTGGCGAGCAGCCGTCGTTCGCGGTCAGGGAAGCTGACGGTGACTTCTTCGTCACCCTCCACCAGGCGACTGCTGACAACAACCCCTTCGCCAAAGGTGGCGTGACGGACGCGCTGCCCGGCAAAAAAGGATACTTCTGTCGGGCCGGCAGGCCGTTGGGTGCGGGTGTTTTTGCCACCAGAACGATTGGCTGGGATGACGACGGGCGCGGTCTTCTGCCCTGGCCTGGCGATGCGTTGCTCGGGTTGGCGGTCGAGACCACTCCGCTTGGTGAACATGCTCGTCTGAGCCGTTGGTTGATTCGTTCCGATACGACCTTGCGGCTGTTTCAGCAATTCACGGGGAATATCGGTGAGGAAACGTGAGCGTGCACTGAAGGTACTGCGCCCGTACTGCATGCGCTTGAAGGCGTAACAGAGGTAGAGGCGTTGCCTGGCACGGGTTATGCCCACATAGAGCAGGCGGCGCTCTTCTTCGATCTGGTCGCGGGTGTCGAGTGACCGACTATGCGGGAGCAAGCCATCCTCGAGGCCGATCAGAAAGACCACTGGAAATTCGAGGCCTTTGGCTTGATGGAGCGTAATGCAGGTGATCGCATCGGCTTCGGCATCGAAGCGATCGACGTCGGCCACGAGGGCGACTTCTTCGAGAAAGGTCGGCAACTGAGCTTCGGTTGGCAGATTGAGATATTCGGTGCTCACCGAGCGCAACTCCTCGATATTACGCCAGCGCTCTTCGGCTGCTTCAGCGCCATACTCCTGCTCAAGCGCCTGGCGCACCCCAACTCGTGCAAGCACCGTATCCATCAATTCGGTGAGGGGCCGCTCGTGCCAATCACGGCTGAGTTCGTCAATCAGCGCAAGGAACCCAAGCAGCGCACTGGTTGACCGGGCATTCAAAGGTGACGCGATGGTGCCTGTTTCGAGTTCACGCAGCGCCTGAAAAACGGGCACCCCCAGCTCCATTGCCCAGCGCATCAACTCGGCCTCGGTGCGCTCGCCGATGCCCCGCCCAGGCCAGTTGAGCACCCGACTGAAGCTGACACTATCAAAGGGATTGATGATCAGGCGGAGATAAGCAATGACATCTTTGATCTCTTTGCGGTCATAAAAACGCATGCCGCCCACAATTTGATAGGCCAAGCCACGGCGGATCAGCGCCTCTTCGACGGGGCGCGACTGCGCGTTGGTGCGATACATCACCGCGCACCCACCGGGCGTCACCTCACCGGTGGCAACCAAGCGAGCGATTTCGTCCACCACAAAACCCGCCTCGGCCTCTTGGTCAAACCCCTCGTAGAGTGAAACGTCCAACCCCTGATCGTTGTCCGTCCAGAGGCGTTTGAGGTGGCGCTGCTTATCACCGGCATTGATGATCGCCTGAGCCGTGTCAAGAATTGCCTGGGTCGAACGATAATTCTGCTCGAGCAGAATCACCTGGGCCTCGGGATAATCGACTTCAAACGAGCGAATATTGCGCACATCAGCGCCACGGAACTGGTAGATCGACTGATCATCGTCGCCGACGACAAAGAGGTTGCGATGGCGGAGTGCGAGCTGGCGCACTAGCAGATACTGGACCCGATTGGTATCCTGATACTCGTCAACGAGCAGGTACGTATAGCGATCCTGATAGCGCGCCAGCACCTCGGGATGCTCGTCAAACAGCCGCACCATCTCGACCAGCAGATCATCAAAATCGAGCGCGTTCGACTCACGCAGCAGCGCCTGGTAGCGTTCGTAGCAGCGCGTCACAAGCTCACCGAAATAGGTACGATTGAGGCGGGCATACTCCTGGGGCGAGACGAGTTCATTTTTTGCACTCGAAATCTGGCCAAGGATCGCCCTAGGGGGATGCTGTTTCTCATCAAGCTTGAGATCGCGCAGCACCCGGCGCATTAAGCGGAGTTGATCATCGGCATCGTAGATCGCAAAATCGCGTTCGCGCCCGAGGTGGACAATATCCTTGCGGAGGAAGCGCGCACAGAGGCTATGAAAGGTGCCTGCCGAGAGCACCTGCGCCGCATCGGGGCCGATCAACGCTTGGAGGCGATCTTTCATCTCACGGGCGGCCTTATTGGTAAACGTCACCGCCAGGATATGAAACGGATCGACCCCAGCCTCATTGATCAGATAGGCAATGCGATGTGTCAACACCCGTGTCTTGCCGCTCCCCGGCCCGGCCAGAACGAGCACCGGCCCGGCAGTTGCCTCGACTGCCTGTCGTTGGGCGGGATTCAGCCCCTGTGTATGCTTGGACATGACTACCTCATGAACGTCAGTAGGGGCGAAGCACCCGCCCGCGATCACGCTGCAGCTTCGGGATGCGGCAGGGGCGGGTGCTTCGCCCCGACGGGCAATCGCACGCCCACCCTCCGCTTCCCCAGAAATGCAAAATGCCAGTGATGGTACACTATAGCACATGATGTTGTGTATACTGATACCGCACGAAGCTTCGTTTGAAAGGAAATGAAAAGCATGGCCAAGAAGCGGGCGTTGATTACAGGGATTACAGGGCAGGATGGCAGTTACCTAGCTGAGCTACTGCTTGAAAAGGGTTATGACGTTGTCGGGATGATCCGGCGTTCGAGCACGGTCAACTTCGAGCGCATTCAACATATTCAGGATCGCATTACGCTTGCCACAGGTGATCTGATGGATGAGATCTCGATGATCAACCTGTTGCGCGAATATCGTCCGAGTGAAGTCTATAACCTAGCGGCCCAGTCGTTTGTGCAGACCTCGTGGGCGCAACCGGTCTTTACCGGCGAGACTACGGCGCTCGGGGTGACGCGGGTGCTTGATGCGGTGCGTCTGGTTGATCCCGAGATCCGGTTTTATCAGGCCAGCAGCAGTGAGATGTTTGGCAAAGTCGTCGAGGTGCCGCAGACCGAGACAACGCCATTTTACCCACGTAGCCCCTACGGTGTCGCCAAAGTCTACGGCCACTGGATCACGGTCAACTATCGCGAGAGTTACAATCTGCACGCGAGCAGTGGCATTCTCTTTAACCACGAAAGCCCCCGGCGTGGCCTCGAATTTGTGACGCGCAAAATTGCCCATGGCGCAGCACGTATCAAACTCGGCCTCGACCATGAATTGCGCCTGGGCAACCTCGATGCCCGTCGCGACTGGGGCTTTGCCGGGGATTATGTTGAAGCAATGTGGTTGATGCTTCAGCAAGATACGCCCGATGATTATGTTGTGGCAACGGGTGAAACGTATGCCGTGCGCGAGTTCTGTGAACTGGCGTTTGGGGCGGTGGATCTCGATTACCAGGATTATGTGGTCATGGACGACCGGTTTATGCGCCCTGCCGAAGTCGATCTGCTCATCGGCGACCCCGCGAAAGCGCAGGCTAAACTCGGCTGGAAGCGCAAAGTGAGTTTTCCTGAACTGGTACAGATGATGGTTGAATCAGATGTTCAGATGTTGAAAAATCTGATGCGTTAACGACGTATGCTAGGGTTCGCGGGCCGGACTCGCCACCGCAATAAGGCGTGGGCTACCTGTGGCGTACTCATCGAGCTCATACGAGCCATAGATATGCCGCACCACAAAACCGGCTCGGGCCAGCAAGTGTTCCAGTTCAAAGCGGTACAACCAGCGCATCGTGAACTGCATCGTCCGTCGTGTCACCTGCCCCTGTGGATCGGTTTCATCGTAGAGGTAGGTGACGCGACTCACTTGCGAAGCATAGTCGCTATCAATGGCGACAAACTTCTGCACATAACGGCCATCGAGATGATACGCACGGTCAAGGACAAGCCGATTATCCTCGCGCATGATCTCGGCGGGATCGGGGCTGAAGAGATCGAGGATCAGCAGGCCACGCCGGGTTAGCGCTTTGCGCATCGTATTCAGGCAGGCCAATTGGTCACCGACCCGTTCGAGGTGCATAAACGAATTGATCGCGATGAAAGCCAGGCTAAAATGGTTGGTGGGCAAGTGAACATCACGGACATCGCCTTGGATCAGGGTTGTCTGGGCGGTCAATTCGGCCTCGACGAGTTGTTCGCGGGCAATGGCAAGCATCGCGGCTGAACTATCGACGCCAGTGATCGTGTAGCCAGTTTCGGCAAGCGGCACCAGCACGCGCCCGGTGCCACACATCAACTCAAGCAGTGGGCCACCTGTACGGCGGGCGAACTCGTGATACAGGGCCACATCGTCGCGGTATTCACGAAAATCGGCATCGTAGTAGCGGGCAAAAGGATCATACGATTGCATAGATCACCATACATGGATTGTTGTTACGGAATGGCTGGCGCAACAAGGAAAAGCAACACAAAGACGCCCCCCATAAGGACAAGGCCAACAATGCCAATGACCAGCACCCGTGGATCAATAATTGGCTCGAACTGAGGCGGCTTCAACCGTGGCGGCCCTCCACTTGGTAAACGTGCCTGCGGCAAGCCACTGTGGGGCGCAGCGGGAAAGGGTGACGATGCCGACGTTGGTGGAACCGAAATCGTCGGCCCGTTGGCCGCGCCGCGCCGCGGTTGGCCGGTTGGCATTGGTGGCATCCCATTGCCAGGGGGTTGCTCCTTATTCGTCTCTTGAATGATTGAACTGACAATGCTCACCAGCACGCCAAGCCCAACCAGAACCCCGATCAGCATCGGTGTTGTAATAGAGAAACCAGTGACCTGTGAAAGCCACTGGGCGACAGGCGGAAGAAAACGCGAGCCAAAGATGACAAGGAGAAAAATCAACCAACCGATCCAACCACCACCACCACTACGTTGTTGCATTCTATTACCTCACACGGCGTGTGTTCCAGATCATCATATCAACTAGTTCTCTTCTATTCTAGCATGGAGATCTAGTAGGGGCGAAGCAATTGCATGTGTCACATCCCGAAGCGGTACCGTGCGGACGAGACGGCATAGGGTATCGGGGATGACCCGGTGGCACGGGGGACGGCACGGCGGGCATCGGGGACGGCATGGGACGACGTAGTAGGGCCGAAGCACGCGCCAGAGGAGGCGTAGGCACGAAGCGCAGCGTATGGGGCGCGTGCTTCGGCCTTACGGCCATGGGACGGCGACCAGGTCATCCAGGTGGCGATGGGGTGGGGGCGCGGTGGCGATGGGGTGGGGGCGCGGTGGCGATGGGGTGGGGGCGCGGTGGCGATGGGACGGCAGCGATGGGGTCTCAACACGACATAATACAGAAAGGATCAAGGCCCGTGCTAACGATACAAGAGATTATGGCAATTTTGCCGCATCGGTACCCGTTCCTCTTGCTTGACCGGGTGATCGAACTCGAGGCCGGGGTACGGGCGGTAGGCGAGAAACTGGTCACGGTCAATGAGCCGCAGTTTCAAGGCCATTTCCCCGATAATCCAGTGATGCCCGGGGTGTTGATTGTTGAGGCGCTGGCGCAAACTGGTGCTCTGGCGGTGATGAGTCTGCCGGCCTACGCTGATAAACTGGTGCTCTTTGCGGGTATTGATGATTGCCGGTTCAAGCGCGTCGTGCGCCCCGGCGATCATTTGCGCCTCGAAGTGACCCTTGACAAACTGCGCCGTGGCATTGGCAAAGGCCGCGGACGGGCCACCGTTGATGGTGAATTGGCGTGCGAAGCGGGCCTGCTCTTTGCCGTAACCGGGTAAGGTGGGGCGATTGCATCTTCCGTGAATGCACCCGCCAGGGCACCCGCAAGGGGTGCCCGTACACCGGGTTCGGCCCCCGGCCGGTAGGGGCACCCCTTGCGGGTGCCCTGATAGCGCGTCTTTTTGTATCCGGTTTCGTATGATGCAATCGCCCTGACCGGGTACGCCCTCGCGTTGCAGGCTCTCGTGCCGCGTGGTATCATATCTAGACGTTTCCGCGTATAAGCCAGGACTTGACTATGGCGCAGATGTCAGCGAATCGGCGAGCGGCCCTGCGTGCCGAGTTGCTCAGTCTGGTGCGTTCGACGGCGTCCAGTGACCTTGAGGCCCGGATTGATGAATTGCTGGCCGAGGTTCTTGAGGATGCGCCCATCACCGCCCCGTTGCCACTCGGGTTGGATGAAGAGGAAGAAGACCGCCGGATTGTCGTGACTGGGATGGGCGTTGTTTCGCCTTTTGGGATCGGGTTGGCTCCGTTTTGGAAGGGCTTGAGTAGTGGGCAGAGTGCGGTAACGCGGATTACCCACTTTGATGCGAGCCAGTTCCCGTGCCAAATTGCCGCCCAGGTGCCCAATTTTGTGCCGCAGGTCTTTATGGATGCGAAAGAGGCCCGGCGTATTTCGCGTTCGAGTCAGTTCGCCGTTGCGGCTGCGCATATGGCGGTCACGGCGGCGAATCTGCGCATTGACCCGGCGGCCAGTGAGGAGATCGGTACGCTGATTGGCTGTGGTACTAGTTCGATGCAGGAGATCGAGCAGGCTTCGGCGACGCTGCTGCAACGCGGCGGGATGAAGATCAGTCCCTTTTTTATTGCGTCGGCGCTGCCCCATATGCCCTCAAGCCAGGTTGCGATCCAGCTTGGGTTGCGTGGCTATACCTCGGCGGTTTGTACCGCCTGTGCCGCCGGTGCCCAGGCGATTGGTGAGGCGGCCGAGGTGATTCGGCGGGGTGACGCCGAGATAATGCTTGCTGGTGGGGCCGAAGCACCGATTAGTGCGCTCACGATCGGTGCGTTTGCGGTGATTCGGGCGTTGACCACTCAGGGCAACGATGACCCGAAGCATGCCTCGCGCCCCTTTGATGTACACCGCGATGGCTTTGTACTCGGCGAGGGTGCCGCCGTGCTGGTGCTCGAACGCATGTCGAGTGCGCGTCGCCGGGGTGCCCCCATTCAGGCTGAGTTGCTCGGGTACGGGGCCAGTTCCGATGCCTACCACGTCACTGCGCCTGACCCCAATGGCTATGGCGCAGTGCGTGCGATGCGCCGTGCGTTGCACAACGCTCGCCTTGATCCCCAACAGATCGACTATATCAATGCCCACGCCACTGCTACACCGGCTGGCGACCTGGCCGAAACGCGGGCGATCAAGCAGGTCTTTGGGGAGTATGCCGGCAATGTGCCCATCAGTGCCAACAAGTCAATGCTTGGGCACCTCACCGGGGCGGCTGGCGCCGTCGAGGCGGTTGCGACGATCTTGACGTTGCAGCATGGCCTGATCCCACCCACGATCAACCTTGACCAGCCTGATGAAGAGTGCGACCTTGACTATGTGCCAGGCACGGCTCGTCCGGCGCACCTGCAAGTTGCGATGTCCAATTCGTTTGGGTTTGGCGGGGTCAATGCCGTGCTGTGCCAGTTAATCAAGCGCTTTGATGAGTCGGTCTTGCAACTCTGGTTAGTCGATTTGAAGG